>NZ_JBIALD010000007.1:0-355336 GCF_042873115.1 Streptomyces sp. NPDC005017 | reverse complement strand
CGCCCGGTTACATTCCGAACCCGGAAGCTAAGCCTTACAGCGCCGATGGTACTGCAGGGGGGACCCTGTGGGAGAGTAGGACGCCGCCGAACAATCTTTGGAGGACCCCTGGTCCCAGCGTTCAGCTGGGACCAGGGGTCCTTTTGTTTTTACAATGCTTGAGGTACCGAAGACAGGAGTCACCCATGTCCACCAACTCTCCCGACGACCGACCGGAGCGCGACCAGCGGCGACGGGACAGTGGTGATCGTGGTGCCCGCGGCGGGTTCCGCCGTGACGACCGCGGTGACCGCGGCGACCGTCGTGACGATCGCGGTGGCCGAGGCGACCGTGGTGGCTTCCGCCGTGACGACCGTGGTGACCGTCCCGCGTTCCGCCGCGACGACGACCGTGGCGGTCACGGCCGCCGTGACGACCGCGGCGACCGGGGCGACCGGGGCGGTTTCCGCCGCGACGACCGTGGCGACCGGGGCGACCGGGGCGGTTTCCGCCGCGACGACCGTGGCGATCGCGGTGGTGACCGTCCCGCGTTCCGCCGCGACGACCGTGGCGAGCGTCGTGACGACCGCGGCGGGTTCCGTCGTGACGACAACCGGGGTGGCGACAACCGTGGTGGCGGCTACGGCCGTCGCGACGACCGGGGCGACCGTCGCGACGGTGACCGGGGCGGGGATCGCGGCGGGTTCCGTCCGTCGCACCAGCGAGACGATCGTGGACCGCGTCGCGACGACCGTGACGGTGGCTTCCGGCGCGACGATCGCGGTGACCGTCCCGCCTACCGTCGTGACGACAACCGTGGTGACCGTCCCGCGTTCCGCCGCGACGACAACCGTGGTGGCGGCTACGGCCGTCGCGACGACCGGGGCGGCGAGCGCCGTGACGACCGCGGTGGCTTCCGTCGTGACGACAACCGTGGTGGCGGCTACGGCGGCCGGCGTGACGACCGCGGCGGCGACCGAGGCGGGTTCCGTCGTGACGACCGCGGGGGCGACCGTCCGGCCTACCGCCGTGACGACGACCGGGGCGACCGTCCGTCGTTCCGCCGTGACGACCGTGGTGGTGACCGTCCCGCGTTCCGGCGCGACGACGACCGCGGCGGCTACGGCCGTAGGGACGACCGTCGCGACGACCGGCGTGACGACCGCGGTGACCGTCCGGCCTACCGCCGTGACGACGACCGCGGTGGCTTCCGTCGTGACGACAACCGTGGTGGCGGCTACGGCGGCCGGCGTGACGACCGCGGCGGCGACCGAGGCGGCGAGCGTGGCGGATTCCGTCGTGACGACCGCGGGGGCGAGCGTGGCGGTTTCCGTCGTGACGACCGTGGCGGGCGGCCCGGTGGCGACCGCGGCGGGTTCCGCGGGCGCGGCGGGGACGACCGGCGTGGTGGCGACGACCGGCGCGGTGGCGGCCGGTTCCGCGAGGAGCGCGAGCGCGATCGTGAGCCGATCAAGCGGCTGCCGATCCCCGAGGACGTCACGGGCGACGAGATCGACGGCGACGTGCGGCAGGAGCTCCAGAGCCTGCCCAAGACGCTCGCCGAGGACGTCGCCAGGAACCTGGTGATGGTCGCGCGTCTCATCGACGAGGACCCCGAGGGCGCGTACGGCTACTCCAAGGTGGCCCTGCGCCTGGCGTCGCGTGTCGCGGCGGTGCGTGAGGCGGCCGGTTTCGCGGCGTACGCGAACCAGAAGTACTCCGAGGCGCTCGCCGAGTTCCGGGCCGCGCGGCGGATGACCGGGTCCGTGGAGCTGTGGCCCGTCATGGCGGACTGCGAACGCGGACTGGGCCGGCCCGAGAAGGCGCTGGACATGGCCGGCGCGCCCGAGGTGAACAAGCTCGACAAGGCGAGCCAGGTCGAGATGCGGCTCGTCGCCGCCGGTGCGCGGCGTGACATGGGGCAGCTCGACGCGGCCATCGTGACGCTCCAGAGCCCCGAGCTGGCCTCCAACGCCGTACAGCCGTGGACCGCGCGGCTGCGGTACGCCTACGCCGACGCCCTGCTGGCGGCCGGTCGTGAGGGCGAGGCGCGGGAGTGGTTCGCGAAGGCCGTGGAGGCCGACCGGGACGGCAGCACGGACGCCTCCGACCGGCTGGCCGAGATGGACGGTGTCGAGTTCGTCGACGCGCTCGACGAGACCGAGACCGAGGCCGCCGACGGCGAGGCCGTCGTGGAGGTCCGGGACGACAAGCGCGCCGATGACGTCGAGGACGCGGACGACCTCGACGAGGACGAGGACGACGACTTCGACGAGGACGACGAGGACGAGGTCGACGGCAAGAGCTGACCTCGGTCTCACGGCCGAATGACAAGCAGTACGGCAAAGGGCGGGGCCCCCGAGTGGGGTCCCGCCCTTTTGCGTGTCCGGCTCCCTCCGGCTCCGCCCGCTCCCGGGCGTCCTCAGATGTCGAGGGCGCGCAGCACCAGGCCGGAGGCCGGTTTGGGGCCGAAGGACGTCGACTTGCGGGGCATGGTGACGCCCTGGCGGGCGAGGTCGCGGACCACGGCCTCGCGGACGGGGTGCATCAGGACGGCCGTACTGCCGTGGCGTTCGGCCTTGCGGACGGTGGCGGCCGTGTCGTGGATGTAGGCGATGCGGGCCGGGTCGTCCTCGGGGATGCGCCAGACGTGGTCGAGGAGCGTGGCGTGCAGGACGGTCGCGTCCAGGGTGCGCCAGGCGGCGGGGCGGTCGGCGGGGACGGTGCGGGCGAGCAGGTCCGGGTCGGGCCGGTCGACGAGGTGGAAGGCGCCGTCGCCGGCCAGGAGGAAGGCGTTGCCCTCGCAGGCCGCGTCGGCCAGTGCCTCCAGGGCGCCCGGCAGCGGCAGGTCGAGGGAGCGGACGCGGAAGTGGTCGCGGATCGAGGCCAGGGCGTCGGCGACCGGCAGGCCGTGCAGAAGGCGGTGGATGGCCCGCACGCGCAGCGGGTAGCGGGAGGTGTCGACCAGCAGGACGAGGCCGAGGTCCCAGGGGCTGGGGGAGGCGTGCTCGGCGCGCAGTCGGCGGTAGGTGGCCCAGCGGTGGTGGCCGTCGGCGATGAGGGCCTGGTGGTGGGCCAGGTCGGTCTGCACGCGGCTCAGGTCGTCCGGGTCGGTGACCGACCACAGGTGGTGGTGGTAGCCGTCCTCGGTGAGGGTGGCGAGCAGCGGCGGCCGCTGGGCGGTGCGCTCGACGACCTCGGCGGCGGAGCCGTTGCCGTGGTAGGTCAGCAGCAGGGGTTCGAGGTTCGCGGAGGTGGCCCGCATCAGGGCGGCGCGGTCGGCGACGACGTGCGGCATGACGTCCTCGTGGGGCAGGACGATGCCCTCGGCGGGGTCGGAGACGCGCAGGGTGCCGATGAGGCCGCGCTGGAGCATGCCGTCGGAGTGGCGTTGCTCGTACACGTACAGGGCGGGCTCGGGGTCGGCGGTGAGGACGCCCTCCGAGAGCCAGCGGCGCAGTGTGTCGGCCGCCTGTTCGGTGCGGGCGCCGACGGTGCCGGCCTGGGGGAGGATCAGCCGGACGATGTTGTGCGGGTCCGCGTCCTGGAGGTGGTGCACTCCGTCGGGGCGTACGACGACGTCGTACGGAGGGGAGGTGACGGCGGCGAGACTGCCGACCCGGTCGGGGTCGTAGCGCAGGCCTCGGAACGGGGTGAGTTCCAGGCCTCGGGGCGCCGTTGCTTCCGAGTGACCTGCAGTGTTCATCACGGCATCGTACGTGTGTCGGTGGCATGCGGGATGATCGGGGGAAAGGCCGGACCAACGAGGAGCGATGCGGAATGAGCCAGGGCGTCAGGACGAGGCCCGAGGGCAGTGGGCGGGCCCTGAGCGCGGCGTACGACACGGCGCTGCTCGACCTGGACGGGGTGGTGTACGCGGGCGGGAGCGCCATCGTGCACGCCGTCGGGTCGCTGGCGACCGCCCGGGAGGGCGGGATGCATCTGGCGTACGTCACGAACAACGCGCTGCGGACCCCGGACGCGGTGGCCGGGCATCTGACCGAGCTGGGGATACCGACGGACGCGGGGGACGTCATCACCTCGGCGCAGGCGGTCGCGCGGCTGATCAGTGAGCAGGTGCCGGCGGGGTCGCGGGTGCTGGTGATCGGTGGCGAGGGGCTGCG
Source organism: Streptomyces sp. NPDC005017 (assembly GCF_042873115.1). NCBI lineage: Bacteria > Bacillati > Actinomycetota > Actinomycetes > Kitasatosporales > Streptomycetaceae > Streptomyces > Streptomyces sp. NPDC005017. Next base: position 351,233 of record NZ_JBIALD010000007.1, on the reverse strand, counting down.
GGTGGCGCTGCGGGAGCGGGGGCTGGTGCCCGTGGAGAGCGCGGACGACGATCCGGCGGCGGTGGTGCAGGGGTACGGTGGCCCTGACCTCGCCTGGGGGCGGTTCGCCGAGGCCTCGTACGCGGTGGCGCGCGGGGTGCCGTGGTTCGCGTCGAACACCGATCTGACGATTCCGAGCGGGCGGGGCATCGCGCCGGGCAACGGGGCGGCGGTGCAGGTGGTGCGGATCGCGACCGGGGCCGAGCCCCAGGTGGCGGGCAAGCCGCTGCCGCCCATGCACCGGGAGACGATCCTGCGGACGGGTGCCCGGCGGCCGCTGGTGGTGGGGGACCGGCTGGACACGGACATCGAGGGCGCGTTCAACGGCGAGGTGGACTCGCTGCTGGTGCTGACCGGTGTGACCGACGGGGCGCTGCTGCTGGCCGCTCCGCCGCAGCACCGGCCGACGTATGTCGACGCGGATCTGCGCGGGTTGCTCACGGGGCAGCCGGAGGTCGCCGAGGCCGGGGAGGGCTTCCGGTGCGGGGGCTGGACGGCGACGGCGGGTGACGGGCGGCTGGAAGTCGACGGTGAGGGCGAGGCCCTGGACGGGCTGCGGGCGCTGTGCGCGGCGGCGTGGACGGCGGCCGGGGAGGGCTCCTGCACGCTCGACGCGGAGAAGGCGCTGGCCAGACTGGGGCTCTGAGGGGGTCTCAGGAGCGACGGGCCGTGACGCGTGGGTGCCGAGGTGCTGAGGGGTCCTCGGCGGATACGGGAGCCGTACGGAAGGTGGTGACCGGGCATCGTCCGGAATGGGAGGGTAGGCTAACCTAACCTGCGTGTTGGTCGACAGTCCTCCCGAACAGCGCGCGGAAACCGCCCCCGCGCCCCCCGAGCGCGGCGCGATACGCGCGGTCGGGCTTCTCGTCTCCGTCCTGATCCTGGCGCTCGTCGCCGTGGCGAGCATAGCGATCGGGGCCAAGGAACTGTCCCTGGACCAGGTCTGGCACGGCCTGTTCCAGGACAGCGGGACCTACGGCGACGTCGTCGTGGACGAGCGGCTGTCGCGGACGCTGCTCGGACTGCTCGCGGGGGCCGCGCTGGGCCTGTCGGGGGCCGTGCTCCAGGCGCTCACCCGCAACCCGCTGGCCGACCCGGGCCTGCTCGGCATCAACGCCGGGGCCTCCGCCGCCGTGGTCACCGCGATCACCTTCTTCGGGGTCACGAGCCTGAGCGGCTATGTGTGGTTCGCCTTCCTCGGGGCCGCGGCGGTGGGGGCTCTGGTCTGGTTCCTCGGCGGCAGCCGGGGCGCCACGCCCGTACGGCTCGCGCTCGCCGGGACCGCGCTCAGCGCCGCGCTCTACGGCTACCTCCAGGCCGTGATGATCATGGACGAGGCGGCGCTCGGCAAGATGCGCTTCTGGACGGTCGGTTCGCTGAACTCGGCGACCGACGAGACCATCACCCAGGTGCTGCCCTTCCTGGCGGTCGGCACGCTGCTCGCCCTCGCCCTCGCCCGTCCGCTGAACGCGATGGCGATGGGCGACGACACGGCGAAGGCTCTCGGCGCCCATCTGGGCCGCACCAGGGCGCTGTCCATGCTGGCCGCGACCGTGCTGTGCGGGGCGGCGACCGCCGCCTGCGGCCCGATCGTGTTCGTCGGCCTGATGGTGCCGCACGTCGTGCGCTCCTTCACCGGGCCCGACCTGCGCTGGATCCTGCCGTACGCGACGGTCCTGTCGCCCGTGCTGCTGCTCGGCGCCGACGTCATCGGCCGGATCGTGGCCCGGCCGGCGGAGCTCCAGGTCGGCATCGTCACCGCGATCATCGGCGGCCCGGTCTTCATCTTTCTCGTACGACGGCGGAGGACGGCCCAGCTGTGAGCAGCGCAGTGAAGAAGCCGCGCGGGGCCACCCGCGCGCTGCGTACCCCGGGCGGGCTGTCCGTCCGTGTCGACCTGCGCGCGTTCCTCGTGGTCGCGGCCCTGCTGGTGGCCGCGCTCGCCGCGAGCGTGCTGCTGATCGGCACCGGCGACTTCCCCATCGCGGCCGGGGACGTGCTCAGGACGCTGGCCGGGAACGGCGACGCGGGGCAGGAGTTCATCGTCAACGAGCTGCGTCTGCCGCGCGTCCTGGTCGGGCTGCTGGTCGGCGCCTCGCTGGGCCTGGGCGGCGCGCTGTTCCAGGCCGTCTCGCGCAACCCGCTGGGCAGCCCCGACGTGCTCGGCCTCGGACAGGGCGCCACGGCCGGCGCGCTGACCGTCATCGTGCTCATGTCCGGCAGCGCGGGCCAGGTCGCGGCCGGAGCGCTGATCGGCGGGCTGGTCACCGGCGCGGCGATCTATCTGCTCGCCTGGAAGCGGGGCGTGCACGGCTACCGGCTGGTGCTGGTGGGCATCGGTGTGTCGGCCGTCGCCACCGCCGTCAACGGCTATCTGCTCACCAAGGCCGACCTCGTCGACGCCTCCCGCGCGGTCGTCTGGATGACCGGATCGCTCAGCGGCCGGGGCTGGGAGCAGGTGTGGCCGCTGCTCTGGCTGTGCGTCGTACTGGTCCCGCTCGTCCTCGCCAACGCGCGCGGGCTGCGGATGACGGAGATGGGCGACGACGTCTCCAACGCGCTGGGGGTGCGCGTGGAACGCGTGCGGCTGGTGCTGATGGTGGCGGCCGTCCTGCTCACCGCGTCCGCCACCGCCGCCGCCGGGCCGATCAGCTTCGTCGCGCTCACCGCACCGCAGCTCGCCCGGCGCCTGACCCGTTCGCCCGGCCCGAACCTGCTGGCGTCCCTGTGCATGGGCGCCGCCCTGCTGGTCGTCGCCGACTGGGTCTCGCAGCGGCTGTTCGGCGCCGACCAGCTCCCCGTGGGCGTGGTGACCGGCGTGGTCGGCGGGGTCTACCTGCTGTGGCTGCTGGTCACCGAGCGCCGGGCGGGCCGGATATGACGACGGACCCGCGCGCAGCCGCGTACCAGAACACCTCGAGGAGCACCGTGAACCGCCTGTCCGCCGAGAACGTCACCCTCGCCTACGACCAGCGGGTGATCGCCGAGCAGCTGTCGGTGGAGATCCCCGACAACTCCTTCACGGTGATCGTCGGGCCGAACGCCTGCGGCAAGTCGACACTGCTGCGCGCGCTGTCGCGGATGCTCAGGCCGAGCCAGGGCCGGGTGCTGCTGGACGGGCAGGTCATCCAGTCGATGCCGGCGAAGAAGGTCGCGCGCACCCTCGGGCTGCTGCCGCAGTCCTCGGTCGCCCCGGAGGGGATCACGGTCGCCGACCTGGTGGGCCGCGGCCGCTATCCGCACCAGGGCATCCTGCGCCAGTGGTCGGCCGAGGACGAGCGGGTGGTCCGTGAGTCGATGGCCCAGACGGGAGTCGCCGAGCTGGCCGACCGCTACGTCGACGAGCTGTCCGGCGGCCAGCGTCAGCGCGTGTGGATCGCGATGGCGCTCGCCCAGCAGACGCCCCTGCTGCTGCTCGACGAGCCGACGACCTACCTCGACATCCAGCACCAGATCGACGTGCTGGACCTGTGCGCCGAACTGCACGAGACGCAGGGCCGCACCCTCGTGGCCGTCCTGCACGACCTCAACCACGCGGCCCGGTACGCCACGCATCTGATCGCCCTCAAGGGCGGCCGGGTCATCGCCCAGGGCGCGCCGGACGAGGTCGTCACGGCCGGCCTGGTGGAGGAGGTCTTCAACCTGCGCTGCCAGGTCATCGACGACCCGGAGACGGGCACCCCGCTGGTGGTGCCGGCCGCGCGCAAGGCACGGGCGCGGCCACAGGCGACGGCGAAGGCGGGAGCCGCGGAAGCGTCCTGAGCGGGGCGGGTCCGGCGCCGGAGGCCGACCGGCCGGACGCGACCTCCGGAAGCCCTACAGGAGCTTCCTGAGCCGGAACAGGTCCATCAGGCTCGCCTCCAGCCTCACCCGGCCCGAGCCCCAGGCCTTCGCGAAGTGCAGTCCGCCGCCGACCAGGGCCACCAGGTCGTCGCCCGCCATGGCGAGCCTGATCTGGGCCCGGTCCGGGGGCGGGCCCTGGACGGCGTCCCGGACATGGATGCGGCCGCCCGACATCCGGCCCACGAAGGTGACGTCCAGATCGGTGATGTGACAGCTCACCGAGCGGTCCAGGGCGGCGGCCGCGCGGACGTCGCCCTCGGCGCGCCGCATGTTGTCCGAGAGCGTCTCCAGTGCCGCACGGCACTCGTCGATCGTGGCCATCGGGACCGACGGTACCGCAGCGGTTCGGGGTAGCGTCTGGGCATGAACGACGCAGCCCCCGAGCCGGACCCCGCCGGGCAGTCCGGGCCGGACCTCCACCCGGAGGACACCGCCGCGCCCGAGGAGGACCCCTCGGCCCCGGCCCCCCTCGACATCGCGCGCACCCCCACCGGCGACGCCGGGGTCGACGCGCAGCTCGACCGGCTGGCCGACGCCGACCACCTCGCCACGGACGGACATCTGGAGGTGTACGAGGATGTACACCGGGGGCTGCGCGACGCGCTCACCGCGCTCGACGCCCGCCCGGGACCCCCGGCGCCCCCGTCCTCGACGCCGTACCAGAGCAGGAGCTGAACCGAACGTGGCAGGAGTCGCACGCCGCCGTCTCGACGCGGAGCTGGTCCGCCGGAAGCTCGCCCGCTCGCGCGAGCACGCCAGCCAGCTGATCGCCGCGGGCCGGGTGACCGTCGGCAGGACCGTCGCGACCAAACCCGCCACCCAGGTGGAGACCGCCGCGGCGATCGTCGTCGTGAGCGACGACAGCGATCCCGAGTACGTCTCCCGGGGCGGGCACAAGCTCGCCGGGGCGCTGGAGGCGTTCGTGCCGCAGGGGCTCGCGGTGCGGGGGCGGCGGGCCCTGGACGCCGGCGCGTCGACCGGCGGGTTCACCGATGTGCTGCTGCGTGCGGGCGCCGCGCACGTCGTCGCCGTCGACGTCGGCTACGGACAGCTCGCGTGGTCTCTCCGGAGCGATGAACGCGTCACCGTCAAGGACCGTACGAACGTACGCGAGTTGACGCTTGAGGCGATCGATGGGGAGCCTGTGGATCTGGTGGTGGGGGATCTTTCGTTCATCCCGCTCGGACTGGTGCTGCCCGCCCTGGCGCGGTGCGTGCGACCGGACGCCGATCTGGTGATGATGGTCAAGCCGCAGTTCGAGGTGGGCAAGGAACGGCTGGGCAGCGGGGGTGTCGTACGGAGTCCGCAACTGCGGGCGGACGCCGTGCGGGGTGTGGCCGGCAAGGCGTGGGAACTGGGGCTCGGGGTGCGAGGAGTCACCGCCAGTCCGCTGCCCGGGCCTTCCGGGAACGTCGAGTACTTTCTGTGGCTGCGGGCCGGTGCCCCCGCGCTGGACCCGGCCGACGTTGACCGTGCAGTGGCGGAGGGGCCGCGTTGACACAGAACCGAGCTCGTACTGTTTTCCTGCTGGCCCACACCGGGCGGCCGGCAGCCATTCGCAGCGCCGAGCTCGTGGTGAAGGGCCTGCTGCGGTCCGGCATCGGCGTGCGTGTCCTGGAGTACGAGGCCGCCGACCTGCCGCTGCCGGACGAGGTGGAGCTGGTCAAGGAGGCCACCCCGCAGTGCCTCGACGACTGCGAGCTGCTGATCGTGCTCGGCGGGGACGGGACGCTGCTGCGCGGGGCGGAGTTCGCCCGGGCCTCCGGGGTGCCCATGCTGGGCGTGAACCTCGGACGGGTGGGCTTCCTGGCCGAGGCCGAGCGCGACGACCTCGACAAGGTCGTCGACCGGGTGGTCACGAAGTCCTACGAGGTCGAGGAGCGGATGACCGTCGACGTCGTGGTGCACAGCAACGGCGACATCGTGCACACCGACTGGGCGCTCAACGAGGCGGCCGTGCAGAAGGCCGGCGCCGAGAAGCTGCTCGAGGTCGTCCTGGAGATCGACGGGCGGCCCGTCACCGGGTTCGGTTGCGACGGGATCGTGCTGTCCACGCCCACGGGCTCCACGGCGTACGCCTTCTCGGCCGGCGGGCCCGTGGTGTGGCCCGAGGTGGAGGCGCTGCTGATGGTGCCGATCAGCGCGCACGCGCTGTTCGCCAAGCCGCTGGTCACCTCGCCGGACTCGGTGCTCGCGGTGGAGGTCCTGCCGCACATCCCGCCCGGGGTGCTGTGGTGCGACGGACGGCGGACGGTCGAGCTGCCCGCGGGCGCGCGTGTGGAGGTACGCCGGGGCGCCGTGCCCGTCAGGCTGGCGCGGCTGCACCACGCCTCGTTCACGGACCGGCTCGTGGCGAAGTTCGCGCTGCCCGTCTCCGGGTGGCGGGGGGCGCCGCACTAGCCCGTGCGGGCATCTGGGGGCGCCCCACCAGCCCGTGCGGGCATGCTTCCCTCGCGCGGGTGACAAGGGCGCCTCGCACTCCTGGCTCCCTACCTCGTATGGTCTTCACCGTGCTGGAAGAGATGCGGATACGGTCGCTCGGCGTCATCGACGACGCGGTGGTCGAGCTGTCGCCCGGGTTCACCGCCGTCACCGGTGAGACCGGTGCGGGCAAGACCATGGTGGTCACGAGCCTCGGGCTGCTCCTGGGCGGGCGCGCCGATCCGGCGCTGGTGCGGATCGGCGCCGAGAAGGCGGTCGTGGAGGGGCGGATCTCGCTCGCCGCGGACGCCTCGGCGGTCGTACGGGCCGAGGAGGCCGGGGCCGAGCTGGACGACGGGGCGCTGCTGATCAGCCGTACCGTCTCGGCCGAGGGCAGGTCACGGGCCCACCTGGGCGGGCGCAGCGTGCCCGTCGGGCTCCTCGCCGAGCTCGCGGACGAACTGGTGGCCGTGCACGGCCAGACCGACCAGCAGGGACTGCTGAAGCTGTCCCGGCAGCGGCAGGCGCTCGACCGGTACGCCGGGGACGGCGTGGCCGTGCCGCTGGCCAAGTACGCCGCGGCCTACCGGCGGCTCAAGGCCGTGTCCGTGGAGCTCGAGGAGATCACCACACGCGCGCGTGAACGTGCCCAGGAGGCCGACATGCTGCGCTACGGGCTCGACGAGATCGCCGGGGTGGAGCCGCGGGCCGGCGAGGACACCGAGCTGGCGGAGGAGGCCGAGCGGCTGGGCCACGCCGAGGCGCTGGCGTCCGCCGCGACGGCCGCGCACGCCGCGCTCGCGGGCAACCCCGAGGACCCCGAGGGCGTCGACGCGGCCACGCTGGTGGCGGGCGCGCACCGGGCCCTGGAGGCCGTACGGTCGCACGACCCGGCGCTGGCCGCGCTCGCCGACCGGATCGGGGAGGTCGGGATTCTGCTGGGCGACGTGGCCGGGGAGCTGGCCGGGTACGCCGACGACCTGGACGCCGACCCGCTGCGGCTGGCCGCGGTCGAGGAGCGGCGGGCGGCGCTGACGGCGCTGACCCGCAAGTACGGCGACGACGTCGCGGGCGTGCTGGCCTGGGCCGAGCAGGGCGCCGCGCGGCTGACCGAGCTGGACGGCGACGACGAGCGGATCGGGGAGCTGACCGCCGAGCGGGACGGGCTGCGCACCGAACTGGGCGGGCTGGCGCAGGCGTTGACGGACGCCCGCGGGGAGGCCGCCGAGCGGTTCGCGGCCGCCGTTACACGGGAGCTGGCCTCGCTGGCGATGCCGCACGCGCGCGTGTCCTTCGCGATCCGGCAGACCGAGGACCCCGAGGGCGTCGAGGTCGGCGGGCGGACCGTCGCCTACGGGCCGTCCGGGGCGGACGAGGTGGAGCTGCTGCTCGCCCCGCACCCCGGGGCGCCGCCGCGGCCGATCGCCAAGGGCGCCTCCGGCGGTGAGCTGTCCCGGGTGATGCTGGCCGTGGAGGTCGTCTTCGCGGGGACCGACCCGGTGCCGACGTATCTCTTCGACGAGGTCGACGCCGGCGTGGGCGGCAAGGCCGCGGTGGAGATCGGGCGGCGGCTGGCGAAGCTGGCCCGCAGCGCCCAGGTGGTCGTCGTGACCCACCTTCCTCAGGTGGCCGCGTTCGCCGACCGGCAGCTGCTGGTGGAGAAGACCAACGACGGGTCCGTGACGCGGTCCGGGGTGAAGGTCCTCGCGGGCGAGGAGCGGGTACGGGAGCTGTCGCGGATGCTCGCGGGGCAGGAGGACTCCGTCACCGCCCGGGCGCACGCCGAGGAACTGCTGGCGGCGGCGCGCGGCGACGCCGGGTAGCCCCAGGTTCACCCGTACGGGTGAGGGCGCGGGGGACCCCTGCCCGGCTTCCTGACGTCTGCGTGCCCGGAACACCCGTGCGCCCTGGCATCCTTGGGCCTGTGTACGTCCCCGAACCAGGAGCCCCGGCCACGTGAGCCACGTGAGCAGCCACTCAGCGCCCGGACAGTCGCCGCTGCGCACCGTGCAGGTGCTGGGCGGTGGCAACGCCCGCAGCAGCGCGCATGTCCGTTCGCTGGCGTCCGGGCTCGTCGCACGGGGCGTGCGCGTGACGGTGTGCGCCCCCTTCGAGGTCGCTCACACCTATGACTTCTCCGGGGCGGGCGTCGGCCATGTCCCTGTGCCGCGCAGCAGCGACCCGACGTCGGTCGCCGCGCTGCGTGCGGCGTGCGCCGAGGCCGACCTGGTGCACGCGCACGGGCTGCACGCCTCGTTCCGGGCCGTGCTCGCGCTGAGCGGGCGGCGCACCCCGCTGGTGGTGACCTGGCACGGGCGCGCGAACGCCGACGGGGCGCGCGCCCACTTCCTGCGGATGCTGGAACGCCGGGTCGTCAGGTCCGCCTCCGTGGTGCTGGGCACCAGCTCCGACCTGGTGGACCGGGCCCGCTCCGCCGGTGCCCGGGACGCCCGGCTGGCCGCGGCCGCACTGCCGGGACCGAGGGCGACCGTCGAACGCGACGAGTCCCAGGGGCCCAAGCTGCGGGCCGAACTCGGCGCGACGGGACGCCCGTTGCTGCTGGCGGTCGGCGCGCTGGAACGCCGACGCGGCTACCGGACCCTGCTCGACGCCGCCGGGTCGTGGCGCGACCTGGACCCGGCCCCGCTGGTGGCGATCGCGGGTGAGGGCCCGCTGCGGCCGGTGCTCCAGCGCCGGATCGAGGACGAGGAGCTGCCGGTGCGGCTGCTGGGCCGCCGCAAGGACGTGGGCGACCTGCTGGCCGCCGCCGACATCGCGCTGCTGCCCAGCAGTTGGGAGTCGCGCTCGGTGCTCGCCCAGGAGGCCCTGCACGCCCGGGTGCCGCTCGTGGCCACGGCTGTCGGCGGCGTCCCCGACCTCGTCGGCGACGCCGCGGAACTCGTCCCCTACGGCGACGCCGCCGCCCTCGCCCGTGCCGTCACCGCCCTGCTCGCCGACCCCGCACGCCGTGAACTGCTGCGCGAACGCGGCGTACGGCAGGCGGCGACCTGGCCGACCGAGGACGAGACCGTCGCGCAAGTGCTCAGCGTGTACGACGAGTTGACGCAGCCGTGGCCGCTGATCTGAAGGGCCGGGAATCAGGGCCCTTCTGACGGCCTCCGTGGCGTCGGAGACGGAGATCCGTCAGAAGGGCCCTAGGCCTGGCCGACGTGTCTGCGGGCCCGCAGCGCCAGGCTCAGGGCCAGCACGGTCTGCGGGTCGTCCAGGTCCGTGCCCAGCAACTCGCCGATACGGGCGAGGCGGTTGTAGAGGGTCTGCCGGTTCAGGTGCAGCTCGCGGGCGGTCTCGGCCTTGCGCCCGGCGTGCGCCAGGTAGGTCTCCAGGGTGGGCAGCAGCGGCGGCTTGGAGCGGCGGTCGTGGTCCCGGATCGGGCCGATCGCCCGCTCCACGAAGGCCGCCAGGTCGGGATGGTCGCGCAGCCGCCACAGCAGCAGGTCGATGTCCAGACGACGGGCGTCGTACCAGGGCCGGTCCGCGAGGCCCTGCGCCGCGGCGGCCGTCTCCGCGGCGTGCCGCAGCCCGGCCGAGGCCGCGGTCCAGCCGCCCGCCACACCGACGACCACGACGGGGGGCCGGGCGCCGGGGCGTTGCATGCCCGCGCGTTCCACACCGGCCCGCAGCGCCGCCGCGACCCGGTCGGCGACCGCGGCCCGCTCCGGCTCCGTGCGCAGGCCCAGCAGCACCGGCACCCTCCCCTCCACCGGCCGTACGCCGAGCAGCACGGGCACGCCCACTGAGGCCAGTTCCTCGGCGACCGCGCGGGCCAGCACCGCCCAGCCACCGCCGGGGGAGAGGGTGTCACCGAGCCGCATCACGACCGGCAGCAGCGGGCCGGTGCCGGGCTTGAAGCCGAGCACCCGGGCCTGTGCGGGGGCGTCCTCGGCGGTGATCCGGCCCTCGGCGAGGTCGGTGAGGAAGTCGCCGCGGCCGCGCGCGGCGAGCTCCTCCTCCTGGCGGGCCTGCATCAGCACCACGGCGAGGATTCCGGCGGCCCGCTCGGCGGCGATCCGGTGCACCGGCGCCAGCGGGGCGCGCACCGGCAGCAGCACCAGCCGGGCCCGGACCGCGCCGGAGCCCTGGCCGCCGCCGGGCACGTCCACCAGGACCGATCCGGCGGGCGGCGGGGTGTCCTTGTGCTGGCCGCGCAGCCCCTCCCACACCTGGAGCGGATCGGCGCCCTCCGGTCCGGCGCCCGCGGCGTACAGCAGCCGTCCGTCGGCGGCCTCCAGGAACACCGGGTTGTCGCCGAAGTCGGCGAGGATGCCGAGGACCTGAGGCACCCCGCCGCCGCCGAGCAGGGCCTCGGTGCAGCGGCGGTGCACCTCCTCGGCGCGTTGCAGCAGCGCGTAGTGGCCGTTGACGATCTCGGTGTGGATCTCCTCCGTGACGGTCACGAAGGGCACCTCGCGGTGCAGTTGGACCAGGGGCAGACCGGCCGAGCGGGCGGTCTCGATCAGGGTGGCGGGCAACCGGGTGAAGCGCGGGCCCAGTTCGACGACCAGGGCGGCGATGCCCCGCTCTGCCAGGGTCCGCACGAACGCCCGCTGCTCGGCCGGCCGGGTGCCGAGGCCGTAGCCGGTGGTCAGCAGCAGCTCGCCGCCCTTGAGCAGGGAGGCGATGTTGGGCACCTCGCCCGCGTGCACCCAGCGCACGGCGCGGTTCAGCCGCTCGGCACCCGCCAGGACCTCGGGGAGCCCGCTGCGCAGTCCGGGCAGTTCCAGAGCGCGCTGCACGGTGATGCCCGCGCCGTGGCTGTCGAGTCGGGTCTCCCTGCGGCTTTCCATATCGCGGACGCTACCCGTGCGTGTGTGCCGGTGGCATCCCTGGTGATCACCCGGAGACGGCCGGGTGATCACCCGCGCCGTGCAAGACCGGTGTCAGTGCGCGTCAGGCGGGCTGGATGTTGTGGTTGTAGCGGAACACGTTGTCGGGGTCGTACGTCCGCTTCAGCGCGGCCAGCCGCCGGGTGTTCTCCGGGCCCATCCCGGCGACGACCCGGTCGGCGCCCTCGTCGCCGATGAAGTTGAGGTAGACCGCGCCGGTGCTCCAGGGCCGGGCGTCGGCGCGCACGTCGCGCACCCACTGCTCGCACCGCTCGTCGTCCGCCGCGTCCTCCCACATGGCGAAGGGATGCACGCCCCAGGGGGAGTCCCGGTACGGCACCGGGTACTCGCGCGGCCCGGCCGTGATGGCGCCGCCCAGCGGGAACAGGACGTGCATGGTGCCGGTGGGCACGGGCATGGTCGCCGCGCGGGCGCAGAAGAGGTCCAGGTAGGGGTCGGGCATGCCGGTGAGGTACTCGGCCGACCAGTAGTTCCGGAAGCCGGGCGGGTCGTCGATCATGCACTGGACGTCGGCGTACGGCATAGCCCCGACGATCTCCGCCTCGTGCGGCAGCGCCAGCAGCGGCTCGGCCACCTTGCGCATGTCCGCCTCAGGTCCGGCGTACGTCAGCATCGTGGCGCAGACCAGCTTGCCGACCAGGTGCTCGGGGACGAACTCCTCGGGCGGGGCGGTGATGTAGAGCGCGGCGCCGCTCGCCTCGTCCGGCCCTGCGGCGATCAGGTCGCGGTAGGTGCGCACGACCTCGGGGCCGTGCTCGGGCAGGTACAGCAGGAAGGCGATGGAGAACTCGGGCAGCTCGTGGAGCTTCAGGGTCAGAGCGGTGGCGACGCCGAAGTTGCCGCCTCCGCCGTGCAGCCCCCAGAACAGCTCGGGGTTGTCGTCGGCACTGGCGTGGACGCGGTCGCCGTCGGCGGTGACCAGTTCGACACCGAGGAGGTTGTCGACCGCGAGTCCGCACCAGCGGTCCAGCCAGCCGCTGCCGCCGCCGAGCACGAAACCGCCGACGCCCGTGGTCGAGACCCGGCCGCCGGTGGTGACCAGGCCGTGCGGCTGGGTGGCGCGGTCCAGGTCGCTCATCGTCGCGCCGCCCGCGACCCGTACCGCCTCGGCGCCGGGATGGACGGTGACCCCGCGCATATGGCGCAGGTCCACCACCAGTCCGCCGTCGTTGAGTGCCGAGCCCGCCACGCTGTGCCCGCCGCCGCGCACGGCGATGTGCAGGTCCAGCTCCCGGCCGAACCGCACGGCCCGCACCACGTCGTCCTCGTCCACGCACTGGGCGATCACCGCGGGCCGCCGGTCGATCATGGCGTTGAACACGGTCCGGGCGTCGTCGTAGCCCGGATCGCCGGGGGCGAACACATCGCCGGACAGATCCTCGCGCAGCGCGGTGAGAGCCGCGCCCGCCTTCGAGAGGGAAGCCATGGCCGCCCCCTTTCCGGAAGGGGGATGGATGCCCTACCAGCCTAGGCGCGCGAGGCCGGGGCGGCCCGCCGGCGGCCCGGGCCGACGAGGCGCACGACGACGGCCCGGCCCCGGTGGGCGGACCCGCCGGGGCCGGGCCGTGTCACGGGCCCGGCGGAAGGACTCAGCCGCCGTACGCCCCCGACGCCGTCAGCCGCAGGGCCGTGTCGATGAGCGGGACATGGCTGAAGGCCTGCGGGAAGTTGCCCACCTGGCGCTTCAGGCGCGGGTCCCACTCCTCGGCCAGCAGACCAAGGTCGTTGCGAAGTGCGAGCAGCCGCTCGAACAGCTGGCGGGCCTCGTCGACACGGCCGATCATCGCCAGGTCGTCGGCCATCCAGAACGAGCAGGCGAGGAACGCCCCCTCGTCGCCCGGCAGGCCGTCGACGCCCTCGGACTCGCCCTCGGTGGGGTAGCGCAGGATGAAGCCGTCGGAGGTGGACAGCTCGCGCTGGATCGCCTCGATGGTGCCGATCACGCGCTTGTCGTCCGGCGGCAGGAAGCCCATCTGCGGGATCAGCAGCAGCGAGGCGTCCAGTTCCTTGGAGCCGTAGGACTGCGTGAAGGTGTTGCGCTCCTTGTCGTAGCCCTTCTCGCACACGTCCCGGTGGATGTCGTCGCGCAGTTCGCGCCAGCGCTCCAGCGGGCCGTCCGCGTCACCGGACTCGATCAGCTTGATGGTGCGGTCGACCGCGACCCAGGCCATGACCTTGGAGTGCACGAAGTGGCGGCGGGGGCCGCGCACCTCCCAGATGCCCTCGTCCGGCTCGTTCCAGTGGTCCTCCAGGTAGCGGATCAGCTTCAGCTGGAGCAGCGAGGCGTAGTCGTTGCGGGCGAGGCCGGTCATATGGGCCAGATGCAGGGCCTCGGTGACCTCGCCGTAGACGTCGAGCTGGAGCTGGTGGGCCGCGCCGTTGCCGACCCGGACCGGGGCGGAGTTCTCGTAGCCGGGCAGCCAGTCCAGTTCGGCCTCGCCGAGCTCGCGCTCACCGGCGATGCCGTACATGATCTGGAGGTTCTCCGGGTCGCCGGCCACCGCGCGCAGCAGCCACTCGCGCCAGGCGCGGGCCTCCTCGCGGTAGCCGGTGCGCAGCAGCGAGGACAGGGTGATCGCCGCGTCCCGCAGCCAGGTGTAGCGGTAGTCCCAGTTGCGCACGCCGCCGATGTCCTCGGGCAGGGACGTGGTGGGCGCGGCGACGATGCCGCCGGTGGGGGCGTACGTCAGGGCCTTCAGCGTGATCAGGGAGCGTACGACCGGCTCGCGGTAGGGGCCGTGGTACGTGCACTGCTCGACCCACTCGCGCCAGAAGTCCTCGGTCGCCGTCAGCGACTGCTCCGGCTCCGGCAGCGGCGGCGCCTCCTTGTGCGAGGGCTGCCAGGAGACCGTGAACGCGATCCGGTCGCCGGGGGCCACGGTGAAGTCGGAGTACGTGGTCAGCGACCGGCCGTAGGTCTCGGCCTCGGTGTCGAACCACACCGAGTCGGGGCCGGCGACCGCGCACGTACGGCCCTCGTCGTTGCGGTGCACCCAGGGCACCACCCGGCCGTAGCTGAACCGCATCCGCAGCGCCGAGCGCATCGGGACGCGCCCGGAGACGCCCTCCACGATCCGGATCAGCTGGGGAGCGCCGTCACGCGGCGGCATGAAGTCCGTCACCCGGACGGTGCCGCGCGGGGTGTCCCACTCCGACTCCAGGATGAGCGAGTCGCCGCGATAGGTGCGCCGGTCCGCGGCGGGCGGCTCGGTGTCGGACGTGTGCGCCGGTCCGATGCGCCAGAAGCCGTGCTCCTCGGTGCCCAGCAGGCCGGCGAAGATGGCGTGCGAGTCGAAGCGGGGCAGGCACAGCCAGTCGACTGTGCCGTCCCGGCAGACCAGTGCCGCGGTCTGCATGTCTCCGATGAGTGCGTAGTCTTCGATGCGCCCGGCCACGTGCATCTCCAGTCGAACGGCCACGTCACCCCATGAAGGGGCGGTCGCTAGTGCGGTCAAGGGGTTGTTGTAACGCGTTGTCGCGTCTGAGGCAATGCCTCGCCGGACCGTGGACAGGTCTCGGTCTTCCTCGCTCAACGAACTGACGAGCTCTCGTTGTTTCCGGTACCTACGGACGGGGGTGGTGCCGTGTTGCCGGACGGCTCGACAGCGAGTGTCCGAGCAGGATACGACGCACACGGTGGCTCTGTGTGCCCCTCCGGGCAACGCGGCTGCGCCGAACGAGTGAGCCGCGGGTGAGCTGCGCGGACCCGCCCGGCACGCTGACCTGGAGGGTGTCCGCGTGTGTGCGGAGCGTGGCCGGGAGCCGGTGCCCCGCGGCGCTGATACGCTGGTAGCCCGTGGACCGGTGGGCGTCCCTCCCCTGAGATCGCACCCCCGAACCGCAGCGACGGCGCCGCCGGAATCCTCCGGTCCGGCAGTCGGACCGCACCGCCAGACAGCGACCACGGGAGCCCCCTCTTGGCCATGACGCCCAAATCCACGACGACCAAGCACATCTTCGTCACCGGGGGTGTCGCCTCCTCTCTCGGCAAGGGGCTGACCGCCTCCAGCCTGGGCATGCTGCTCAAGGCGCGGGGTCTGCGGGTCGTCATGCAGAAGCTCGACCCGTACCTGAACGTCGACCCGGGCACGATGAACCCGTTCCAGCACGGCGAGGTCTTCGTCACCAACGACGGCGCCGAGACCGACCTCGACATCGGTCACTACGAGCGCTTCCTCGACCGTGACCTGGACGGCACCGCCAACGTCACCACGGGCCAGGTCTACTCCACCGTGATCGCCAAGGAGCGGCGCGGCGAGTACCTGGGCGACACCGTGCAGGTCATCCCGCACATCACCAACGAGATCAAGCACCGCATCCGCCGTATGGCGACGGACGAGGTCGACGTCGTGATCACCGAGGTCGGCGGCACGGTCGGCGACATCGAGTCGCTGCCGTTCCTGGAGACCGTCCGCCAAGTCCGCCACGAGGTCGGCCGGGACAACGTCTTCGTCGTGCACATCTCCCTCCTGCCCTACATCGGTCCCTCCGGCGAGCTGAAGACCAAGCCGACCCAGCACTCGGTCGCCGCCCTGCGCAACATCGGTATCCAGCCGGACGCGATCGTGCTGCGCTGCGACCGCGAGGTGCCGACCGCGATCAAGCGCAAGATCTCGCTGATGTGCGACGTGGACGAGGCGGCCGTGGTGGCCTGCCCCGACGCCCGCTCGATCTACGACATCCCGAAGACCGTGCACGGCGAGGGCCTGGACGCCTACGCCGTCCGCAAGCTGGACCTTCCGTTCCGCGACGTGGACTGGACGACCTGGGACGACCTGCTCGACCGCGTCCACAACCCCGACCACGAGGTCACCCTCGCGCTGGTCGGCAAGTACATCGACCTGCCCGACGCCTATCTGTCGGTGACCGAGGCGCTGCGCGCCGGCGGCTTCGCCAACAAGACCCGCGTCAAGATCAAGTGGGTCACCTCGGACGACTGCAAGACCCCGGCCGGCGCCAAGGCCCAGCTGGCCGACGTGGACGGCATCTGCATCCCCGGCGGCTTCGGCGACCGCGGTGTGCTCGGGAAGGTCGGCGCGATCAAGTACGCCCGCGAGAACAAGATCCCGCTGCTCGGCCTCTGCCTGGGCCTGCAGTGCATCGTGATCGAGGCGGCGCGCCACCTGGCGGACATCTCGGACGCCAACTCCACCGAGTTCGACCCGGCGACCGGCCACCCGGTCATCTCCACGATGGCCGAGCAGATGGACATCGTCGCCGGTGAGGGCGACATGGGCGGCACCATGCGGCTCGGCATGTACCCGGCGAAGCTGGCCGAGGGCTCGATCGTGCGCGAGGTCTACGACGGCAAGGAGTACGTCGAGGAGCGCCACCGGCACCGCTACGAGGTGAACAACGCCTACCGCGCGGAGCTGGAGAAGAAGGCCGGCATCCTCTTCTCGGGCACCTCCCCGGACGGCAAGCTCGTCGAGTACGTCGAGTACCCGCGCGATGTCCACCCCTACCTGGTCGCCACGCAGGCCCACCCCGAGCTGCGCTCGCGGCCGACCCGCCCGCACCCGCTGTTCGCGGGGCTGGTGAAGGCGTCCGTCGAGCGTCAGCTGGCGGGGGCCGAGGAGAAGGCTGCTCAGTAACACACCAGTTGTACGGTGGCCGGGGTGCGAACCTTCAATGGGACGCACCCCGGTTTCGTCTTCGCACGTGGAAGGGCTGGCATGACGATCAAGGACACCCCCGAGGAGTGGGAGACCCGGGCGACGGAGTTCCCCTTCCGGGGCAACAAGACCTCCGTGCGCACCGACGAGGTGGTCATGCCCGACGGCACCGTGGTGCGCCGCGACTACCAGGTGCACCCCGGCTCGGTGGCCGTCCTCGCGCTGGACGAGCAGGACCGGGTGCTGGTGCTCCGCCAGTACCGGCATCCCGTACGGCACAAGCTGTGGGAGATCCCGGCGGGGCTGCTCGACGTGCCCGGGGAGAACCCGCTGCACGCGGCCCAGCGGGAGCTGTACGAGGAGGCGCACGTCAAGGCGGAGACCTGGCGGGTGCTGACGGATGTGTACACGACGCCCGGCGGTTGTGACGAGGCCATCCGGATCTTCCTGGCGCGGGATCTCTCCGAGGCGGAGGGGGAGCGGTTCGCGGCGGAGCACGAGGAGATCGACCTGGAGTTGGCCCGGGTGCCGCTGGACGAACTGGTGCGGGGTGTGCTCGCCGGGGAGTTGCACAACAACTGTCTCGTGGTGGGTGTGCTGTCGCTGGTCGCCGCGCGGCAGGGGACGGGGTTGGAGGGGTTGCGTCCGGCGCTGGCGCCTTGGCCTGCACGGCCGTTCGAGGTGTGAGCGCCGCTCGGGCTCGGCTTGCGCGGTTGAGTGCTGCGCCGTCGTGGCTTGTCGCGCCCACGCGGCGGAGCCGCAGATCGGACACTGTCCCGCGCCCCTTGAGGGCGGCTGGCCTCCAAGGGCGCTGTCCTACTGTCCGTTGATCCGATCAGGGGAGTCCTTGATCGGTGTCGGCCTGCTCGGACCGGTCCGTCGCAGAGCGTGAACTAGGCTCTGGAAACGCCCGAACCGGAGTCCCGGCGGGCTTGCGCGTGCGGTGGGACGGGAGTGTGGCCCGTGACGGATCAGGCGGTGGACACCGGTGGTGCGCGGCTGTCGGTCCAGGCCGGTGAGGATGGGTTTCTCGGGCGTACCCGGGAGTTGAAGGGCCTGTGCGCCGACATCGAGCGGGCCGGGCTGGACACCCTCTCCGGGCGCAAGGCGCCCCGCGCACGTGTGCTGCTGATCGCCGGGCGGCCCGGGTCGGGACGCAGCGCGCTGGCCGAGGAGCTGGTGCGCCAGGTCACCCACCGTTACCCGGACGGGGTACTGCGCGCCCGGCTGAGCGAGCCCGGCGGTACCCCCGTACCCGTCGAGCGCGTGGCCCGGGACCTGCTCACCGCGCTGGAGCTGCCCACGCCGCCGGGCGCGGCCGAGGACGAGCTCGCGGCGGCGCTGCGCGAGGCCCTCGCCGGGCGCCGGGCGCTGCTCCTGCTGGACGACGCCGTCGACGCCGCACAGGTCGACGCGCTGCTGCCGGACTCGCCCGAGAGCCTGGTCGTGGCCGTCTCCGGCGGGCCGCTGACCGGCATCTCCGACGTACGGCCTTGCACGCTGGGCGGGCTGGACACCAAGTCGGCCCTGGAGCTGCTCTCGCGGCACACCGGGTCGGTCCGGATCACCGTGGACCCGCGGGCCGCCGAGGGCCTGGTGGAGGAGTGCCAGGCGCAGCCGGCCGCGCTGATGATGGCGGGCGGCTGGCTCGCGGCCCGGCCCAAGGCCGCCGTCGCCGACCTGGCCAAGCATCTGCACGCCGAGGGCGACGAGTCCGGCGCCCCGCTCGCCCGGGTCTTCCGGCTCGCCTACGGCTCGCTGCCCGCCCCCGCCGCCCGGATACTGCGACTGCTCTCGCTCGCCCCGGCCGGTCTGGTCGACCCGCACACGGCCTCCGCGCTCGCCGGGTGCTCGGTCAGCAGCGCCCGCACCACCCTGGACGACTTCGTCGCGCTCGGCCTGCTGCACGCCCTGGACGCCCCGCTGCCGCAGTACGAGGTCCCCGGCTGCCTCCAGCCGCTGCTGAAGGCCCTCGCCGAGTCCCAGGACCGCCCGGCCGAGCTCCAGCTGGCGCGGGCGCGCATGCTGGAGCGGACCGTACGGCTGCTCCAGTCCTGCCGGGCGATCACCGAGACGGACAGTCCGCAGGCCCGCGAGAAGCTGCTCGGCATGCCCCGTTCGCTGCGCTTCCCCAGCCCGCGGGCGGCCGCCGAGTGGCTGGTTGTCCGGCGGCCCGCGCTGCTCGCCTCCGCCCGGCTGGCGGTCGCCGACGGCGAGCTGGACACGCTGGCCCGGCGGCTGATGTCCCAGCTGGTGCGGACCATGGTCGCGCACATCGGCACCCAGGCCGCGGCGGCCGACCTGTACGGCCTGCACGGACTGGTGCTGGACGTGGCCGAGCGCCGCGGGCTGGCCCGGGAGCAGGCCGCGGCCCTGCTGAACCTGGGTGATCTGGACGCCCGCACGGGACGCACGGCCGAGGCGCTGGTGCGTTTCCGGACCGCTCTGGACGCCGGGCGCCGGGCGAACGACCCGTACGCGACCGGCCGGGCGATGGAATCCGTAGGCGGCGCGCATCTGGAACTCGGGGACTACGACCGGGCGGCCGACTGGTTCGGGCGGGCGCTGGCCCAGCGGCTGGCCCGGGACGAGCGCGCGGACGCCGCCCGGCTGTACGGCCGTATCGCCACCGCGCACACCTACGCGGGCCGCTACGGCGAGGCGCTGCGGGGCTGGCGGGCGGCTGTCGCGGGCCACCGCAAGGAGGGCGATGTCGCCGCGCAGGCACGGGCGTTGAGCGAGCTGGCGCGCGTGCAGGAGTACGCCGGGCGGCCCGAGGAATGCCTGCGCACCTGCCAGGAGGCGGTGGAGTGGGCGAGGCGGGCGGAGGACCAGCGTCTCCAGGCGGCACTGCACCTCAGGACGGCCGACATCCTGGAGCACCTGGGCGACCCGGCGGCCGCGCGGCTGCACCGCGTGACGGCCGAGCGCATGCTGGGGGAGGAGCTCCAGGAGGTCGTTACCGGCGAGGAACCCCCGGAACAAGGCCCTAATGCCTGCGAAATCCGCAGTACATCTGCTGAAGATTGATGCAATGAAAGGCTAGACAGCGGGAACACCTTCATTAAACTGGCTCTGCCGCACGTTCTCCTGCGGTGTCTCCCGGTATGCCCCTGCGTATACGGGTATGTCGTGCAATCCCCCTCTGAGCCAAGGACCGTGATCGACGTGAAGGTCGGCATCCCCCGCGAGGTCAAGAACAACGAGTTCCGGGTGGCCATCACCCCCGCCGGTGTGCACGAGCTGGTGCGCAACGGCCACCAGGTCGTCGTCGAGCGCGACGCCGGTCTCGGCTCCTCGATCACGAACGACGAGTACGTGGCCGCCGGTGCGGAGATCCTGGACACCGCCGACGAGGTCTGGGCCTCCGCCGACCTGCTGCTGAAGGTCAAGGAGCCCATCGCCGAGGAGTACCACCGCCTCCGCAAGGACCAGACGCTCTTCACCTACCTGCACCTGGCCGCCTCCAGGGAGTGCACGGACGCCCTCCTGGAGTCCGGCACCACGGCCATCGCCTACGAGACCGTCGAGCTGGCCAACCGCGCACTGCCGCTGCTCGCCCCGATGTCCGAGGTCGCGGGCCGGCTGGCCCCGCAGGTCGGCGCCTACCACCTGATGCGCCCGGTCGGCGGCCGTGGCGTCCTGCCCGGCGGCGTCCCCGGTGTCACCCCGGCCAAGGCCGTCGTCATCGGCGGCGGCGTCTCCGGCTGGAACGCCGCGCAGATCGCCATCGGCATGGGCTTCGACGTGACCCTGCTCGACCGCGACATCAACAAGCTGCGCGAGGCCGACAAGATCTTCGGCACCAAGATCAAGGCCGTCATGTCCAACGCCTTCGAGCTGGAGAAGGCCGTCCTCGACGCCGACCTCGTCATCGGCGCCGTCCTCATCCCGGGCGCCAAGGCCCCGAAGCTCGTCACCAACGAGCTGGTCTCCCGGATGAAGCCCGGAAGTGTCCTTGTCGACATCGCGATCGACCAGGGCGGCTGCTTCGAGGACTCCCGTCCCACCACCCACGCCGAGCCGACCTTCCCGGTCCACAACTCGGTCTTCTACTGCGTCGCCAACATGCCGGGCGCGGTGCCCAACACCTCCACCTACGCGCTCACCAACGCCACGCTGCCGTACATCGTCTCGCTCGCCAACAACGGCTGGGCCGAGGCGCTGCGCCGCGACCCCGCGCTCGCCAAGGGCCTGAACACCCACGACGGCAAGGTCGTCTACCGCGAGGTCGCCGAGGCGCACGGCCTGGAGCACCTCGAGCTGGAGACCCTGCTCGGCTGACCTCGGCCGACGGTCCGGGTCGCCGAGTCACCGTTCGGTAAAAGGCGATTCGTCAACACAGGTCGTCAACACCACGCATCCGGCCGGACCTTGCCGACAAGGTCCGGCCGGATGTGTGTATGGTCACTTTGCGACTCTAGGCCAACTCGCCTCGAACGTAACCCTTGAACCGATTCGCACACCCGTGAAACCTGCCGTGCGACGCCCGTACGCCCTTGACAGAGGGATGTTTCATTGCCGACACATCCGGCCGGGTCCGGCGGATTGTGTTGCTGCGGACCCTCGACACGCCATAGAGTCGCCAACCGTCGGCATGGTGCCACGCTGACCTTGTCTAGAAGTTTCCTGGTCACCAAGGAGGTAAGACGACTTGTGAATGAGTCGACATTTTCTCCCGGGGGTGGTCAACCAGGAATGCCTACGCGGGGCCAGGGCTCCACGGGGCTCGAGGCTGTCGGCTCCGTCGCTGTCCGAACCTTCGCAGCCCGCCAGAGCCAGACCAGCCCCCACACGGCTCTGTCAGCACACCAGAGCATGGATGGCCATCACGTGAACGCCATGGCCGGCGACGGAAGTGGCGCGCCCCACAACCACTTCGCCGACTACGACGAACTGCCCGAGGGGCACTTCTACGACCCCGACGCCGAATACGAGCCGGACCCGGAGTACGCGGCCACGCTCGCACCCGACGCTGCCCGTCAGCGCCGTGAGCGCATCGGCCCGACCGGACGCCCGCTGCCGTACTTCCCGATCCCGGGACCGCTGACCAACCACGGTCCCGCGACGATCATCGCGATGTGCAACCAGAAGGGCGGCGTGGGCAAGACCACGTCGACCATCAACCTGGGTGCCGCTCTCGCGGAGTACGGCCGCCGGGTGCTGCTCGTGGACTTCGACCCGCAGGGCGCGCTGTCGGTGGGTCTCGGTGTCAACCCGATGGAGCTCGACCTCACCGTCTACAACCTGCTCATGGAGCGGGGCATGTCGGCGGACGAGGTGCTCCTGAAGACCGCGGTCCCCAACATGGACCTGCTGCCCAGCAACATCGACCTCTCGGCGGCCGAGGTCCAGCTGGTCTCCGAGGTGGCCCGCGAGTCCACGCTCCAGCGCGCGCTGAAGCCGCTGATGGACGACTACGACTACATCGTGATCGACTGTCAGCCCTCGCTCGGCCTGCTCACCGTCAACGCGCTGACGGCCGCCCACAAGGTGATCGTCCCCCTGGAGTGCGAGTTCTTCGCCCTCCGCGGTGTCGCGCTGCTGACCGAGACCATCGAGAAGGTCCAGGAGCGGCTCAACCCGGAGCTGGAGCTCGACGGGATCCTCGCCACGATGTACGACTCGCGCACCGTGCACAGCCGTGAGGTGCTCGCGCGTGTCGTCGAGGCGTTCGACGATCACGTCTACCACACGGTCATCGGCCGCACGGTGCGCTTCCCGGAGACCACGGTCGCCGGCGAGCCGATCACCACCTACGCCTCCAACTCCGTCGGTGCCGCCGCCTACCGTCAGCTCGCCAGGGAGGTGCTCGCCCGGTGTCACGCCGAGTGAGTCTGCCGGGGGCCGACGAACTCTTCCGTACGACAGGGGGCACGGCGCTTCAGCCGTCCACCCCACGACGCCAGGCAGGCGGCGAGGCCCGGGTGCCCCCGCCGACCGGTGAGGGCGACGCCGTCGCGGCCGCGGAGGACGCACCGCAGGCGGTGCCCGCGCAGGCCGGGGACGGGGACGGGGCGGAGCACGTCGCGGCCGACGCGGAGGGGGCCGAGGCCGGGGAGTCCCGCAGCCGCGGCTCCGCCCGGCGGCAGGCCGTACCGCCGCAGGAAGGTTCAGCCACGGAGCCGCGCAAGCGGGGGCGGAGCTCCTCGCGGCGCCCGAGCGGGCGGGAGCGGCACGACGAGAAGATCACCGTCTATGTGTCCGCCGAGGAGCTGATGGATCTGGAGCACGCCCGTCTGGTGCTCCGCGGGGAGCACGGACTGGCGGTGGACCGTGGGCGGATCGTCCGCGAGGCGGTCGCCGTGGTGCTCGCGGATCTCGAGACGCGCGGGGAAGCGAGCATTCTGGTTCGGCGGCTCCGGGGACGGTAGGGGTAGCCTGCGGAGGCCATGACCTCGAACGACGTTCCCGCTGCCGCGGCCGGTGGTGCCGGCGGGCGTCGGCGTGCGCTGGGGCGCGGGCCGGGGGCGGGCGGGACCGTGGCCCCCGCGGCGGCGGAGAGCGCCGGGGCCGGGGACGAACCGTCCGGGACCGGGTCGGCCGAGGCCGAGCGTCCTGAGGTCGAGGTGCTTGAAGCCGATCGCCCGGAGGCCGAGGGGCCTGAGGCGGAGCCGCCCGAGCCCGAGCGACAGCCTGAGCCCGAGGCCGAGGCCGAGTCACAGTCTGAGCCCGAGGCCTCGCCGGAGTCCGAGACCTCCGCCGGTGAGCCCGGTGACGGCGTCTTCAAGGTCCGGCTCGCCAACTTCGAAGGCCCCTTCGATCTCCTGCTCCAGCTGATCTCCAAGCACAAGCTGGACGTCACCGAGGTGGCGCTGTCCAAGGTCACCGACGAGTTCATGGCGCACATCCGGGCCATGGGCCCGGACTGGGACCTGGACCAGACGACCGAGTTCCTCGTCGTGGCCGCGACCCTGCTCGACCTGAAGGCCGCCCGGCTGCTCCCGGCCGCCGAGGTCGAGGACGAGGCCGACCTGGCCCTGCTGGAGGCCCGGGACCTGCTGTTCGCACGGCTGCTCCAGTACCGCGCGTACAAACAGATCGCGGAGATCTTCGACCGGCGGCTGGCGGACGAGGCGCGGCGCTACCCCCGTACCGTCGGTCTGGAGCCGCAGCTCGCCGAACTGCTGCCCGAGGTCGTCATCAGCATCGGCCCCGAGGGGTTCGCCAGGCTCGCCGTGAAGGCGATGCAGCCCAGGCCCAGGCCGCAGGTCTACGTCGACCACATCCACGCGCCGCTCGTCAGCGTGCAGGAACAGGCCGGGATCGTCGTCTCGCGGCTCCGCGAGCTGGGGGAGGCCAGCTTCCAGGCGCTCGTGTCGGACGCCGACGGCACCCTGACCGTCGTGGCCCGGTTCCTGGCGCTGCTGGAGCTGTACCGGGAGAAGGCCGTCGCGCTGGAGCAGGAGGAGGCGCTGGGGGACCTGCTGGTGCGGTGGACCGGCGGGGACGGGGACGATACGCCGAGGGTGACGGACGAGTTCGACCGGCCGCCCGAGGAGCCGAAGGAGGAGAGGAAGCCGTGAGCGAGTCCGGCACCGAGGCGTCGGGCGGCCCGCGTTCCGTGGCCGAGCTCGACCTCAGGCCCGCCCTGGAGGCCGTGCTCATGGTCGTGGACGAGCCCGCGACCGAGGAGCATCTGGCGAAGCTGCTCGAACGGCCCAGACGGCAGATCACCAAGGCGCTGCGCGAGCTGGCCGAGGACTACGCGGCCCAGGGCCGTGGCTTCGAGCTGCGGTTCGTCGCGGGCGGCTGGCGCTTCTACACCCGCCCCGAGTACGCCGCGGCCGTGGAGAAACTCGTCCTGGAGGGGCAGACCGCCCGGCTCACCCAGGCGGCGCTGGAGACCCTGGCCGTCGTGGCGTACCGCCAGCCGGTCAGCCGCAGCCGGGTCTCGGCCGTGCGCGGGGTCAACTGCGACGGCGTGATGAGGACCCTCCTCCAGCGCGGTCTGGTGGCGGAGGCGGGCACGGAACCCGAAACAGGTGCGATCCTGTATGTGACGACGAACTACTTCCTGGAGCGGATGGGCCTGCGCGGTCTGGACGAACTCCCGGAGCTCGCGCCCTTCCTCCCGGAGGCGGACGCGATCGAGGCCGAGACCCAGGAAGGGGTGCCGTCGTTCGACCCGGACGCCCCCGACGGCGGTCCGGACGCAGACGGCGAACACTCGACGACGACGGACATTTGATGCGAAGCAGCGGTAGCGGTAGCGGTAGCGGCGGCGGCAGGAACGGCGGGCGCGGCAACTTCCGCGGCGCCGGAAACAACAGGGACGAGCGCCAGGGGCAGGGCGGCCGTCCCCGCAAGCCCCGCCCCGAGGAGCGCCGCTACGACGTGGGCCCCGGAGCGGCCCAGGACGGCCCCAAGTCCGGTCGCGGCGGCGCCGCGCGCGGCGGAGCCAAGGGCGGCCCCAAACAGTCCCAGCAGGGCACGGGGCGCGGCCGTACGGCCCCCGGACGCTCGCGCGAGTACGAGACGCGGGCCGAGGAGCGCAACCGCGAGCGGTACGCGGGCAAGAAGGACGTCAAGCCGCCCAAGACCTTCCCGGGCGCCGAGCAGGAGGGCGAGCGGCTGCAGAAGGTCCTCGCCCGGGCCGGCTACGGCTCCCGGCGCGCCTGCGAGGAGCTGATCGAGCAGGCCCGTGTCGAGGTCAACGGCGAGATCGTGCTGGAGCAGGGCAAGCGGGTCGACCCGGAGAAGGACGAGGTCAAGGTCGACGGTCTGACCGTGGCGACGCAGTCGTACCAGTTCTTCTCGCTGAACAAGCCCGCCGGTGTCGTCTCCACCATGGAGGACCCCGAGGGCCGTCAGTGCCTCGGCGACTACGTCACCAACCGTGAGACGCGGCTCTTCCACGTCGGCCGCCTCGACACGGAGACCGAGGGCGTCATCCTGCTCACCAACCACGGCGAGCTGGCCCACCGGCTGACCCACCCCAAGTACGGGGTGAAGAAGACCTACCTCGCGGCCATCGTCGGCCCGATCCCGCGCGACCTGGGCAAGAAGCTCAAGGACGGCATCCAGCTGGAGGACGGCTACGCCCGGGCGGACCACTTCCGGGTCGTCGAGCAGACCGGCAAGAACTACCTCGTCGAGGTGACCCTGCACGAGGGCCGCAAGCACATCGTGCGCCGCATGCTCGCCGAGGCCGGTTTCCCGGTCGAGAAGCTGGTGCGCACCTCCTTCGGCCCGATCACCCTGGGCGACCAGAAGTCGGGCTGGCTGCGCCGGCTGTCGAACACCGAGGTCGGGATGCTGATGAAGGAAGTCGACCTCTAAACAGCTTGTGATCCCCCACCACCCCCTTTTATAGTCGCAGTGACTATAAAAGGGGGTGGTGGTCGTGGACGGGTACGACAAGCACGCGTACGAACCCTTCGCCGTCACCGTCGACCTCGCGGTCCTGACCCTGCGCGAGGGCGCCCTGCACGTCCTGCTCGTCCAGCGCGGGCAGGAGCCCCACGCCGGCCGCTGGGCCCTGCCCGGCGGCTTCGTGCTGCCCGAGGAGTCGGCCGAGACGGCCGCCCGGCGCGAACTCGCCGAGGAGACCGGCCTGGCGGACGTCTCCGGGCTGCACCTGGAGCAGCTGCGGACCTACAGCGAACCCGGCCGCGACCCCCGGATGCGGGTCGTGTCGGTCGCCTTCACCGCCCTGCTGCCCGACGCCCCCGAGGCGCGCGGCGGCGGGGACGCGGCCCGGGCGGGCTGGCTGCCGTACGGCACGGCCGGGCCGCTGGCCTTCGACCACGACCGGATCCTCGCCGACGCCCACGACCGGGTCGGCGCCCGGCTGGAGCACACCTGCCTCGCCACCGCCTTCTGCCCGCCCGAGTTCACCCTCGGCGAGCTCCAGCAGGTCTACGAGACCGTGTGGGGCACCCCGCTGGACCGGCCCAACTTCCGCCGCAAGGTGCTCGCCACCCCCGGCTTCGTGGAAGCCGTGCCCGGCGCCGCGCGGCTGACCGGAGGCCGCGGCAAGCCCGCCGCCGTCTACCGCGCGGGCACCGCCACCGCACTGCATCCACCCCTGCTCCGACCGTCCCGGGAAGGACGTGCAGTATGACCGGCATCAAGGGGAAGAACGCCGCGACCGGGGCGTTGATCGGGCTTGCGCTGGGGGATGCGCTGGGCTTCCCGACCGAGTTCAACGACGTGCCGTCCATCCTCGCCAAGTGCGGGCCCTGGCGGCAGATGGCGCTGCCGAAGCCGGCGTTCGTCACCGACGACACCCAGATGACCCTCGCCCTCGGCCGCGGCCTGCGCACCGCCATGGACCGCGGCGTGCTCGGGCCCGGGCGGCTGGAGCGGCCGGTGCGCGAGGAGTTCGTGGACTGGTACCAGTCACCGGAGAACAACCGCGCCCCCGGCAACACCTGTTTGGTCGCGTGCAGCCTCCTCAAGGCCGAGGGCCGCGCCTGGCAGGACGCCAGCCAGGTCGGCTCCAAGGGCTGCGGTGCCAACATGCGGGTCGCGCCGGTCGGCCTCGCCCCCGGCCTGAGCGACGAACAGCGCGCGGGCGCCGCCCAGTTGCAGGCCGCCCTCACCCACGGCCATCCCACCGCGCTCGCCGCCTCCGACCTCACCGCGCACGCCGTACGGCTGCTCGCCCAGGGCGCCGAGCCGACCGGACTGGTCGGACTGCTGCGGTCGTACGCCTACGACAACCGCACCCGCTACCACCACACCTGGCTCGGCGACCTGTGGACCCGCGCCCAGGACCCCTCGCCCGAGCACTTCATCGCGCGCGGCTGGGACGACTGCCTCGCCGTCCTGGCACGGCTTCAGGAGGCGCTGCGCGAGCCTTCCCCCGAGACCGACCCGTGCCTGGCCACCGGGGAGGGCTGGATCGCCGAGGAGGCGCTGGCGACCGGGCTGCTGTGCTTCCTGCTGTTCGTGGACGAGCCGCTGACCGCGCTGCGCCGGGCCGCCTGCTCCTCCGGGGACTCCGACTCCCTCGCCTGTCTCGCGGGCGCCTTCGCGGGGGCGTACCTGGGCGCGGCGGCCTGGCCCGCCGAGTGGGCGGACCGGATCGAGTACCACGGCGAGCTGACGGCCCTCGGGGCGCTGTGGGACATGTGACCGGGCCGCGCGGGAGGCGGTGGGTGACGGACGCCGGGGTGCTCACGGCGTGTGACTATGGAGCGCCTCCAGGCGGACTCGAGCCGTACGCCGTTCCCGCGCGAGCTGACTACGCTGGTCAGGCCAACAGCACAGACGCAGACCAGCGAGGAGCAGCACCGTGGCGGTACGAGCGGTCCGGGGAGCCGTGCAACTGGAGCGGGACGAGGCCGGGCACATGGAGGAGCGGGTCGGCGCGCTGCTCACCGAGCTCCTCGAGCGCAACGGCCTGACCACCGAGGACCTGATCAGCATCTGGTTCACGGCCACGCCCGATCTGCACAGCGACTTCCCCGCGGTGGCCGCCCGCAAGCTGGGCATCGTCGACGTGCCGCTGATCTGCGCCCAGGAGCTGGAGGTCGAGGGGGCGATGCCCCGCGTCGTCCGGGTCCTCGCCCACATCGAATCCGACCGGCCGCGCGCCGACATCGCCCATGTGTACCTCGGTGCGGCCGCCGCCCTGCGTAAGGACATCGCCCAGTGAGGACCGCACTCGTCATAGGAACCGGGCTCATCGGCACCTCGGTGGCGCTGGCCCTCGTCCAGCGGGGCGTCACCGTCCATCTCGCCGACCACGACCCCGAGCAGGCCCGTACCGCGGCCGCGCTGGGGGCCGGCACCGACGAGGAGCCCGCCGGGCGGGTCGACCTCGCGGTGGTCGCGGCGCCGCCCGCGCACGTGGCCGGGGTGCTCGCCGACGCCATGCGCCGGGACGTGGCCTACGGCTATCTCGACGTGGCCAGCGTCAAGGGCGGCCCGCGCCGCGAGCTGGAGGAGCTGGGCCTGGACCTGTCGCGCTATCTCGGCACCCACCCGATGTCCGGCCGGGAGAAGTCGGGCCCGCTGGCCGCGACGGGCGACCTGTTCGAGGGCCGCCCCTGGGTGCTCACGCCCACCCGGGACACCGAGACCGAGGTGCTGAACCTGGCCCTGGAGCTGGTCTCGCACTGCCGTGCCGTCCCGGTCGTCATGGACGCCGACGCCCACGACCGTGCCGTCGCCCTCGTCTCGCACATGCCCCACCTGGTGTCCAGCATGGTCGCCGCGCGCCTGGAGAACGCCGAGGAGGCCGCCGTACGGCTGTCCGGGCAGGGCATCCGTGACGTGACCCGGATCGCGGGCTCGGACCCCAGGATGTGGATCGACATCCTCTCCGCGAACCCCGGGCCGGTCGCCGACCTGCTCGCGGACGTCTCCGCCGACCTCGGTGAGACGGTCCGTGCGCTGCGTGCCCTCGCGTCCTCCGACGAGGACAAGCGGCGCGAGGGCGCGGCCGGCATCGAGGACGTGCTGCGGCGCGGCAACGCCGGGCAGATAAGGGTCCCCGGCAAGCACGGCTCGGCGCCCCGGGTGTACGAGACGGTGGCGGTGCTCATCGACGACCAGCCCGGACAGCTGGCCCGGATCTTCGCCGACGCCGACCGGGCCGGGGTCAACATCGAGGACGTGCGCATCGAGCACGCGACCGGGCAGCAGGCGGGCCTGGTGCAGCTGATGGTGGAGCCGAAGGCCGCGCCGATGCTGACGGCGGCCCTGCGCGAGCGGGGCTGGTCGATCCGGCAGTAGGGCGTCCCCGCGGGGCCCGGGGGAAGGCTCCGGGCGCTGTCCGGGGCGGAGAGGAGCACACCGGAGGGACCCGCCGTACGGGGCCGGTCCCTCCGGCAGTCGGAGGGGTGTCGAAGGGCCGGTAACCTTGTGTGGGGCGTTCTGACGTCCCGCACCCCACCAGCCTCACCGCACCAGGAAGGTGTCCCTCCGTGGAAAACGGCGCCGCCCAGCCCGTGATTGTCGCCATCGACGGCCCCTCCGGCACCGGCAAGTCGAGCACCTCCAAGGCCGTGGCCGCCCAGCTGGGCCTCAGCTACCTGGACACCGGCGCCCAGTACCGGGCGATCACCTGGTGGATGGTGAGCAACGGGATCGACGTGGAGGACCCCACCGCGATCGCCGCGGTCGCGGGCAAGCCCGAGATCGTCTCCGGCACCGACCCGGACAAGCCCACGATCACCGTCGACGGCATCGACGTCGCCGGGCCGATCCGCACCCAGGAGGTCACCTCCCAGGTCAGCGCGGTCAGCGCGGTGCCCGAGGTCCGGTCCCGGATCACCGAGCTCCAGCGCTCCATCGCGGCCGGCGCGGAGCTCGGCATCGTGGTCGAGGGCCGGGACATCGGCACGACCGTGCTGCCCGACGCCGACCTGAAGATCTTCCTGACCGCCTCGGCGGAGGCCCGTGCCGCCCGCCGCAGCGGAGAGCTGAAGGATGCCGACGTGCACTCGACCCGCGAGGCGCTGCTGAAGCGCGACGCGGCCGACTCCAGCCGCACGACCTCGCCGCTGGCCAAGGCCGGCGACGCGGTCGAGGTCGACACCACCGACCTCACGCTGGCCCAGGTCATCGAGTGTGTCGTCACCCTCGTCGAGGAGAAGCGGGCCGGAGAGTGAGCCTTCCGTCCGAGCGGGCTGCCGGGATTCCGTCCGAGCAGGGCGCCGAGATCGGGCGCCGGATCGGCGTCGGCCTGATGTACGGGCTGTGGAAGCCGCGCGTGCTGGGCGCCTGGAAGGTGCCCGTGGCCGGACCGGTGATCTTCGCCGTCAACCACAGCCACAACATCGACGGCCCGATGGTCATGGGCGTGTGCCCGCGGCCCGTGCACTTCCTGATCAAGAAGGAGGCCTTCATCGGCCCCCTCGACCCCTTCCTGACCGGCATCGGCCAGCTGAAGGTGGACCGCGCGGCCGCCGACCGCACGGCGATCACCCAGGCCCTCGGCGTGCTCAGGAACGGCGGCGCCCTCGGCATCTTCCCGGAGGGCACCCGGGGCGAGGGCGACTTCGCCTCGCTGCGCGCCGGGCTCGCCTACTTCGCGGTCCGCGGCGACGCGCCGATCGTGCCGGTGGCCGTTATGGGAAGCGCCGAGCGCCGCGGACGGTTGATAAAGGCGCTGCCGCCGCTGCGCAGCCGCGTCGACGTCGTCTTCGGCGAGCCCTTCGACGCGGGCGACGGCAGCGGCCGCCGCACCCGCCGGGCGCTGGACGAGGCGACCGAGCGGATCCAGAAGCAGCTCACCGAGCACCTTCGGAGCGCCAGACGCCTGACCGGGCGCTAGCGACGAAAACGCCGGGCGCCCCACCGGGTGCTGGGCGAGACTGAGTAGTGGATCACCCGTGACGGGAGGTCCACCGATCACCACGATGAACGAGGTACGGACTTCATGAACGACCACATCCAGCCCGATGGCTCGGCCGAGCACGAGTACGACCACGGGGCGCTCGGCGACGCCGAGTACGCGGAGTTCATGGAGCTCGCCGTGGAGGAGGGCTTCGCCCTCGAGGACGTCGAGGGCGCCATCGAGGAGGCCGGGCACGGCCCGCTCCCGGTGCTCGCCGTCGTGGGCCGCCCGAACGTCGGCAAGTCGACCCTGGTGAACCGGATCATCGGCCGCCGCGAGGCCGTCGTCGAGGACAAGCCCGGCGTCACCCGCGACCGCGTCACCTACGAGGCCGAATGGGCCGGGCGCCGCTTCAAGGTCGTCGACACCGGCGGCTGGGAGCAGGACGTCTTCGGTATCGACGCCTCCGTGGCCGCGCAGGCCGAGTTCGCCATCGAGGCGGCCGACGCGGTGGTCTTCGTGGTGGACGCCAAGGTCGGCGCCACCGACACCGACGAGGCCGTCGTACGGCTGCTGCGCAAGGCGGGCAAGCCGGTGGTGCTGTGCGCCAACAAGGTCGACGGCCCGAGCGGTGAGGCCGACGCCACCTACCTGTGGTCGCTGGGCCTGGGCGAGCCGCACCCTGTGTCCGCGCTGCACGGCCGCGGCACCGGCGACATGCTGGACGCCGTCCTGGAGGCGCTGCCCGAGGCACCGGAGCAGAGCTTCGGCGGGGCGGGCGTGGGCGGTCCCCGGCGCATCGCGCTGATCGGGCGCCCGAACGTCGGCAAGTCCTCGCTGCTGAACAAGGTGGCCGGCGAGGAGCGCGTCGTCGTCAACGAAATCGCGGGCACCACCCGCGACCCGGTCGACGAGCTGATCGAACTGGGCGGCGTCACCTGGAAGTTCGTCGACACCGCCGGTATCCGCAAGCGCGTCCACCTCCAGCAGGGCGCCGACTACTACGCCTCGCTGCGCACCGCGGCCGCCGTCGAGAAGGCCGAGGTCGCCGTCATCCTGATCGACGCCGCCGAGAACATCTCGGTGCAGGACCAGCGCATCGTGACCATGGCCGTCGAGGCCGGGCGCGCGGTGGTCGTGGCCTTCAACAAGTGGGACACCCTCGACGAGGAGCGCCGCTACTACCTGGAGCGGGAGATCGAGACCGAGCTCGCCCAGATCGCCTGGGCGCCCCGGGTGAACGTCTCGGCGCGCACCGGCCGGCACATGGAGAAGCTGGTCCCGGCGATCGAGACGGCCCTCGCGGGCTGGGAGACGCGCGTCCCGACCGGCCGGCTGAACGCCTTCCTGGGCGAGCTGGTCGCGGCCCACCCGCACCCCGTCCGGGGCGGCAAGCAGCCGCGCATCCTCTTCGGCACCCAGGCCGGCACCAAGCCCCCGCGGTTCGTGCTCTTCGCATCCGGCTTCATCGAGGCGGGCTACCGGCGCTTCATCGAGCGCCGGCTGCGCGAGGAGTTCAGCTTCGAGGGCACGCCGATCCATATCTCCGTGCGGGTGCGCGAGAAGCGCGGCGCGAAGAAGAAGTGACCACGGCACGGACGTGACCACGGCACGAAGGGGCGGCCTCCCGTACGGGAGGCCGCCCCTTCCGCGTCAGTTCCCGCCGGTCCCCGGCGGCAGCGCGGCCGGCGCATGCGTCATCGTGCCGAGCTGCCCGACCCGCTGCCACTGTGACTGCTGTCCCGTGCCGTGCCGGGCGCTGCTCGCGCCCGCGCTGTAGGCGCTGTACGAGCTGCTGAACGTGCCCGGGTACGCCGCCGGGTGGCGCGTGCCGAACGCGGTGAAGCCCAGCTCCTCCTCGCCGCTGCGGTCGCCCGGCAGCGAGCGGAAGGTCTTGACGTACTCGGCGTAGAGCGCGTCGTAGATGGGCGTGGCCGAGGGCCCGCCGTCGTCCGCCGCTCGTGCGGACGGAATCGGCGGGGGAACCTGGCGGCGGGGGACGGAGTATGCGTGCACGTATGTCCAAACGACCGAGCCGTGGAAGAGATGCGCCGCGGAGCCGGCGTGAAGGGGGTGCGGGGCTGTGCCGGTGCGCGGCTCCGCCGCGCGGGCGCGAGCGGCCGCACGGGCCCCGCGGCCCCGACTCAGCAGGCGGGACTCACGTCCCCGCCAGCGGCAGCACGGCCCCGACCAGCTTTCCGTTGGCCGCGGCCTTGTCGAGCGCGTCGCGCAGCAGGTCCTCGCGGGGCTGCCGTCCGATGGACCCCACCGGCGCGGCGAACATCAGCACCTGCTGGTGCTTGTTCGCGGCGGCCCGCCAGCCCTCCGTCACCTGCAGCGGCTGGTGCGCCTGCCACCAGGCCACCGGCTGGCCGCCGTTCGGGCCGGGCTGGAGCACCGCGTGCAGCTGCCCCATGGCCAGCAGCACCGACCACCCGTGCTGCACCGGCGGCACCGAGGACAGCTCGGTGACCGGCATGAAGCCCTGCTCGATGAGCAGCGGCAGGAAGTCGTCGCCCAGGGCGTCGGAGCCGGGCCGCACGACCGGGCCGGTCGGCTCGACGACCAGGGCGGGGTGCAACTCCCCGGCGATCAGCATGAGTCCGCTGGTCACACCCAGGACGGCCTGCTCGGGAACGACCTTGTCGGGCTCCAGGTCGACGGTGTCACCGCTGATCGAGCGCACGGCCCCGCGCAGCTGCTCCTCGGTGACCTGGACGACCTGCGAGGGCAGACAGCCCGCGTGGGCGAAGGCCAGGACCGCGGTCTCGTCCCCGACGAACAGGACGGTGCTGGTGGGCTCCTGGTCCGAGTCGCCCGGGGTGCGGCAGGACGTGCAGTCGTAGCTGCCGGGGGCGTTGACTCCGGCGAGCAGCCGGTCTGCTTCTTCGTCGCCGATCTCGGCGCGTACCTCGTCACTGAGGTCGAGCATGCGCGGCACGGGTGGCTCCCTGGGGATGCGGGGTCGGGCGAGGCCGGGCGGCCTCATGAAGAAGACAACGGGGGAGTTGTGGCGGTGGTCACGCTGCTCGGCGAACGGAATCGAACCATCCGACGCGCAGGGTCACAATGCGCACGGAATCGGCCACTCATAGTCAAGTAAGTGAAAGGCGAAGGAACTTGAAGCGGTGAGCTGAGTCACAGATCGTCACGTGACCGGGTCGTTACCTGGTCGACAAGTCATGAAATCCAGCGACGAAGTGGACGGTCGCCCTGCGGTGATACCGCCGGTAACGGCCAACTGGCCTGGAATGACAAGAAGTTGGTTGATGTGGACTCGCCACGCTCCGTACATTCATCGGCCGTGTGCAACGAGCACCGCTCGGGTACGTCCGCCGATCAGCATCAGGCAAATACCGAACAGCGAGTACCGAGTTCCCCGCACCGGATGCGGAGAACGGGCAGTACGACCCCCCGTGGCGGACGGGTGGGACACGCGGAACGCGCCGACGCGCGGAAGCGTGCCCCGCTCCGGGGGACCCCGGGTCCGTAGAGAGGGATGCCCATGTCCGAATGTGCCGATACCAACCGCCCCACCTCCTCCCGTACGACACGCACGACGCGCACGACGGCGGCTCTCGCCGGGGCGGCCCTGCTGGCCCCCCTCGAGCTGCTGGCCGTGACCGGCGAGGCGCAGGCGGCGGACGGCGGAGTGTGGGACCGCATCGCCCAGTGCGAGAGCGGCGGCGACTGGCACATCAACACCGGGAACGGCTACTACGGCGGACTCCAGTTCTCCGCCGGCACCTGGAACGCCTACGGCGGCTCCGCCTACGCCCCGACCGCGGACGGCGCGAGCCGTGAGCAGCAGATCGCCGTGGCCACCCGGGTCCAGCAGGGCCAGGGCTGGGGCGCCTGGCCGACCTGTTCGGCGCGGGCCGGGGCGTACGGCGACGCCCCCGCGGCTCCGGCGGCCTCCTCGTCGGGCCAGGGCACTTCCGGCACCCCGAGCACCCCGGAGGCGGACCCCGCCCCCGCAGAGGCGCCCGCGCGCACCGTGAACCACACCGACCGGTCCGCCTCCCGCGGGGACTACACGGTCCGCCGCGGTGACACGCTGAGCTCCGTCGCCGCCCGGCACGGCACCGACTGGCGGACGCTGTACGCCGCCAACAAGGCCGTCATCGGAGCCGACCCCGATCTGATCCTGCCCGGCCTGCGCCTCGACGTCTGAGCCGCCGCGGACCGGCCCCCAGGCCCCACCCGCGGCCCCCGTCCACGAGGCCCCGCCCGGTCCGCCGACCGGGTGGGGCCCCGCCCGTCCCTGGCGCGGCTCGGACGGCCTGGCGCGCCCCGCTGCTTAGCGTGGCCCGATGCCGCACCCGCGCTCCGTCGTGCTCGCCGCCCTCGCCCTGTTCGCCGTCCTCACCCCGGCCGCCGCCGAGGCCGCGCCGCTGTCCCGCCCGCCGGACACCGCCGTCGCCCGCGCGCCCTACGCCTGCGCGGACGACGAGTGGCCCTGGGGCTGCATCGCCGAGTGCGAGAGCAGCGGCCGCTGGCACATCAACACCGGCAACGGCTACTACGGGGGGCTCCAGTTCTGGCAGCCCACCTGGGAGGCGTACGGCGGCCTCAAGTACGCCCGCCGCGCCGACCTCGCCACCCGGGCCCAGCAGATCGCCGTGGCCCGCGAGGTGCTCGCGTGGCAGGGCTGGCAGGCCTGGCCCGCGTGCTCCCGCAAGTACGGGCTCTCCGGCCGGATGCACACCGTCAGGTCCGGCGACACCCTCTTCGCGCTCGCCCGCAAGTACGGCGTCAAGGGCGGCTGGCGCGGGCTCTACACGGCCAACACCAAGGTTCTCGGAAGCCATCCGGACCTGCTGCGGATCGGCATGCTGCTGGTCATCCCGAAGGGCTCGTCGGCCCGGTAGGGGACCGGCAGGCCACCTCCCCCGGGCGTCCCCGGCCGCCGGGCCGGGTCACCCCCCGGCCCGGCCCGCCGCCCCGCCCCGCCACTCCGCCGCCTCCCCGGCGAACACGACCGCGCCCCGCCGCAGTTCGTAGACGAACGCCCCGGTGCCGTGCAGGGCGGCCGGCAGCCGCTGTTCGGCGATCACCACGCACGCGTCCAGCCCCGCCAGCAGTGCGTAGGTGCGGGCCGCGACCCCGGGCGACATGCCCTGGGCGGGCTCGTCCACCAGCACCACGCGCGCGTGGGCGAGCAGCGCGCGGGCCAGGGCCAGCATCCGCTGCTCCCCGCCGGACAGGGTGCCCGCGGGCCGGTCCAGGAGCGGGGCGAGCGGCGGATAGGCCGTCAGGGCGGGCCTGTGGTCCGGGGCGGTGAGCTCCAGGTTCTCCCGGACCGTCAGGGAGCCGAAGACGGCCCGGCGTTCGGGCACCAGGCACAGGCCGGCGCGGGCCCTGCGGTGCGCGGGCGTCCGGGTCACGTCCGCGCCGTCCCAGACGACCGCCCCGCCCGCCAGCGGCACGGTCCCGGCCAGCGCCCGCAGCACCGTCGTCCGGCCCGAGCCGTTGCGGCCCAGCAGCACGGTCAGGCCGGGGGAGGGGGCGGCCAGGGTCACGCCGTGCAGGGCCTCCAGGGGGCCGTAGCGCACGCGCGCGTGGCGCAGGGACATCGTCATGCGCCCACCTCGCGCGCGTGCAGGACGCTGCCGGGCGGGCCGTCGGCGACGATCCGGCCCGCCGCCATCACATGCACCACGTCGGCCAGGTCCGCCACCAGGTCGAGGTCGTGCTCGACGACGAGCAGTGCGGTGCCGTCGGCGGCCAGGGCGGCGAGCACCTCGGCCATGGCGGCGACCTCCGCGGTGTCCAGACCGGCCGCCGGTTCGTCGAGGAGGAGCACGCGCGGACCCGTGGCGAGCGCACGGGCGAGTTCCACCCGGCGCAGCGTGCCCGTGGGGAGGCCGGCGGCCGGCCGGTCGCGCACCGCGTCGAGCCCGAAGAGGGCCAGCGCCCGTTCCGTCGCGCCCGTGCCGCCGCGGCCCTGTTCGGCGCCCACCCGGACGTTCTCGGCCACGGTGAGCGAGGGGAACACCGCGAGCCGCTGGAAGGAGCGGGCGACGCCCAGGCGGCTGCGCGCGTGCGCGGGGAGCGCGGTGATGTCCCGCCCGTCGAGCAGCACCCTGCCGCGCGCGGGGCGCACGGTTCCCGCGAGACAGTCGAACAGGGTGCTCTTGCCCGCGCCGTTGGGGCCCACCACCGCCGTGACCCGGCCGGTGCGCACCTCCAGGCCGACACCGCTGAGCGCGGCGAAGCCGCCGTAGCGCACATGAAGGCCGCGGGCGGTCAGCAGGGGTGCGCCGGGGGCGCGGCGGCGGACGGGGGCCCGCGGGGCGGGCGCCGCCGGCCGGGCGGGCGGGAGTCCGCGGGCGGGCGGGCTCCCGCGCAGGCGCGCCCGGACCCGCTGCCCCGCCGGGGTCAGCCGGGTCCGGCGCCCGGGCCGCAGCCGTGCCGCGGCCGAGCGCAGCGCCTCGTAGGGGCCCGACGGGAAGCGGCCCACCAGAGCCGCCATGACGCCGATCAGGGCCGCGGCCACACCGCCCCGGGCGCCCGCGTCCAGGCCGACCAGAAGGGCCGCGGCGGCCAGGGCGCCGAGCGTGCTGTCGGCGCCGAGGACGACGACCGCGGCGAACCAGAGCAGGCTGCGCACGGGGTCGTAGGCGGCGGGGTCGAAGGCGCGCAGGCCCATCCCGAGCAGGGCGCCGCCGAGCGCGGCCAGGGCGGCGCCCGCCACGAACGCCAGCAGTTTCAGGGACGGCACCGCCACGCCCGCCGCCGACGCGCCCGCCTCGTGGTCGCGCATGGCCGCCAGGGCCCGGCCGGTGCGGCCCCGGCGCAGGACGTGCACCGCCCCCAGCGCCGCCGCGAGCAGCACCAGCTCCAGGACGTAGTACGCCCGGTCCCCGTCGAAACCGGCCGGGCGGTCCAGCGACAGGCCGTGCGTCGCGTACGGCTGGGCGAAGACGAACCGGCTCACCGCGACGCCCACCGCGAAGGTCGCCAGGGCCAGCGCGAGACCGCGGCGGCCGATCGCGGGCCAGCCGGTCAGCAGGCCGAGCGGGGCGACCAGGAGCACGGCCACCGCCAGGGCGGCGGGCTCGGGCAGCTGCGGCAGCCCGGGGAAGCGCCCGGCCGCGAGCAGCGCGGTGAACAGGGCGCCCAGACCGGCGTAGGCCGCCTGGCCCAGGGAGATCTGGCCGCCCCGGCCCGTCACCACCACCAGCGACAGCAGCACCACCGCCAGCGCCGGGACCTGCACCGCGGTGTGCAGGTCGGAGCCCGCGAAGCCCAGGGGCAGCAGGAAGAGGACCAGCACCACCGGCCAGGCGCCGGGCGGGGTCGCAGCCCGGGGCCTCGCCGGGCGCGGCAGCGCGTCGCGGGTGCCCACGCCCGGCAGCACCAGCGCGGCCACCAGCAGCGCGAGTACGAACAGGTTCGCGCCCACCGCCTGGAGCAGCGGCTCGCCCCAGCCCTCGGGATGCAGCCGCGTCAGCTGGCTCTGCGCCACCCCGATGCCGAGCGCCACCACGACCGCCACCGGCAGACTGCGCATCCGCGCGGCCACCGCGACCGCCACCACCTCCATCACCAGCAGCGGCATCCCGTACGGGTCGAGACGCACGTACGGCGCCAGCAGGACGCCCGTCAGACCGGCCGTGAACGCGCCGAACGCCCAGCCCGCAGCCGCCACCCGGTCCGCGTCGACGCCCCCCAGCACGGCGAGCGGGCGGTCGTCCACCACCGCCCGCAGCTCCCGGCCGAACCGGGTCCAGCGGATCAGCGCGCCGAGGCCCGCCGCGAGCAGCAGCACCACCGCGAGCCGGCCCCAGGGATCCGCCGACACCAGCTCCGGGGCGTCGTCCCGCGCACCCTGGCCCCACAGCAGCGCCGAGCCGCCCACCAGCAGCACGAACACGCCGATCGACGCCACCAGGGTCTGCGCCGGGTCGCCGCCGAGCACCGACAGCGGCCGGAACACGAAACGCTCCAGCACGACCCCGATGCCCGGCGCCACCACCAGCAGCGTCACCACCGCCCCGAGCCACAGCGGCCAGCCCCACTCAACCACGCAGTTCCGCAGCACGTACGCGCAGACCACAGCGATCGCCCCGTGGGCGAGGTTCAGCACGCCCGTCGCCCGGTACGTCGCGATCAGCCCGATCCCGGTGAGCGCGGCCGCGGTGCCCACCGACAGGCCAGCCAGGGTGAGGTCCCAGGTCAGGGAGGACATCAGGTCTCCGCGGGGGCGGGTTCGCAGATCGGGCAGGGACCCAGCCCACCGTCCGCGAGCAGGGCCGTGTCCACCGGCACGGCCTCCGCCCGGCCCGCCACCAGCGGGCAGTCCGCGCGGTGGAACAGCGTGCCGCCCGGCACCGTCACCAGACTGTCCGACACCGCCACCGGGCCCGCGACGGCCCCCGCCCGCTCCCCGTCCTCGTCGTTCTCCTCGGCCGTCAGCAGCGCGTACAGCTCCGCCACGCGCGCGGCGGCGAGCGCGTCCCGGCCGTGGGCCAGCAGGACCGCGCCCGCGACGATCAGGGCGGCCCCCGGGATCGTGCAGGAGGCGAGGTAGGGCAGCTGGCGTTCCGCGAACCGTTCGCCCGAGATGCCGTACCAGCCGATGACGCACAGCACCGCGCCCGCCGCGAGGGCGGCCCAGCCGCCCCACAGGACGGGGTGCGCGGTCGCGGTCCACGGCCTGGGTGTCCCCAAACTCGGCATCGAAGGCTCCCCCACACGACGTGTCGGCGGCACGGCTGTATCCAAGTCATCCGATTTCTTGCACTATGCCTTGTGGAAGCCGACCCTGAAAGAACCGGGCGCTCACGGCCCGGACCGACACCCGGCGGTGAGCCAGATGGTTCTCGGGAGCGACCTCATCAGGTGGGGCACGGCACGGCGCGGGCGCGTGCGGGCGACGGCCCTGGCGGCCGCCCTGGCCCTGTTCCTCGCCCCGGCCCTCGCCGCGTGCAGCGACGACGAGGGCGGCGGCGGCACGACCAGCCCTCCCGTACCGAGCGTTCAGACACCGAGCGTCCTCCCGACGACGAGCGAGCCCGTCGCCGGGCAGCCCGCCGACCCGCAGGCGGCCGAAGCGGAGATCAAGGCCAACTGGGCGAAGTTCTTCGACCCGAAGACCGCCCCCGAGGACAAGCTGGCCGTCCTGGAGAACGGCGAGCGGATGGCCCCGGTGCTCCAGGCGTTCAGCGGCGACGAACGCGGCGGCCAGGTCCAGGCGGTGGTGGAGGAGGTCGCGTTCACCTCGCCGGCCGACGCGAACGTGACGTACAGCCTCACCCTCCAGGGGCAGACCGCGCTGCCCGGCGCCGCGGGCACGGCCGTCGAGGAGGACGGCACCTGGAAGGTGTCCGCCAAGACCCTGTGCGCGCTGGTGCAGCTGAGCCGGACCGGCAGTGCGACCCAGTCGCCGATCCCGGGCTGCTGAGGCCGCCGCCGCGGCGCTGCTGACCCTGCTCGCCGCCGCGTGCGGCAGCAGGCTGCCGGAGAGCGACTTCGAGCACCGCGACCGCGGCGGTGGCGGGACACCGCCGGCCGGCGCCGCCCCGATCCGCGTCGGCATCGTCACCAGCGCCACCAGCCCCGTCGGCGGCACCGCGTTCACCGGACCGCGCGACGGCGCCAAGGCCTGGTTCGACCGGCTCAACGCGCGCGGCGGCATCGACGGCCGCCGCGTGGAGGTCACCGAGTGCGACGACGGCGGCAGCGGTGTCGGCAACAACGAGTGCGTGCACCGGCTCATCGACGAGGACCGGGTGGTCGCCCTGGTCGCCACCACCGCCCTGGACTACGCGGGCGCCTCCCGGGTCTCCGCCGCGGGCGTGCCCGACATCGGGGGCCAGCCCGTGGGCGCCGCCTACGACACCTGGCCGCACCTGTACGGGATCTACGGCAGTCTCGCGCCACGCGCGGGCACTCCCGGCTGGGACGGCAGGCTGTACGGCGGCACCGAGATCTACCGCTACTTCAGACGCGAGCACGGCGCCCGCACCGCCGCCGTCGTCTCCTACAACCAGGCCGCCTCCGCCTCCTACGCCCGCCTCGTCGAGCGCGGCCTGAGGGCCGAGGGCTACAAGGTCGTCACCGAGCAGGTCGACTTCGCGCTGCCCAACTTCCGCGCGGTCGCGGCCGACCTGAAGGAACAGGGCGCCGACCTCGTCTTCGACGCCATCGACGGCCATGGCAACGCCCGGCTCTGCGCGGCCATGGACGACGTCGGCGCCCGTGTCACCGCCAAGGTCACCAACGTGCAGAACTGGACCTCCGCCGTCGCCGAGGACTACGAGGACGCGCCGCGCTGCCGCAACGCCCTGTGGGCCACCGGCTCCAGCCGCAACTTCGAGGACACGTCCCTCGCGCCCGTACGGGAGTTCCGCGAGGCGACCAAAGGCCTGCCGACGCACTCCCAGTGGCAGCTGGAGGGCTGGGCCGCCGCCCGGTGGTTCACCGAGGCGGCGACGGCCTGCGCCGAGGAGGGCGTCACGCGCGCGTGCGTCGACGGCTTCATGAACCGCAGCGAGGGATACACCGCCGGCGGACTGCTGCTGCCCGTGACCTTCGCGCGCCTCGCCGAGCCGCCGGCGACCCGCCGCACCTGTCTGTCCGTGGCGCGCTGGAAGGACGGCTCGGGCTGGGTCACCCAGGCAGACATGAACGACACCTGCTTCGTGGTGCCCCAACTGCCCTACGAGCCCTGAGCGGACCTGCGCCAGACTGTCACCATGCTGGAGACCTCGGCCCGACTGCTGCGCCTGCTCTCGCTCCTCCAGGCCCACCGCGAGTGGTCCGGGGCGGAGCTCGCCGACCGGCTCGGCGTCACCGCGCGCACCGTGCGCCGGGACGTGGACCGGCTGCGCGAACTGGGCTACCCCGTCAACGCCAGCCCCGGCACCGGAGGCGGCTACCAACTGGGCGCCGGGGCCGAACTGCCGCCCCTGCTGCTGGACGACGACGAGGCCGTCGCCGTCGCGGTCGGCCTGCGCACCGCCGCCGGACAGGGCGTCGAAGGCATCGGCGAGTCCTCGGTGCGCGCCCTGGCCAAGCTGGAACAGGTCCTGCCGCACCGGCTGCGCCGCCGGGTGGGCGCGCTCAACGCCTTCACCGTGCCGATGCTCCGGGGCACCGGCCCAGAGGCCGTCGACCCCACGCTGCTGACCGAACTGGCCGGGCTGTGCCGCGACGCCGAACGGCTGCGCTTCGAGTACGAGGACCACGGCGGCGCACCCACCCGCCGCATGGTCGAGCCGCACCGGCTGGTGTGCTCCGAGCGGCGCTGGTACCTGGTCGCCTGGGACCTCGACCGGGAGGACTGGCGCACCTTCCGCGCCGACCGCATCCGCCCCCGGCCGCCGCACGGCCCCCGCTTCGTCCCGCGCGAACCGCCCGCCGAGGACCTCGCCGCGTACGTCTCCCGGGGCGTCTCCACGCGCGCGTACGCCTCGCAGGCGGTCGTGCGGCTGCTGGTGCCCCTGGAGAAGGCCGCGCAGCACGTCTCGCCCACGGCCGGGGTGCTGGAGCCGGAGCCCGCCGGGACCGGGGACACCTGCCTGCTGCGCACGGGCGCCGCGAGCCTGGACGTGATGGTCGTGCACGTGATGATGCTGGGCCTCGAGTTCGAGGTGCTGGAGCCCGCCGGGCTGACCGACTCGATCAGGACGGCAAGGGACCGGCTGAGCCGTGCTCTTGAACGGGGTGGTGCTGCGCCTGCGCCGCGTACCGCGGGTAGTGCAGATCGAACGCCGGGGAGTCCGAGCGGACCCGGGGAAGGGTGCTGAAGTTGTGCCGCGGCGGCGGGCAGGAGGTCGCCCACTCCAGCGAGCGGCCGTAGCCCCAGGGATCGTCGACCCCGACCTTCTCCGCGTACCGCGCGGTCCGCCACACGTTGTAGAGGAACGGCAGCGTAGACAGGCCGAGCAGGAAGGCGCCGATCGTGGAGACGGTGTTGAGCGCGGTGAAGCCGTCGGCCGCCAGATAGTCGGCGTACCGGCGCGGCATGCCCTCGGCGCCCAGCCAGTGCTGGACCAGGAACGTGGTGTGGAAGCCCACGAACAGCATCCAGAACTGCATCTTGCCGAGCCGCTCGTCGAGCATCCGCCCCGTGAACTTGGGCCACCAGAAGTAGAACCCGGCGAAGATCGCGAAGACGACCGTGCCGAACACGACGTAGTGGAAGTGCGCGACCACGAAGTACGAGTCGGTGACATGGAAGTCCATCGGCGGCGACGCCAGGATCACCCCGGTCAGCCCGCCGAACA
The DNA here is from genome assembly GCF_042873115.1 of Streptomyces sp. NPDC005017. Lineage (NCBI taxonomy): Bacteria > Bacillati > Actinomycetota > Actinomycetes > Kitasatosporales > Streptomycetaceae > Streptomyces > Streptomyces sp. NPDC005017. Next base: position 307,981 of record NZ_JBIALD010000007.1, on the reverse strand, counting down.
GGAACGTCACCAGGAAGCCCGCCGCCCACAGCATCGGCGTCTCGAAGGACAGCGAGCCCTGCAGCATGGTGCCGGTCCAGTTGAAGAACTTCACGCCCGTCGGCACGGCGATCAGGAAGCTCATGAAGGAGAAGTACGGCAGCAGCACCGCGCCCGTGGCGAACATGTGGTGCGCCCACACCACCACCGAGAGCCCGGTGATCGCCATGGTGGCGCCGATCAGGGCCGTGTAGCCGAAGATCGGCTTGCGGCTGAAGACCGGGATGATCTCGGTGATGATGCCGAAGAACGGCAGCGCGATGATGTACACCTCGGGATGCCCGAAGAACCAGAACAGGTGCTGCCACAGCAGCGCGCCGCCGTTGGCCGCGTCGAAGATGTGGCTGCCGAAGCGGCGGTCCGACTCCAGGCACAGCAGCGCCGCCGCGAGCACCGGGAACGCCATCAGGATCAGGACCGACGTGAACAGCGTGTTCCAGGTGAAGATCGGCATCCGGAACATGGTCATGCCGGGCGCGCGCATCCCGATGATCGTCGCGACGAAGTTGACCGCGCCGAGGATCGTGCCGAAGCCGGCCAGTGCCAGCCCCATGATCCACAGGTCGGGTCCGACGCCGGGCGAGCGCTCCAGGCTGTTGAGCGGCGCGTAGGCGAACCAGCCGAAGGCGGCCGGCCCGTCCGGCGTCAGCAGCGAGCCCAGCACGATCAGGCCGCCGAACAGGAACAGCCAGAACGACAGCATGTTCAGCCGTGGGAACGCCACGTCGGGTGCGCCGATCTGCAACGGCATCAGCTCGTTGGCGAACCCGGCGAAGCTGGGTGTGGCGAACAGCAGCAGCATGATCGTGCCGTGCAGGGTGAACAGCTGGTTGAACTCCTGGTTGGACACCAGCTGGAGTCCCGGTCGGGCCAGCTCGGCGCGCATCAGCAGCGCCATCACCCCGCCGACCAGGAAGAACACGAACGCCGTGATCAGATACAGATGGCCGATCTTCTTGTGGTCCGTGGTGGTCAGCCAGTCCACCAGTACCCGCCCGCGTCGCTTGCGGTGCACGGGTTCCGCCGCGGCCCTCACGGTCTGCGTCCCCATCGCTGGCTCGCCCCTTCGCTCGTCGCCCAGGGCCGCCGCGGCCGTGCATTTCGTCCGTGCTTGCGATGCCTCGCGCGTCCGTCCGGAATCGGAATGGAATGGGTCCGCAGACAGTCCTCGTGGCACTTTCCGCCGAGTAATTCCGCGAGGCCCGGCGACACGCGGGAATTTCGTTCGAATGCCTGCGGAAGGGTTACGGAAGCCGTCGTCCGTGTGACGGAGTTCGGCCGAAACCCGTGTGGTGATCTTGTGACAGAAGCGTGACCGGGCGGGGACCGTCACGCCCCGTGGCCGCCGCCGCCCGCCCCGGGTCCGCCTTCCCCGTGCGGGGGTTTGCGCCTAGCGTGGCGGCATGGCACCGATACCGAAACCCGCCGCCGAACCCCAGGACGAACCTGACGCCTACGTCGGCCTCGACGCCGCCGGCGCGGAGCGGCGTGCGCGCGAGCGGGGCTGGACCACCGTCCGCTCGCTGCCGCCGGGCGCGATCGTCACCATGGAGTACCGCCAGGGCAGGCTGAACTTCGAGGTCCGCGCGGGCCGTGTCACGCGCGCGTGGAAGGGCTGACCCGGCCCGGGACCGCCCTGACGACGCCGAAGGCCCCGTTCCCGTCGAGGGAACCGGGGCCTTCGCCGTGCGGGGCGGGTGGTGCGTGCGTACCGTGCGCCCCGCGGTCGGTCCCGGGGCCGGTCAGCCGCCGGTCAGCGGGCGGGACGTGGAGCCCGCGCCGCGCGGGTGGCGGTCGGAGTGCGGTGGGCGGCGGCTGCCGGCCGGGGTGACCGGCGTGCGCTCCGCGCGGGTCGTGTGCGGGCCGGGGGCCAGGTAGGCGGGGGGCCGCGGCGCGCGGGCGGCCGAGGAGGGGATGGTCTCGCGCACCGGCGCGGTGTCGCTGCCCTCGGTGGCCGCGAGCGGGGTGAGCACCGGGACAGGCACCGGGACGGTGGCGGTCCGGCGGCCGGCCCAGCGGTCGCGCAGGTCCAGCAGGAACGCCTCGGCCCTGGAGATGAGCGGCTCGAACCACGGCAGTGCCAGCAGCACCAGCAGACCCGCGACCCAGCCCAGCAGGACGTCGCTCAGCCAGTGCGTGCCGAGGTACACGGTGGTCAGTCCGACGCTCAGGGACAGCACGGCCGACAGTGCCGACAGCCAGCGCCGGGTCCAGGGCGTGGAGGCCAGATAGGCGAGGATGCCCCAGGTCACCACGGCGTTCGCGGTGTGACCCGAGGGAAATATGTCGCTCCCGGCTTGGAACCAGTGCCACATCTCGTTGGAGCCGACCTCGGTCGCGTAGTGCGGTCCCGAGCGGCCGAGGCCGTACTTCACGGCGCCCACGGTGATGTTCAGCAGCAGCACGGCCGTGCCGAAGGCCAGCAGGGGCCGCAGGGTGCGCTGCCGCCAGGAGCGCCAGCCGAGCCAGGCCGCCACCATCACGGCCGTCGGGCCGCGCTGGCCGAGGACGACCCAGTAGTCGAGGAAGGCGTGGATCTCCGGCCACTGCTGGTACGGCCGGAAGAGCATGGCCTGCCAGTCGATCTGGACCAGCCAGGTCGTGGCCGCGACGGCGAGCACGATCGCGGCGTAGAAGGCCAGGGTCGCGCCGAAGAGCACCACACGGTGCCGCGTCATCCGGGGCACGTCGAGGACGGGCCGTTCGGGTTCGCGGTCCAGTCTGGCGAAGATCCGGTCCAGCCGGGTCAGCCTTGGTTCGGTACGCACGTAATCGACGTTACAGGGAGTGAGCTAGACAACCGGCGGAAGCACGGGCTTCGTAATGACGATGTGATGTGGGATTCCTCTCAGGAGCCGGTCTATTTCCACGGAATCCGAAATCCAGTGGACCGCTTCCCTTCAATTCCTTTGATCATTCCGGCATCTGGTTTTGCCGCCCTTACGAATTCGTTCACCGGGGCATGGTGCGGAATTCACCGGGCGTGTGCGGGTGGTCAGGGCGGGCCGGACCCGTTCAGCCAGAACGCCCCGTAGACCGCCGAGGCCCCGGCCACCGCCGCGAGCACCGCCGCCGACCTGCGTGGACGGGCCCGGGCCAGGGCCAGGGCGAGCGGCAGCAGCAGCGGGAACGCCGGCATCAGCAGCCGCGGCTTCGAGCCGAAGTAGCTCGACGCGCACAGCGCGAGCGCCGTGACCACGCCCGTGTACACCAGCAGCGGCAGCGGCTGGCCCTGTCTCACGCCCACGACGTACAGCCGGATCACCAGTGCGACGCCCGCGATCAGCGCGAGACCCGCGAACGCGCCCGGGACCGAGGTGAACTTCTCCGCGACGAAACGCGCGAAGGCGTAGCCGCCGTCGAAGCCGTTGCGCCAGCCCGCCTGGACGTCCAGATAGCCGAGCGGGCCCTTGCCGGTGCGATGGCCGACCCACAGCACGTAACCGGCGGCGCCCAGGGGCGCGAGCAGCAGGCCCAGGGCGCGCCGCCATCCCGGCGCGCCGTCGGCGGGCACGGGCGCGGGGGCGTGCGAGGCGTCCCGCGCGCGGGGGCGGACGGCCCCGCTCCGAGGCCACGCGAAAGAGGACCCGCGGGCCCCGCCGCCCGTCGGCTGCCCGGACTCACGGGACTCGCGCACGAAGGAGGCGATGCCCGCCGCCCACACCGCCGCGACCACCGCCAGGCCCACCGGGCGGGTCAGACCCGCCAGCGCGGCCAGCGTGCCCGCGGTGATCCAGCGGCCGGTCAGCACCGCGTACAGCGACCAGGCCGCGAGCGCGGTGAACAGTGACTCGCTGTAGGCCATCGACTGTACGATCCCGACCGGCAGCACCGCCCACAGCAGCACCGCGCACACCCCGGCCCGGCGCCCGTACACATGGTCGGCCACCGCGAAGACACCCCACGCCGCGGCGAGCGAGGCGAGCAGGGACACGACGAGCCCGGCATCGGCGTACGACAGCGGGCTCACCGCGTGCAGACCGCGCTCCAGCCAGGGCAGCAGCGGGAAGAACGCCAGGTTGGAGTGCACGTCGCCGTTCGGCAGCCGCACCTCGTAGCCGTAGCCCAGCTCGGCCACGCGGGTGTACCAGAGCGAGTCCCAGCGGGCCGTCAGCAGGGTGTGCGCGCTCTTGTCCCGCGCGGCGCTCCAGACGACCAGCACGATCAGGCCCAGCGCGCGCACGGCCGCGTACCCGAGAAGGGCCGGGGCCGCCCGCCGCAGGGCCGAGGGGGCCGGTGCCACGTGCGTGTCAAGATCGGTCACGGGCTCGATTATCCGGTGCGCCGGGAACCACCCCGCCCCCGCTGACGTGGAACAAGGCGCGAGGAGTGGCGTACGCCACACTCTTCCGGGACACGGGTGAGAGTTCCGCCACGCGACCGAGGCGCGAACTCGCGTACGCTGACGGATCTCGCGTATCCGTTTGCGCGGGCCGGGGCTGCCGCTCCGCTCCGGCCGTCGTCACGGGGAGTCCCCACCCTGTGAGCCCGCCGTACGCGAGGGACTTCTGGGAGGTACGTACATGTCCAGGACGACCACGGCTGCGCTGCTCGTACGCCGTCGGCCGACCGGGGCCGGTGCCAACCGCTGGGTCGTCCTCGTGGTCCTCTGCGCCAGCCTGCTGCTCGTCGCGGTGGACGCGACCGTGCTGCACGTGGCGGTGCCCGCCGTCACGGAGGACCTCCAGCCCGGTGCCATAGAACTGCTCTGGATCGTCGACACCTATCCGCTCGTCTGCGCCTCGCTGCTGATCCTCTTCGGCACGCTCGGTGACCGCGTGGGCCGCAGACGCATTCTCCTGCTCGGCTACGCCCTGTTCGGGGTCGCCTCCGCGCTCGCCGCCTTCGCGTCCGATCCACAGGTGCTGATCCTCGCGCGGGCGCTGCTCGGCGTCGGCGGCGCGATGATCATGCCGGCGACGCTGTCGATCCTGCGCCAGGTCTTCCCCGACCGGCGGGAGCGGGCGCTCGCGATCGGCATCTGGAGCGCGGTGGCGGCGGTCGGCGCGGCCGTCGGCCCGCTGCTCGGCGGTTTCCTCCTGGAGCACTTCTGGTGGGGCTCGGTCTTCCTGGTGAACATCCCCCTGATGCTCGTCTGTCTGCCCGTCGGGCGGATGCTGCTCCCCGAGTCGACCGGTGACGGGCGCGGTCCCTGGGACGTGGTCGGCGCGCTCATGGCCGCCGTCGGACTCTTCGGTGTGGTCCTCGGCGTGAAGCGGCTCGGCGGCGGGGAGGCCGTGAGCAGCGTGTTCACGCTGGTACCGCTCGTGGTCGGCGCCGTACTGCTGACCCTCTTCGTACGGCGGCAGCGCCGCCGGGCGCATCCGCTGGTGGATCTGCGGATGTTCGCGCGCCCCGCCTTCAGCACGTCGGTGGGGTGCATCGTCCTCGCGATGCTCGCGCTGGTCGGCCTGGAGCTGATCGCGGCGCAGTACCTCCAGCTCGTCCTCGGGCTGTCGCCGCTGGAGACCGGGCTGCGGCTGCTGCCGCTCACCGTCGCGGCGATGGCCGCGGGGCTGTTCGGGGCGCGGATGCTGCGGCGGTTCGGGCCGCGGCGGATGGTGTGCGCGGGGTTCTGCATGACGGCGGCGGCCGTGCTGGTGCTGCTCGGGATGGGGCGCTCGGACAACGCGGGGCTGCTGCTGGCCGGGTTCGTGCTGCTCGGGTTCGGGCTGGAGACGACGCTGTTCGGGGCGTACGAGTCGATGCTGAGCGAGGCGCCGGCCGAGCAGGCGGGCGGGGCCGCGGCGATCGGCGAGACCTCGTACCAGCTGGGCGCGGGCATCGGTATCGCGCTGCTGGGGTCCGTGATGAACGCGGCCTACGCGCCCGGGGTGGCCTCCGTTCCCGGGGTGCCCGGGTCGGCCTCCGCCTCGGCCGGGCATTCGCTGGGGGAGGCGTATGCGGTGGCGGGGCGGCTCGGCGGGGACGCGGGGGACACGCTGCGGCGGGTCGCGCGGGACTCGTTCGTGCACGGGCTGCATGTGACTCTGCTGGTCAGCGCGGCGTTGTTGCTGGCCGGGGCGGTGATGGCGCTGCGGCTGCCGCGGATCATGCAGTGCGAGGCGGTCGAGGTCGATGTGGAGCTGCCCGCGCCTCGGGGTGTTGCGGAGACCCGGGTCTCGGCGTGAGCCCCGCGGGGCTGCTCGTCGTTGTCGGCCTTCCGCCCGTGGGTGTCGTGTTTCCCGCCCGCACCGCCCGTGGTTGTTTCTCGGGATGCCCGGCCCTCTCGTGGGGCTTGATGTGCGTCGGCGGCTGTCTGTCGGTGGTTCTGCGTTCCGCGAGCCGGGGTGGACGTCCCTCCACGGGCGTCGTAGCGTCTGGCCGTCGCTGTTGTTAGCGGTGCTAGTTTCCCGCGTCGGAAGGTGTTGCCGTGTCCTCGAAGTTGCCTGCGTTCGATCCGGCCGATCCGCTGGGGATCGACGACCTGCTGGATGCCGAGGATCTCGCCGTGCGGGACACCGTGCGGCGGTGGGCCTCGGAGCGGGTGCTCCCGTACGTCGCCGACTGGTACGAGCGGGGGGAACTGCCGCAGATCCGGGAGCTGGCCAAGGAGCTGGGCGGCATCGGGGCGCTCGGGATGTCCCTCCAGGGGTACGGGTGCGCCGGGGCGACCGCCGTGCAGTACGGACTGGCCTGTCTGGAACTGGAGGCCGCCGACTCCGGCATCCGCTCCCTGGTCTCCGTGCAGGGCTCGCTCGCGATGTACGCCGTCCACCGCTTCGGCAGCGAGGAGCAGAAGCGGACCTGGCTGCCGCGGATGGCCGCCGGTGAGGTCATCGGATGCTTCGGGCTGACCGAGCCCGACGTGGGTTCCGACCCGGCCTCCATGCGGACCCACGCCAAGCGGGACGGCACCGACTGGGTGCTGAACGGCCGCAAGATGTGGATCACCAACGGAACCGTCGCCGGGGTCGCCGTGGTGTGGGCGCAGACCGAGGACGGCATCCGCGGTTTCGTCGTACCGACCGACAGCCCCGGGTTCTCCGCGCCCGAGATCAAGCACAAGTGGTCGCTGCGGGCGTCCGTCACCAGCGAACTGGTCATGGACGACGTGCGGCTGCCCGCCGACGCCGTGCTGCCGGAGGGCACGGGGCTGCGCGGCCCGCTCAGCTGCCTCTCGCACGCCCGCTACGGCATCGTGTGGGGCGCGATGGGCGCGGCCAGGTCGAGCTTCGAGGCCGCGGTCGAGTACGCGAAGTCGAGGGAGCAGTTCGGGCGGCCGATCGGCGGGTTCCAGCTGACCCAGGCCAAGCTCGCCGACATGGCGGTCGAACTGCACAAGGGGATTCTGCTCGCCCACCACCTGGGAAGGCGTATGGATGCCGGCCGCCTGCGTCCCGAGCAGGTCAGCTTCGGCAAGCTCAACAACGTGAGGGAAGCGATCGAGATCTGCCGTACGGCCCGGACGATCCTCGGGGCCAACGGGATCTCGCTGGAGTACCCCGTGATGCGGCACGCGACCAACCTGGAGTCGGTCCTCACCTACGAGGGCACCGTCGAGATGCATCAGCTCGTGCTGGGGAAGGCGCTCACCGGCCTCGACGCCTTCCGGTGAACCCCCGAGCGGGGGCAGGGCCGGTGTGAACGGCCCTGCCTCAGCTCTGGTTGAAGAAACCGTCGCCCCGGTGCGCGGCCGGTTCGCCGCTGACGATCTCCGTGTTGGCCGGGGTCAGCAGGAACACCCGGGTGGACACCCGCTCGATCGAGCCGCGCAGCCCGAAGATCAGGCCGGCCGCGAAGTCGACGACGCGCTTGGCGTCGGACGGCTCCATGGCCGTGAGATTCATGATGACCGGGACGCCTTCCCGGAACAGTTCGCCGATGGCGCGGGCGTCCCGGAAGCTGTCCGGGGTGACCGTGCCGATCCGGCGGCCCTTCTCCTCGGCCGTGTCCGTGGCCACCTTCACCCGCGGGTCCGTGACCCAGGCGTCCGCGGAGTCGTTCCCCTCGTAGGTGTCGTCGTCGTAGTAGCGCTCGTCATCGTTGTCGTCGACGAGGCCGAGCCACGCACTCGCCTTGCGCACCGATCCCATGGACGCCTCCTCTCACAGCGGTCTTCTTCTGCTTTCCGCAATCCCTATGGTCATCCATGATGCGGACGAAGCGCCAAGTGGATAGACGCCGCGCGGGGGGTTTGTGACGGTACTGGTGCACAGCCGATCCGTCGAGAGCCCTGTTCCCCCAAGGGTCGTGACGCATATGGCTGCTGACTGTGAGTGAAATATGATTCTTCACGGCACACGAGTGAATGACGGGGCGTACGGGTGAACGGACCGTCCCGGGGGAGGCCCCCGCGGCCCGACGATCGGCCGATACGATCGGGCGACTCGGCTCGTTGTCGACGCCGCGTCAAACGCCGTACGCATCACGGGGGATCGTCGTGTTCGGAATCGTCAGGCCATGCCGTCATCGCCTCGGTGAACGGCTGAAGACCCAGTGGATGGCCCACTTGTGCGGGCTGTGCCTGGCGCTGCGCAAGGACCATGGGCAGTTCGCCCGGATTGTCACGAATTACGACGGTTTGCTGGTCTCGGTTCTGACGGAGGCTCAGGCGCCTCGCGAGCGGGCCGAGGGCTGGCGGCGCACGGCCGGGCCCTGTCCGCTGCGCGGTATGCGCACCGCCTCCGTGGCCCAGGGCGAGGGCGCCCGGCTCGCGGCCGCCGTGTCGCTGGTGCTCGCCTCGGCCAAGGTGCGCGACCACATGGCCGACGGGGACGGACTGCTGGCGCGGGCCCCCGTGGCCGTCGCCGCGCGCCGGGTCGCCGCGAGCTGGGGACGGGCGGGAGCCCGCAGCGGTTCGGCGGTCGGCTTCGACACCGCCGTGCTCGTCGACGCCGTGGACCGGCAGACCGGGCTGGAGACGCTGGCCGGGCCCGGCACCCCGATCCTCACCGTCACCGAGCCGACCGAGACCGCCACGGCGGCCGCCTTCGCGCACACCGCCGTACTCGCCGGGCGGCCGGGCAACGCCGGGCCGCTCGCCGAGGCGGGGCGGCTGTTCGGGCGTCTCGCGCATCTGCTGGACGCGGTGGAGGACCGGGAGGCCGACGCCGCGTCCGGCGCGTGGAACCCGCTCGCGGCGACGGGGACCTCGCTGGACGAGGCCCGGCGGCTCGCCGACGACGCCGTGCACGGCATCCGGCTGGCGCTGCGGGAGGCCGAGTTCAGCGACGGCAAGCTGGCCCATCGGCTGCTCGTGCACGAGTTGGCGGCCTCCGTCGACCGCGCCTTCGGGACCGTCGCCTGCGCGCACGGGCCCTCGCTGTACGGGCCGCCGCCGTCGGGACCCTACGGGCCGCCCGGCGGTCCGGGCGCGCCCCTGCCGCCGCAGCCGCCGCACCGCGACCGGCGTGGACTGCTGGCCGGGTGCGCGGTGTGGGCCGGGCTCGCCTGCACCTGCCAGATGTGCTGCGGCACGTACGAGGACCCGTGGACGCGTCAGCCCAAGGACGGGCTGTGCTCCAACTGCGACTGTTCCAACTGCTGCGACTGCTGTGAATGCTGCAACTGCTGTGGTGAGGACTGCGGTTGCAGCGGGTGCGACTGCGGCTGCAACTGCTGAGGGCGAGGAACGCGGAGTGAGGGGAGGGGCGCGCGTGTGTGAAGGCGTGAGCGGGGAACGCGTGACGCGTCCCGCCTCAGGTGGATGAGCCCCGCGTCGGACGCGGGCGGCAGGGGGTCGGCTCAACAGGAACAGGACCACACTCGACCGAAGTCGATGTGGGAGCGCGTGACCAGCCACTGCTGTGGATGCATGGGGCAAGTGGAACAGCTCGCCGATGATGCGTCAACCACGGTGAGACGTAGTGCTCACACTCCGGACAGCCTTGACAACGAGGGGAAACGGCCCCGTAGTCTCGGCGGACGGCCCTGCTGAGGGGCTCGGCCGTGTCGCGCCGTAGGGCGCCGCCGTGTGAAGGAACCCATCCGTCGCGCCATGGAGCCTTCGCATGCCTTCCGACACCCTCGCCCAAGTCCCCACGGCGGCCGACCACCCCGAGGACGCCGCGGCCGCGCCGCGGATCGTGCCGCGTCACCGGACAGCCGCCGCCCTCCTTCCGCCGGGTCCCGCCGCCGGCTCCGGCCGCCACGACCGTCGCCCGGGGGTCTCCCGATGAGATCCTCGCTGGTGATCGTGGGCGCCGGGCCGCGGGGCACCGGAGTGCTGGAGCGTATCGCCGCCAACGCGCCGCTGCTGTACACCGGTTCCGGGCTCGACATCCATCTCGTCGACCCGCACCCGCCGGGCGCCGGGCGGATCTGGCGCGAGGCGCAGTCGCCGCTGCTGTGGATGAACTCGCACGCCGAGGACATCACCATGTTCACCGACGACACGGTGAACATGGCCGGCCCGGTGCGCGAGGGGCCCACCCTGCACGAATGGGCGGGCATCGACGGGCGGACCTTCTCCGGCCGACGGCTCCAGGGCGCCTATCTGCGCTGGGTGTACGAACGGGCGGTCGCCGAACTGCCCCCGCAGGTACGGGTGCACCACCATCCCCGGCGCGCCCTGCGGGTGAGCGGCTCGCGCGAGGGCCGCCAGCAGGTGTGGCTGGAGGACCGCCCGCGCCCGCTCCTCGCCGACCTGGTCGTCCTCGCGCTCGGCCATCTCGACGCCGAACCCGACGACGAGCAGCGTGAGCTCGGCGCGTACGCCGAGCGTCACGGCCTGGTCCATCTGCCGCCCGACTTCACCGCCGACAGCGACCTGTCCGCGCTCCCGGCCGGCGAACCCGTCCTGGTGCGCGGCTTCGGGCTCGCCTTCGTCGACCTGATGGTGCTGCTCACCGAAGGGCGCGGCGGACGGTACGAGGGCGACACCTATCTGCCCTCGGGACATGAACCCGTGCTGTACGCCGGATCGCGGCGCGGGGTGCCGTACCGCTCCAAGATCGGTTACGGCTGGACCGGTGAACGCCCGCCGCTGCCCCGCTTCCTGGGCCCGGCGCAGACCGACGAACTGCTCGCCCGGCCGCAGGGCTTCGACTTCCGCCGCGATGTGTGGCCGCTGGTGGAGAAGGAGTTGGGTTTCGCCCACTACCACCGGCTGTTCACCACGCACCCCGAGCGCACCGCCCTGCCCTGGTCCGGCTTCGAGGCGGCGTACGCGGCCGCGGACCCCGCCGGGCGCGCGGCGCTGGTGGCGTCCGCGGTGCCCGACCCCGCCGACCGGCTGGACCTCGCGGCCCTGGACCGCCCGCTCGACGGCCTGTCGTACACCTCGGCAGAGGACTTCCAGCAGGCGCTGCGCGACCACGTCGAGCGGGACCTGGCACGGCGGCACGACCCGCGGCACAGCCCCGACCAGTCCGTCTTCCTCGGGCTGCTCTCGGTCTACGGCCAGTTGGTGCGCCTCGGCGACATCGGCGGCTGGTGGCACGGCTTCTTCAGCTACCTCGCCTCCGGGCCGCCCGGCCCCCGGCTGCGGCAGATGCTCGCGCTGTCGCGGGCCGGGGTGCTGCGGTTCGTCGGCGCGGACATGACGGTGACCGCCGAGGGCGGGGTGTTCCGGGCGTCCAGTCCCACGGTGCCCGGTGTGGTGACCGAGGCCCGCGCGCTGGTCGAGGCGCGGCTGCCGCAGCCGACCGTGGAGCGGGCGCGGGACCCGCTGCTGCGGGAGCTGTACGACGAAGGGGCGGCCGCCACCCCGGACGGGCTGCTGGCCGTCGACCCCGCCGACGGCCGGGTGCTGGACCGTGGCGGGCGCCCGCATCCGCGGCGGTTCGCGCTCGGGCCGCACACCGACGCCCGCGGCTCGGGTGCCTTCACCCGGCCGCGCACCGGCGGCCCGGCGTTCCGGCAGAACGACGCCACCGCGCGGTCGGTGCTGGCCTTCCTGGCGGAGCCGGCCGGGCGGGCCGTGGCGTAGGAGGACGGGCCGCGCCGGCAGGGCCCTTCTGACGGATCTCCGTGGCTCCGGCCGGTGGGGCCGCATGCCGTCCAGGACGCCCGCCGAGCAGGGCGTCTCACTGTCTGACGAAAGGGTTCTTCCGAATGACCTCCCCGTACGGACGACGGATGCTCCACCTGGCCGCCGCGCTGGACCCCGGCGCGGAGGCCTGTACCGAGGCGGTGCGGCTCGCCGAGTGCGGCGGGCTGGACTTCGTGACGCTCGCCGGTCCGGACGCGCCGTCCGCGCTGTCGCGCGCGGCCGCGCTCACCGGCCGGATCGGGCTGGTGGCCGAGGCCGCCACGGGGGCGGCGGCGTACGGCCGCGCGGGTCTGCTCGTCGAGGAACCGCAGGCGCGGGCGAGGCCGCCGGCCGAGGTGCCGGACCCGTACCGGCGTACGGCGGAGGCGTCCGTGCTCGTCGTCGACGCCGGGCCGGGGCGGGGGGACTCAGGGTTCGCCGCCCGGTACGCCGACGTGGCGCTGGTACGGGCCGCCGGGCCGGCGCAGGCACGCGTCGCGCGCGGGGAACTGCGCCGGGCCGCCGCCGAGTCCGGGCGCGACCCCGACACGCTGCGTGTCCTCGCGAGCCTGCGGATCGACCTCGGCGGCGGCGAGCACGCTGCCGAGCCCGGCCACGGCGGGGGCGGCCCCCGGCACACCGCGCAGGGCCCGCTCTACCGCGGCGGCCCCGTCGACCTCGCGGAGCTGATGGCCCTCTGGCACACCGAGGGCGCCGCCGACGGGTTCCATGTCACGCCGGTCGAACCGCCCCGCGACCTGGAACGGTTCGTCAACGCCACGGTCGCACTGCTCCAGCACCGCGGACTGTTCCGCACCTTCTATCCCGGCGGCACGCTCCGCGAACACCTGGGCCTGCCGCACTCCGTGAACACCATGGAAAGGTCGATCACATGACGACGGACGCGGCGCACGACTGGAAGCAGTGGCACGAACACCGCCTGGAGGCGGTGGCGGCGCCCCACGGTCCGCTCTCGCTCACGGGCACCCATTGGCTGGAGGACTATCCGGAGGGTCGACTTCCGGACATTCCCGGGGCCTGGCGGGCCGACGGGGAGGGTGTGGTGCTGACCGCCGCCGAGCCGGACGGGCTGACGGTGGACGGGGAACTCCTCACGGGTGAGGTGCGCCTGGCGGCCGACACCGGCGCGGTGGCCGCCTCCCGGGTCGCGCTGGGGGACCGCAGGCTGGTCGTGCTGGTGCGCGAAGGGGCGTGGGGGATAAGGGACTTCGACCCGGAGTCCGAGGCCAGGCGGGCCTTCCGGGGCATCGAGGCCACGCCGTACGACCCGCGCTGGGCGGTGCCGGGGCGCTTCACGCCGTACGGCACGGACCGGACCGTGCGGGTGGTGAACGCGGACGGGCGCGAGCGCGGCCTCGGGCTCGGCGGTGAGCTGTCCTTCGCGCTGGACGGGGAGGAGTTCACGCTGCGGGTGAGCGTGGAGGGCGACGGTTCGCTGTGGGCGGTGTTCGCCGACGCCACCAGCGGCGTGAGCAGCCATCGCTTCCGGTTCCTGCGGCCGGAGGCGCCGGACGCCGAGGGCCGTACGACGGTCGACCTCAACCGCGCCCTGCTGCCGCCCTGCGCCTTCGCCGACCACTTCGTCTGCCCCTTCCCGCCACCCGGCAACACCCTGCGTGCGGCGGTCGCGGCGGGGGAGCGGAACCTGCGCTGATCCGGTCCCCGGGTGCCCCGGCGGCCCGGTCCGCGGCCGCCCTGTCCCTGATGGACGCGCGTGGACGGCGGGACAGTTGAAAGCCGCACGGCCGAAAGGTGCCCTTGCGCCGATCGGTCGCGCGGCCGAATACTCCCCTCAACAAGCGCTTGTCAGGGACACGGCATTTCCGGGATCCGGAAAGCTGTCCCCGACTGCGCCTCACGGGCCCCGACCCCACGCGGGCCCCCGACTTCCTTTGTGGAGGAACGACAAGTGAGGATCAAGCGCACCACTCCCCGCAGCGGCGTTTCGAGACGGACCCGGCTGACCGCCGTCACCGCCGGACTCGTGGCCGCTGCCGCGATCGCGATCCCCAACGCGAACGCGTCCGGCGCCACCACCTTCAGCACGAGCGAGCTCAAGGGCGTCTCCGACGCGGTGCTCGAGGCGGATGTCCCGGGTACCGCCTGGGCCGTCGACGCCAAGACCAACCGTGTCGTGCTGACCGCCGACAGCACGGTCTCCCAGGCCGAGCTGGCGAAGATCAAGAAGCAGGCCGGGGCCGACGCCGGCGCGATCACCGTCAAGCGCACCCCGGGCAAGTTCAACAAGCTCATCAAGGGCGGCGACGCCATCTACGCGACGAGCTGGCGCTGTTCGCTGGGCTTCAACGTCCGCAGCGGCAGCACCTACTACTTCCTGACCGCGGGCCACTGCACCGACGGCGCGGGCACCTGGTACTCCAACTCCGGCCGTACCACGGTCCTCGGCCCCACGGCCGGATCGAGCTTCCCGACCAACGACTACGGGATCGTCCGCTACAGCAACACGTCGATCACCAAGTCCGGGACCGCGGGCAGCGTGGACATCACCAGCGCCGCCACCCCGAGCGTGGGCACCAACGTGATCCGTACCGGCTCCACCACCGGTACGCACACCGGACGGGTCACCGCGCTCAACGCGACCGTCAACTACGGTGGCGGCGACGTCGTCTACGGCATGATCCAGACCACGGTCTGCGCCGAGCCCGGCGACTCCGGCGGCCCGCTCTACGGCAGCAACGGTGTGGCCTACGGCCTGACCTCCGGCGGCAGCGGCAACTGCTCCTCCGGCGGGACGACCTTCTTCCAGCCGGTCACCGAGGCCCTGAGCGCGTACGGCGTCAGCGTCTTCTGATCCCGCACCGCCCCGCTCACCGCTGAACGACGGGCCCCCGCGCGCCGACTGCCGCGCGGGGGCCCGCTGTTGTCAGCGGTGGCGGGCGGGGAGATGATCGTCCCGGCACGGCTTTCACGGGGGAGGGGCGACGGGTGGACTTCGACGACCGGCAACGGCGGGTGCGGCGCAGCCCGTTGCTGTTCGTGGCGCCGCTCGTCCTGCTGATCGCGCTGACGCTGATCCTGCTGTGGGAGATCGTCCGCTCCAACGTGACCGGCGACCTGGCCCGCGACTGGCCCTGGCGGCTGCGGCTGATGGACATGAACCCGCTGGGCAGCCTGCTGGCGGTGGCGCTCGCCGCCGTGTTCGGACGGGCGCAGTACGGGCGGACCGTACGGCCCGCCCTCGGCTGGACCTCCTCCTGGACGGACGGGGACCTCGGACCCGGGGAGCCGGGGTGGCGGGTGGACGTGCTGAACGGCGGCTCGCAGCCCTCGGTGGTGGAGCGGGTGGACTACTGCTTCGTGCCGCGCGGCGGCCTGCCCACCGAGTGGACCGACCACGCCGGGCTGCTCCGGGCGCTCGCCGATCACGGCCTGGTCGCCGGCAAGGACTACTATCTGCGGCTGACCGGCGCGGGGTTCCCCCTCGGCGTCGGCGCGATGCGGGCGGGGACCTACGGCGAGCGCTTCGTCGACGAGATCGACCAGCTGCGGATGCGGCTGCGGGTCGGCGACGGTGTGGGCGACAGCCATGAGCGGGTGATGGACCTCATGCGGGGTGCCGGCAACGAGCGGCCCCGCACCGGCCCTCCGACGGAGGGTTCCTGAGCCGGTCCGACGACGCCTGGCGCGCTTTCGCCGGAGGCCGAGCCCGGCGCGTTTTCGCCGGAGGCCGGACAGCCGGCGACCCGGCATCCGTTTCCCGGATCATGACGACGCCGGCTCCGGGCAGAGCCAGTCCAGTACCGCGGGCAGGGCGGGGATCGCTCCGAAGTGCCCGGCGTCCGGGTCCAGGACGGGGCGGGCCCGCGGGATGCGGTCGGCCAGCCAGCCGAAGTGGCCCACCGGGGAGAAGGTGTCCTGCGCGCCGTGCCACAGCAGGACCGGCCGGGTGATGACGGCCGGGTCGAAGCCCCAGCTGCTCAGCAGCGCGAGGTTGTCGTCGAGCCAGCCGTACGCCGAGGTGCGCAGGGCCTCGCGGTAGCCGCGCAGCAGCATGTCGGTGACGGCCGGGTCGGCCACGATCCGCCGGTCGGAGTCGGTGAGCCCGTCGCGCAGGGACACCAGGAGCTGCGCTGGGTCGCTGCGGATGTCCGCTGCTCGGGCGGCGAGCCGTTCGGCGAAGGCGAGCGGGTCGGTGAGGGCCCGGGTGTAGTCCTCGGCGTTGGAACGGGTCATCCCGGCGAACCAGTTCAGGTCCGGCGCGTCCGGTGGCGCCAGGGACACCAGCGCCGCCGCCCGCCGCACCCGGGAGGGCAGCAGCGCGGCGCAGGCCAGGGCGTGCGGGGCGCCGCCCGAGCGGCCGAGGACGGCGAACCGGCCGAGCCCGAGGTGGTCGGCCAGTTCCGCCACGTCCCCGGCGGCGTCGGCCACCCGGCGCCCGGCCCTGCGGTCCGAACCTCCGTACCCGGGGCGGTCGTAGGCGATGAACCGCACCCCGGGGCGGGCGGCCAGGACGTCCTGCGGCACCACGCCGAAGCGGCAGCCCGGGGTGCCGTGCAGCAGCACGACCGGGCTGCCGCCGGGGTCGCCGTACTCCTCGACCGTGAGCCATCGGCCGTCCCGCAGCCGTACGCCGTCGACCACCTGTGTCCTCCGTCTCCCCGTCGCGGCCGTCCCCGCGTCGCCTCCGAAGTACACACCCCGGGCGGGCCCGAGGGGGACCCCGGGTTCCCGCGGAGGGGTGCGGCAACCGCCCCCGGCCGCCGTGGAGTCGATATCAGGCCAGGCCTAGACCTCACGGTCCGGCACGAGTTACTCGCGCGTAGTGTTTGCAGTGCGAATGTTCTGTGAACGCCCGGTGGGGTGGCCGTGGAAGTGCTGGTGGGCGCAGGGGGTCAGGGGTGCACGGCAGCTGCCGCACGCGCGTCCTGAAGTCGACCTTGTGTGCTCCCTGTGAGGTTCGGAAGAGTAGCTGCCCGTCAACCGGCCTTCCGGTCCCCGAGGTCCCCACGGCCCGCGGACCGACCCCCCACAGGAGGACATGAGTTGAAGCACCGACGCATACCCAGGCGGCGGGCTGCCGCGGCAGGTGCGGGTATCGCCGCACTGGTGGTCGCGGGTGTCACCTTCCAGAGTGCGAACGCCAGCGAGTCCCCGGACACCGTCCAGCCGAAGACCCTCTCGGCACCCGCGGCCGGAAAGCTCGCCACGCTGCTCGGCCAGGACCTCGGCGCCGACGCGGCAGGCACGTACTACGACGCCCGGGCGAAGAACCTGGTCGTCAACGTCCTCGACGAGGCTGCCGCGCAGGCCGTCGAGGAAGCCGGCGCCAAGGCGCGGATCGTCGAGAACTCCCTCGCCGAACTGAAGAGCGCCCGCACCACGCTCCTGCAGGACGCGACCATCCCGGGCACCGCCTGGGTGACCGACCCGACGACCAACAAGGTCGTCGTCACCGCCGACCGCACCGTCTCCGACGCCGAGTGGGCACAGCTCACCGAGGTCGTGCGGGGACTCGGGCAGACGGCCGAACTCCAGCGCACCAAGGGTGAGTTCAAGGCCTTCGTCGCGGGCGGCGACGCCATCACCGACGGCAGCGGCCGCTGTTCGCTCGGCTTCAACGTGGTCAAGGGCGGCGAGCCGTTCTTCCTGACCGCGGGCCACTGCACCGAGTCCATCACCACCTGGTCGGACTCCTCCGGCAAGGAGATCGGCACCAACGAGACGTCCAGCTTCCCGGACAACGACTACGGCCTGGTCAAGTACACGGCCGGGGTCGACCACCCGAGCGAGGTGAACCTCTACAACGGCTCCACGCAGGCGATCAGCGGCGCGGCGGACGCCACCGTCGGCATGGAGGTCACCCGCAGCGGTTCGACCACCCAGGTCCACTCGGGCAAGGTCACCGGCCTGGACGCCACCGTCAACTACGGCAACGGCGACATCGTCAACGGCCTCATCCAGACCGACGTGTGCGCCGAACCGGGCGACAGCGGCGGCTCGCTGTTCTCGGGCGACAAGGCGGTCGGGCTGACCTCGGGCGGCAGCGGCGACTGCACCTCCGGCGGGGAGACCTTCTTCCAGCCGGTGACCGAGGCGCTGTCGGCGACGGGCACCCAGATCGGCTGACCGCCCCTTCCGCGCCGGCCGGCGGCCTCACCCCCGGGACCTCGGTCCCCGGGGTGGGGCCGTTCGCACGTCGAAGCAGGTGACCGAGCGGCCGGATACTCAGACGCCGACGAGCCGGACGCGCTCGCCGCACAACCGGGCCATGTCGCCGACATCGCCTCGGCGACATGGGCGGTGATGCCGGGAGCGCTTAGCGGGGCCGCCTGAGAAGGGCGTCGCTGTCAACCCCCCTTCGTATACGTCAGTTGGCCCAAGGGGGCGTGAGGTGGCTCCCGTCAGCCATCCGCACCTCCAGACCACCGGAGGCGGCGCCCCGGGTAGGGGCGCGGGGCCGTATCGGCTCTCCGGCTACCGCCGCATGAGCGCAACCGCCCCTCTCGGGGGGCGGGGAACTGCGCGAACCACCACGACGAACCGGCGGTGCTCAGGGGCGCAGGGCTGCGTTGGGTCTGCGGCCGCCCGCCGCAGGGGTGCAACCGCCCCTCTCGGGGCGAGGAACTGCGCGAACAACCAGGGCGAACCCGCGGTGTTCAGGGGCGCGGGAGCTGCGCGAACGGCCACGACGGGCCCGTGGTGTTCAGGGCGCGGGAACTGTGCGAACAACCAGGGCGAACCCGCGGTGTTCAGGGGCGCGGGAGCTGCGCGAACGGCCACGACGAACCCGCAGCCGCAAGCGAACCCGCACACCCCGGCCGGCAGGCGTCCCTCGGGAACCGGACGAGAGGGGGCGGTGGGCCACCACATGGCTCGTGTCAACTGGAGCGCCGCCGGAGGCTGATTAGCACCGGAAGTTTTTACTGACGCGTAACTTCCCTCTTTGACTACTCGTTCGTAACTTGACGAGTGAACAGCATCCCGTGATCCGGATCACAGGGCGTAAGGCCGTCGCCAATTCCCTTGAGCCGCAAGGAGATCACCCGATGCTGCCCTGGAAGCGCCTGCTCAGAACCGTCTCCGCGCTGCTGCTGACCGCCGCGGTCGCCACCGTCCCCGCCGCCACCGCGGCCCACGCGGAGAGCGCCGCCACCACCAGCAGCGGCTGGAACGACTACAGCTGCAAGCCGTCCGCCGCCCACCCCCGCCCCGTCGTCCTGGTCCACGGCACGCTCGGCAACTCCATCGACAACTGGCTGGGTCTCGCCCCCTATCTGACCCACCGGGGCTACTGCGTCTTCTCCCTCGACTACGGCCAGCTGCCCGGCGTCCCGTTCTTCTACGGGCTCGGCCCCATCGACAAGTCGGCGGAGCAGCTCAACGCCTTTGTCGACAAGGTGCTCGCGGCGACCGGCGCGGCGGAGGCGGACCTCGTCGGGCACTCGCAGGGCGGCATGATGCCCCGCTACTACCTCAAGTTCCTCGGTGGCGCGGCCGAGGTGAACGCCCTGGTGGGCATCGCCCCCGACAACCACGGCACCACCCTGAACGGGCTGACCCGTCTGCTGCCGTACTTCCCCGGCGCCCGGGACCTGCTCACCGCCGCCACGCCCGGCCTCGCCGACCAGATCGCCGGCTCGCCCTTCCTGACCAAGCTCAACCAGGGCGGCGACACCGTGCCCGGCGTGCGCTACACCGTCATCGCCACCAAGTACGACGAGGTGGTCACGCCGTACGGCAGCGGCTGGCTGCAGGGGCCGAACGTGCGCAACGTACTGCTCCAGGACCTGTGTCCGCTCGATCTGTCGGAGCACCTGGCGATCGCGCTGGTCGACCGGATCGCCTTCCACGAGGTGGCCAACGCGCTCGACCCGGGGCGTGCCACCCCGACCACCTGCGCGTCGGTGTTCAGTTGACGTGCGCCGGGGCCTGACCGGCCTGAGCCGCCGGTCGGGCCCCGGAGATCGTGCGGTGCGCGGGCGGCTGCCCGGCACCCGCCGGCCGGGTCAGTTCCCGTGCCGGCCCGCGGTCGCCGTGCGCCGCCGCGCCGTGGCGAACAGCACGGCCGAGCCCAGCGCGAGAGCGCCCGCCCCGCCCATCGCGATGAGCGCCGTACGCGAGTCACCGCCGGTCTCGGCGAGATTCTGCCCGCCATCGGCGACCTTCTCCCCGGCACCGGCCGCCTTCGGCTCGTTGGCCGCGGAGTCGTCTCCTGCGGCCTCGGCGCCCGGGGTGCCCCCGGCGTCCTGCCCGTCGGCGACGGGCTCGGCGGAGGTGTGCGCGTCGTCGTCGCCGTGGCCGTGGTTCTCCACGGTCGATTCGTCGGCACCGTCCTCGATCTGCTGCTCGGAGGGCGCGGAGGCGCTCGGCGCGGGCTGCGACGGGGCGGTCCGGGAACCGCCGAAGTCGACGTCGGAGCAGGAGTAGAAGGCCTCGGGGCTGTCCGAGCGCTGCCACACGGCGTACAGCAGTTGGCGGCCCGAGCGCTCAGGGAGCGTGCCGGAGAACGTGTAGAAGCCGCCCGACGCGGCCGGGTTCGTCACCGTGGCCACCGGGTCGGCCAGGTCCAGGTCGCCCCAGGCCAGCGGCTTGGTCGGGTCGTAACCGGCCTTCGTCAGATAGACCTTGAAGGTGCCGCGGTGCGGGGCCGTCACACGGTACTTGAAGGTGTACGAGCCGGCGTTCACGCTCGTGGCGGGCCAGTCGGCGCGGGCCAGGTCCAGGCCCTTGAACTCCTCGCCGTCGGCGCTGCACAGCTCGCCGTCGCGGATCAACTCCTGGTGGCGCCCGGCCGCGTCGCCTATGCGGATGCCGTTCCAGTCGTAGAGCGCCTGCGTGCCGCCCGCCGCGACAGCCGCCTTGCAGGCCGCCGACCGAGGGTTCTCCGGACCCTCCGCGTAGCACTGGGCGACCCGGCTGACCGGGTCGCCCATCGAGCCGTGCGCGGCCGCGGGGGCGGCGGTGAGCGCGGTCAGGGCGAGCGGAACCGCACCGAGAGCGGTGACGGTGGCGGCGGCCTTCAGGCGGCGTGCGGGCATCGGTGATCTCCTCCGAGTGGGGGCGGCGATCAGAAGCTAGCCCCACAACCCCGGGAAATCGCCTGCGTACGGCCCCGGACGGAGATCCTTATGGCGGCGTTAAGGAAGTGCTCAGGCTGCGATGAGGTGCGTACCGTTCGGGCCATGAACCACGACGAGATCCGGCCCGCCGGGGCCGACGACGTCCCGGCCGTGAAGGCCGTCACCGACGCCGCCTTCAGCCCCTACATCGAGCGCATCGGGGTGGTGCCGCGGCCCATGGAGGCGGACCACGCGGCGGACGTGGCAGCGGGGAGGGTGTTCGTGACGGGCGACCCCGTCGTCGGTCTCGTCGTCCTGGAGGCGTACGAGGACCACTTGTTCCTGGACAGCATCGCCGTCCACCCGGACACCCATGGACAGGGCGTGGGCGGACGGCTGCTGCGTTTCGTCGAGGCACGCGCGCGTGCGCTGGGTCTGCGGGAGATCAGGCTCTACACGAACGTGATGATGTGGGAGAACCGGAAGATCTACCCGAAGTACGGTTACGAGGTCGTGGGGCGCCGCGTGGACGGCCCGTACGCCCGCGTCCACTACCGCAAGGTGCTGGACTGACCGGGGTTCCTCACGGGCCTTCCGGCCACCAGGTCCGGGCGATGTCTCTCCTGACCTCCGGGCGCTCCGTAGGCCGTTCCTCGGCTTCCTCGCGAACGCGGCGGGATTCCGTCCGCTTCAGGGGCTTTCGCACTGTCTCTCGGCGCATGGCTGCCTCCTTCAGTGCCTACCGAATTCCCGTGTTGTCACGGCGGTAGACCCTTTCGCCGAGAGTTCCTCATCGCGACGTCCCTGTCAGTGGCGCCCGTCACCCTCCGGACTGTCAGTGGCTGCTGGCATTCTGTGATGGTGACCGATAATCGTGACCGTGCGATCACGGTGAGTGTCGACTGGGACGCCGAGGCTGCGGCCTTCGACGACGAACCCGACCACGGCCTGCGCGACCCGGACGTACGCCTCGCCTGGGCCCGCCGCCTGCGCGAATGGCTTCCGCCGGCCCCGGCCGACCTCCTCGACCTAGGCTGCGGCACGGGCAGTCTCTCGCTGCTCGCCGCCGAGCAGGGACACCGGGTGACCGGGGTCGACAGCTCTCGAGCGATGGTCGAGCGGGCCCGGACCAAACTTGCAGGGCGTGACGCGGCGTTCCTGACCGGTGACGCGGCCGAGCCGCCGGTCGGGGAGCAGCTCTACGACGTGGTGCTCGTCCGGCATGTGCTGTGGACCCTGCCCCGTCCCGGCCGCGCCCTGCGCCGGTGGCGCTCGCTGCTGCGGCCGGGAGGCCGGATGGTGCTGGTGGAGGGCGTGTGGGGCACGCTCGCCCCGGTCGGCGTCCCCGCCGCGAGGCTCACCGCCCTCCTCGCCCCCGTCGCCACGGGGCTTCGGGTGGAGCGGCTGTCGGACGACGCCGCGCTGTGGGGGAGAGCGGTGAGCGACGAGCGGTACGCGGTGGTGGCGACCGTGTGACGGGTCAGCCGAGCAGCGCCTCCAGGCCGCCCGCCGTCCTCGCCGACGCCTCCAGGGCGTCGAGGGCGGCCACGGCCTCGGCCGCCGCCCGGGGGTCCCTCGCCGCCAGGCCGCTCTCCTCGAACTCGTCCTCGTCCAGACGGCGTACGTCCGTGCCGTCGGCGGAGCACCACAGGTCCAGGTCCAGGTCCTCCACGACGAGTTCGGTCCCGGTGAGGGCGGCGGGGCGGGTGACGTCGCAGTACCAGCCCTTGAGTCCGCCCGAGGCGGCCCGGACCTCCTTCACCGAGTACCAGCGGTCGCGCCAGTAGTGCTCGGTGAACACGTCGCCGGGCTCGAAGCGGACGAAGCCGAAGTCGCGGACCCCCTCCCCGGCCCAGGCGGCGCGGACGGTGACGCGGGTGCCGTCGTCGGACAGCAGCGCCGCCGGGTAACGGATCTTCGTGCGGCCCGCCTTGAGCAGGACCACCTCCACCTCGCGTGCGGGGTCAGCCGAGTTCGCGGACATGACGCACCTCCGTAGCGCACACCTGGTAGCCGAACCACTTGTTGATCGCCAGCATCGGGTCGTTGCCGGTGTCGTTGCCCGTGAAGGCCTGCGTGTACCCGGCCGCGCGGGCGCGGTGCAGCGAGTGGTTCTTCACCAGCTTGGCCAGGCCCCGGCCGCGGTGTGCGCGGGCCGTGCCGGTCATTCCGCTGCCGTAACGGCGGGCGCCGTCCGTGCGGGCCGCGGTGAAGGCCGCCGGGCGCCCGTCGGCCACCGCGACGACGGACAGTCCGAGGTCGTTGAGCGGATGCCGCCAGGTCTCCGCCAGCCAGGCCTCGTAGTCGGTGAGTTCGGCGCCCGCGTCGCTGGGCTCGTCCGACGTGGTCTCGGCGTCCAGCGCGAACAGCGCGCGCGGATCGTCCGCGAAGTCGGCGGCGGTGCGCAGTTCGACGCCGGGCGGCGGGTCCTGCGGCGGCGGCAGCGTGCCGTTCGCCAGGTCCAGCCGCAGGAAGTGCGCCGACCGGCTCGCGCGATAGCCGTGCCGCTCGGCGAACGCCCGGTTGCCGGGCCCCTCCAGCACCCAGGACAGCAGCCGGGTCGCGCCCTGGGCCGCGAGGTGCTCCTCCGCCGCACGCACCAGCAGCGCACCGGCGCCGCGGCCGGTGCGGTCCGGGCGCACGTACACATTGACGAACCCCTGGCCCGGGTCCGGGCTGTCGTGGATCAGGCCGACCTGCGCGGAGCCGATGATCTCGCCGTCCTCCTCGGCGACGAGCGGACGGTAGCGGGCGGCCGGAGAGAAGTGCGCCAGGTCGTACGCGAGGGAGTCCGCGGTGATCAGATGGAACGGGAGGGCGGCGTGTCTGACGGCGGCGAAGCCCTCCAGATCGGCTCGGGCCTGTGGACGGATCTCGCGCACGATGACGTTCATGGAGCCGCACGTTACGTGGGCCGTGCATCCGGAGCCGCTCATTTTTCCCGCGGGTACGGGACAATCGGCCTGTGACCTTGAAGATCCACATCGATGACAGCGGCGTACCGCCCTACGAGCAGGTGCGGGCGCAGATCTCCGAGCTGGCGCGGGCCGGGACGCTGCCGGTGGGGTACCGGCTGCCGACGGTCCGCGGGCTCGCCGAGTCGCTGGGGCTCGCGGCGAACACCGTCGCGAAGGCCTACCGGGTGCTGGAGGGCGACGGGGTGATCGAGACCCGGGGGCGCAACGGCACGTTCGTCGCCGCCGCGGGCTCCGCCGTCGAGAGGGAACTGGCCGCGGAGGGCCGGGCGTTCGCGGAGCGCGCCCATCGGCTCGGGGCGTCGCAGGAGGAGGCCCTCGCCGCCGTGCGCGACGCGCTGCGGGCGGTCTACGGGCGGTAGCCGCGCGGGCGGGGGGCACACGGGCGTCTTCGGCCGCGCCGGCGGCAGATGCCCGGTGGACGGCGGTCCCGCGGCCGTTCAGGGTGTGCGCGTCGGAGCGAGCCGTGCGCGCCGGGCCATGGCCGCGAAGGCCTCCGCGTCCTGCACCGCCGCCCCGTTCACGTCGTTGTTGAAGTAGGCGAACACGTCCGCGCCCGGTGACCAGGTCCGTGCGATCCGCTCGGCCCACGTCCTCAGCGACCGCTCGCCGTAGCGCGGCCAGGCCCTCGCGCGGCCCTCGTGGAAGCGGACGTACCCCCAGTCCGTGGTCCGCCACAGCGGGGCGGCCGGGCGGGCGCGGACGTCGGCCCAGCACAGGGCGGCCCGCCGGGCCTGGAGGACCTCCCGGACCGCGGACGTCCACCAGGAGTCGTGCCGCGGCTCGACGGCGACCCGGACGTCCGGCGGGAAGCAGGCGAGGCACGCGTCGAGCAGGCCGGGGTCGGCGCGCAGGTTCGGCGGGAGCTGGAGCAGCACCGGCCCGAGCCGGTCACCGAGGCCGGCGGCGTGGCTCAGCAGCCGGCCGACCGGCTCCTCGGGGGTTTTCAGCCGCTTGATGTGGGTGAGGTAGCGGCTCGCCTTCACCGCGACCACGAAGTCGCCGGGCAGCCGCTCCCGCCACGCCTCGAAGTTCTCCCGCGTCGGCAGCCGGTAGAAGGCGTTGTTGATCTCGACCGTGGCGAACCGGGCCGCGTACTCCTCCAGCCAGAGCCGTACGGGCACGCCGGGTGGGTACAGGACACCGCGCCAGTCCCGGTACTGCCACCCCGACGTGCCGACGTACAGGGTCATGCCTCCATCAAAGCACTCAGAGGTACAGTCCCGCGTCCGCGTCCGCGCGGGGTTCCGGCAGGGCGGTCGGGGACGTGCCGCGGCGCAGCGCGTACAGCTCGGCCAGGGTGGCGCCCTCGCGGCCGACGCCCTCCTCGGTGCCCAGCCAGCCCACCGCCTCCTCGCGGGTGAGGCGGCCGACCTCGATCCGGGCCAGACAGCGGCCCGGCCGTACGACGGCGGGGTGCAGGCGTTCCAGGTCCTCGTTGGTGGTGACCGCGACCAGGACGTTGCGCCCCTGCCCGAGCAGGCCGTCGGTGAGGTTCAGCAGCCGGGACAGGGCCTGGCCCGCGGTGTGCTTGGCCTCGCCGCGGATCAGTTCGTCGCAGTCCTCCAGGAGCAGCAGCCGCCAGCGGCCCTTGCCCGTGGAGTCGTCCTCGCCGATCGCGATGTCCATCAGATAGCCGACGTCGCCGAACAGCCGCTCCGGGTCCAGGACGCAGTCCACCTGGCACCAGTCCCGCCAGGAACGGGCGAGGGTGCGCAGCGCGGACGTCTTGCCGGTGCCCGGCGGGCCGTGCAGGAGCAGCAGCCGGCCCGCGATGTCCTCCGGCGTCGTCTTCATCAGCCGGTCCATCGCGTCCGCCACGGGCGCGGTGTAGTTGGGCCGCACCTCCTCCCAGGTGCCCGCCGAGATCTGGCGGGTGGTGCGGTGCGGGCCGCGCCGGGGGGAGACGTACCAGAACCCCATCGTCACGTTCTCCGGCTGCGGTTCGGGCTCGTCCTCCGCGCCGTCCGTGGCCTTTCCCAGCACCTCTGCGGCCAGTTCGGCGGTGGTCGCGGTGACCGTCACGTCGGCGCCCCGGTTCCAGCGGGAGACCAGCAGCGTCCAGCCCTCGCCCTCGGCGAGGGTCGCGCTGCGGTCCTCGTCGCGGGCCACGCGCAGCACCTTCGCGCCCTGGGGGAGCAGGGTCGCGCCGGACCGCACGCGGTCGATGTTCGCCGCGTGCGCGTACGGCTGCTCGCCCGTCGCGAAACGGCCGAGGAACAGCGCGTCGACGACATCGGAGGGCGAGTCCGAGTCGTCGACGTTGAGCCGGATCGGCAGGGCGTCCTGCGGGTGAGCTGACATGGGGCCATGATCCGTCACAAGTGCCCGGTGTGCACCCGGTTTCCACCGGGCGGTCCCGCCGGCGCCGCCGCCCGCGACGGGGCTCAGGACCCTTCTGACGGATCTCCGCGGCGTCGCGACGCCCGGCACGCCCTCCCCACTGCCTCAAGGGCGTGGGAGGTGCCCCCAGCCGCACGGCGCGGAGGGTCAGGTGGCTCCGCCACATGGCCCTCCGCACCGCACGCCGATCGCACGCGCCGAACGCCGTTCCTTCTCCTACGAGATCCGTCAGAAGGGCCCTGGGGAGTGAGCCGGGAGAGGGCGTACGGACGTCCGGTCACCTGTCCCGTCGTCGTCGCGCGGCGCGCTCGCGCAGGCGCCGCACCGGGACCAGCAGGAGAGTGAGCGCGCTGACCGCGGCCACGACGACGATGCCGCCGCGCACCGACCACAGGTCCAGGGCCAGCATGCCGTGGACCACCAGCACGTCGACGACGATCGCCCCGCCCAGCGCGGCGATGGCGCGCCCCAGGGGGTCCGGTCCGCGCAGGACCACGGAGAAGGCCGCGGCCGGTGCCCCGAGCAGGAAGAACAGGGTGAACGGGCCGCGCACCGGCGAGTCGGAGCCGCTCAGCGCGAGCAGCCCACCCGCGCAGACGGCGGCCGTGGCGGTGCCCGCGAGCAGGGTGAGCAGGTCCCGCGCCGCTCCCGGTCCCGCCCGCTCGGCGTCGTCCGCCGGGACCGGGCTGTCGCCTTTCGCGCCTTTGGCGCCCATGGTCTGCATAGCGACGTTTCCCCCCCCGAAGCGCCGGATGCCGGGCTTCAATGTCGCGCAGCCGCCTGCGAGCGTCAAGACGGGGAAGGGCCTCGGAACAGTTGTTCTCGCCCGGGGCCGGGGACGTGCCGGCCGGCGCGGGCGTGCTCCCCGGAAGCAGTGGGGTACCCCGGGGAACACGCCGGTCACAGGGGGCCCGTCGGTGTCACCCGACGAGCCCCGGCGGCCGCGTGGCCGCCGGGCTTCACTGCGTCAGGGGATGAGCTTCAGCAGGCGGTTGGGCGAGCCGCTGCCGGGGCTGGTGACCTTGCCGGTGGTGGCGCCCGAGGTCAGCGCCGTGGCGACCTGGGCCGGGGTGGCCGAGGTGTGGTTCGCGAGGTACACGGCCGCCGCGCCCGCGACGTGCGGGGTCGCCATCGAGGTGCCGGAGATGGTGTTGGTGGCGGTGTCGGAGGTGTGCCAGCCGGCCGTGATGGACGAGCCGGGGGCGAACAGGTCCAGGACCGAGCCGTAGTTGGAGTAGCTCGCCCGGGCGTCCGTGCTGGTCGTGGCGCCGACCGTGAGGGCCTGGGTGACGCGGGCGGGGGAGTACGAGGAGGCGTTGGCGTTGCTGTTGCCCGCGGCCACCGCGAAGGTCACGCCGCCCGCGACGGAGTTGCGCACGGCCGTGTCGAGCGTGGTGGACGCGCCGCCGCCCAGGGAGAGGTTGGCGACGGAGGGGCCGCTGTGGTTCGCGGTCACCCAGTCGATGCCCGCCACGACGCCCGCGGTGGTGCCCGAGCCGCTGTTGTTCAGCACCCGGACGGCGACGATCCGTGCCTTCTTGGCGACGCCGTACGTCGAGCCCGCGATCGTGGTGGCCACATGGGTGCCGTGGCCGTTGCCGTCGGAGGCGGTGGTGTCGCCGTCGACGGCGTCGTAGCCGTAGGAGGCCCGGCCGCTGATCTGGGCGTGGGTGATGCGCACACCGGTGTCGATCACATACGCCGTCACCCCGCCGCCGCCGGCGGAGTCGGGGTAGGTGTAGGTGCCGGAGAGCGGCAGGGAGGTCTGGTCGATGCGGTCCAGGCCCCACGGGGCGTTGCTCTGCGTGAGGTCGGAGGCCGTCACGACCTGGTCCTGCTCGACCGAGGCCACCGACGGGTTGGCGGCGAGCCGCCGTGCCTCGGCGGCGGAGAGCGTGGCGGCGTAACCGTTCAGCGCGGCGCCGTACGTCCTGCGCACCGTGCCGCCGTAGGCCTTGATGAGGCCCTTGCCGATGGTCGAGGACGCCTTGAAGCCCGCGCCCCGCTTCAGCGTGACGAGGTAGCTGTCCTTGACCGCGGTGGGGGAGTTCGCGGCCAGGACCCGGCCCTCGGCCGGGGCGGCCTGGGCGGGGAGGGCGGTCAGGCCGCCGACGAAGGCGGCGGTCGCCAGACCGGTGATCGCGGCGAGCCGGATCTTGTTTCTCCGCAGGTGTGCCATTACGAGGTGGTCCTCCTCTAGGCGGCACGCGTCCGGTGGGGCGCGTGTCTGTGGGGGTGTGCGTGTGGTGGCGCGATCAAAGCCTCGCCGCGCGGTCCATGCCGGACAAGGGAGTTGAGGGAGTGTCAACAAGCCTGTCATGAACGCGTAATCGAACACATGGCGAACATGCGGGAAGCGCTCCAGGGAGACCCGAGAGCTCGTTGATTTTTGGCATGGACACTTCCAGTCAACACGCGTAGCTGCTACCACAGTTATGGCAGAGATCCTGCTAAACGGAGGTTCCATGAGACGTTACGGACTTGTCGTATACGTAAGTTCACTCCTCCTCGCCATCGGCACCGCCCTCACCGGGGCCGCCACGGCACAGGCCGCCGAGTCCGCCGCGGTGTCCTACGTGGCACTCGGCGACTCGTACTCCTCGGGTGTCGGCGCCGGCGGCTACATCGGCTCCAGCGGCGACTGCAAGCGCAGCACCAAGGCGTACCCCTACCTGTGGGCTGCCGCCAACTCGCCCTCGTCGTTCGCCTTCAACGCCTGCTCGGGCGCCCGAACGGATGATGTCCTGGCCGGCCAGCTGGGCTCGCTCAACTCCGGCACCGGTCTGGTCTCCATCAGCATCGGCGGCAACGACGCGGGCTTCGCCGACGTCATGACGACCTGTGTGCTCTCGTCCGACAGCACCTGTCTGTCCCGCATCAACACCGCCCGGGCCTACGTCGACTCGACACTGCCCGGCAAGCTCGACGGGGTCTACTCGGCGATCCGCACCCGTGCCCCCTCTGCACGGGTCGTCGTCATCGGCTACCCCCGCTTCTACAAGCTCGGCACCAGCTGCCTCGGCCTGTCGGAGGCCAAGCGGTCCGCCATCAACGCCGCCTCCGACCACCTGAACAGCGCGATCGCGCAACGCGCCGCCGCCTACGGCTTCGTCTTCGGCGATGTGCGCGGCACCTTCACCGGGCACGAGATCTGCTCCGGCAGCGCCTGGCTGCACAGTGTCAACTGGCTCAACATCGGCGAGTCCTACCACCCGACGGCCTCCGGCCAGTCGGGCGGCTACCTGCCGGTCATGCGGAACGCCGCCTGAGTCTCACTCGGTCAGCGAAGCACTGGGGGAGGCCTCGCCCGTCGGGGTCTCCTCCGTCTCACAGGTGACGGAGAACGCCACGTGGTTCGACGTCGCCCGGACCGGGTCACGCACCTCGACACCCAGCTCGTCGGAGTACCTCCCGCTGTTCGCGTACGTCGTCACGATCACCGTGTCCTGCCCGGTGCGCGGGCCGCCCTCGGGCAGCGACAGCGTCTTCCAGCCGCCCGCCATCACGTCCCCGCCGCGCGTCACCCACCGGTAGCCGACCTGCGCCGGGAGCCGGCCGACCGTGAAGGTCGCCGTGAACGAGGGCGCCTCGGCCTGCGGCGGCGGACAGGTTCCCGTGTAGTCCGTCCGGGTGCCCGCCACGCTCACCTGGACCGACTGCGGGGGCGGAGCGCTCGACGGCGACGCGCTCGTCGCGCTCGGCGTGGGCGTCGGCTCCGGGGTGTCCGACGGCTTCTCGCTCGCGCTCGGCGACACCGCCGGGCCCGTGCGGCTCTGTGTGCTCCCGCCGCCGGGATCCCCGCCACCGCCGTCCCGGTTGAGCAGGGCGTAGGTCAGCCCGGCGACGGCCAGGGCCAGCACCACGCTCCCGGCGACCAGGGCCGTGGCGGCGCGCCGGTTGCGCGGCGGCGGGCCGGTCCGCGTCGTCGCCGTGCCGCCGGGCGGGGGCACGGGGGTGGCCGCCTCGCGCAGCGGACGCACGGGCGTGGTCGGCCCGGTCGGCGGCGGCCCCACGATCGTCGGGGCGGTCGAGGCGGACCAGGCGGCATCGGAGCGCGGTGCTCCGCCCGCCGCCACCAGCCGCAGGTCGCGCCCGGCCTGCTCGGCCGACATCCGCTCGGCGGGGTCCTTGCGCAGCAGCCCGGCGATGACCGGGCCGAGCGCCCCGGCGCGGCGCGGCGGCGGCAGCTCCTCGTCGACGATCGCGCGCAGGGTGCTCAGCGGTGTGTCATGGCGGAACGGCGAGATCCCCTCGACCGCCGCGTACAGCAGCACCCCCAGGGACCACAGGTCGGAGGCCGGTCCCGGGGTGCGGCCCAGCGCCCGCTCCGGCGCCAGGAACTCCGGCGAGCCCACCACCTCCCCGGTCATGGTCAGCGCCGAGCTGCCCTCGACCGTGGCGATCCCGAAGTCGGTCAGCACCACCCGGCCGTCGTTCGCCATCAGCACGTTGCCCGGCTTCACGTCCCGGTGCAGCACGCCGGCCTCGTGGGCCGCGTGCAGCGCGGACAGCACCTCGGCGCCGATCAGCGCCGCCCGGCGCGGGTCCAACGGGCCCTCGGCCTCCAGCAGTTCGGCGAGCGAGATGCCCCGGACCAGTTCCATCACGATCCACGGCCGGCCGTCCTCGGTGGCCACGTCGTACACCGTCACCACATTGCGGTTCGCCACCCGCGCGGCCGCCCACGCCTCGCGCTCCAGCCGCGCGTACAGCCGGTCCACGTCGGAGGCGGGCAGCCCGGCGGGCGCGCGGACCTCCTTGACGGCGACCTCGCGCATGAGGATCTCGTCCCGGGCCCGCCACACCGTCCCCATCCCGCCCTCGCCGAGGGGGGAGAGAAGCCGGTAGCGGCCCGCGATCACACGCTCATTGCCCGGTGACTCCGACACGGGCACCCCCAATCGACGCCGCGGGAGTCATGTCCCGTCCGATGTGGTCCCGTCTGATTTCTCCCCAAAATACGCTCAGCCGATCGCGGATGCCGCCCCCTTGAACAGCAAAGCCGCCCCGAGCACCAGTACGACCACCGCCGAGACCAGCGGCAGCGCACGGCGTGCCCGGGCCACCAGCGGGTGCGCCGACCAGCGCGGCCGCCGCTCCAGGGCCTGTACGGCCCGCCCGCCGAGCCGTACGACGGCGAACCCGGCGGCGGTGAGCGTCAGCGCGAGCCCCGCGCCGTAGGCGACCACCAGCAGCAGTCCGAACCAGGCGTGCCCCATCGCTGCCGCGCCGACCAGCACGACCACCGCGGACGGGCTGGGCACCAGGCCGCCCGCGAAGCCCAGGAGAAGGGTGCCGCGCAGGGTGGGGGCGGTGGAGTGGGTGTGGGTGTGGCCGTTGTGCGTGTGGGTGTGCGTGTGACCCGTGTGCGCGTGGGTGTGTGTGGGGCCGGTGTGCGGGTGGGCGTGCGTGTGCGAAGGGGGCTGTTCGGTGGGGTGGTGGTGATGCGTGTGCCCGTCATGGCCGGGGCCGTGCCCGTCGTGGCTGTGGCTGTGACCGGGTGCCCCGACGAGGGCCAGCCGCCGCGCGGGGACCTCGGGATGCGGATGCGGATGCGGATGCGGATCAGGGCCCGGGTCCGGGTGCGGGTGGGTGTGGCCGTGCGAGTGGCCGTGCGAGTGTCCGTGCCCGTCTCCGTGCCCGCCCCGCCACGCCCTGCGGACGAGGACCAGCCCGGCCCCCGTCACCAGTGCCCCGCTCGCGATGCCCAGCCAGGAGATCACCGAGGGCGCGGCCGCTGAACCGGCCGTGACCAGCAGGCCGAGGACGACCACGCCGAGCGTGTGGGTGACGGTCACCGAGGCGGCCAGGGGCAGCACGTCCCTCGGCCGGGCCCGGCCGCCCCGGGCCGCCGCCGTCGCGGCCATCAGCGTCTTGCCGTGGCCCGGCGCCAGGGCGTGCATCGCCCCCAGGGCCACGGCGATCAGCAGCGCCAGCGCCGCGAAGCCGAGGGTGAGGTCCTGCCGGGCGACCAGGGAGTCCAGGGCCCGGGTGAACCGGTCGGCCCCGCGCGGCAGGATCGAGGAGGCCGGGGCGTCCCCGCTCTCCTCCGCCAGGGCCGGGCCGCCCGGCCGCACCGACAGGGACGCGGTCGAGGTGTCGGCCGGCGAGGACAGCAACTCCTCGGGGTACTCGGTGAGTTCGCCCGATACGGAGTCGCGCGGCACGTCGGACCCCGTGAGGGTCATCCGGTCGCCTCGCGCGGTCACCTCCCGCCAGCCCGGCCCGGACGAGGCCCCCGCCGCGCGGAAGCCGACCGTGACGTCCTCGCCCTCCGGCAGCGGCGCGGAGAACCGGCACTCCAGACGCAGGGTGTCCAGTCCTGCCTGCCCGGGCAGCGTCCGCGCCCGGCTCGAGGTCACGGACAGCGCGACCGTACGGCCCGCCACCTCGACCTCGCTGTCCCGCGCGGCCGTCGCGCACCGCGCCCGCGCCCACGCGGCGAGGCCGGACCTCTTGATCTGGGGGCCCGCCTGGGTGGCGGGGATCTCGGCGAGGTCCTCGACATGGTCGACGCGCAGCTCACCGGGGGCCGCGACCAGGCCGTCGTAGCGATTGACGGTGAAGTTCCCGAGCGGATGCGCGCTCGCGGCCCCGGCGGGGGCCAGCACCAGCGCGCCGACGGCCGCGAGCAGGACGCCCGCGGTGACGAGCCCGCGGCGGGTCGTCGGGCGGCCGGTGGCGGATTGGTGTGGGCGGGTCGTCGCGGGGCCGGTGGCGGACCCGTGCGGCCGGGCCGTCGCGCGGTCCGCGGCGCCGGCGGGCGCGGGGGAGGTGGTCACTTCGCGGCCTCCAGGGTCTTCAGTGCCGCCCGGGCCTGCCGGGCGCCCAGCGGGGAGAAGCCGGGGTTGAGCGCGAGGGCCTTCTCCAGATGGGTCCGGGCCGCCCGCTCCTGGCCCGCGGCCAGTTCGACGACGCCCCGGTGGAAGTGGAACGCGGCGTTGCGGTAGCCGGTCGCCGTGGCGCGCCGGGCGTACGGGAGGGCCTCCGCGTCACGGCCGTTGACGT
The DNA here is from genome assembly GCF_042873115.1 of Streptomyces sp. NPDC005017. Taxonomy (NCBI): domain Bacteria; kingdom Bacillati; phylum Actinomycetota; class Actinomycetes; order Kitasatosporales; family Streptomycetaceae; genus Streptomyces; species Streptomyces sp. NPDC005017. The sequence continues at coordinate 274,661 of NZ_JBIALD010000007.1, read as the reverse complement.
GCAGCGCCCAGGCGAGGGCGTCGGCGGTGTGGACGGTCCGGCGACGGGACCACTCGGCGCGGGCGGCGCGCAGGGCGGCGGCCCGGTCGCCGTGGTCGGCGGCGGCGAGCGCGGTGTCGAGGTCCACGTCGACACCGCCCGCGCGGGCCAGCGCCGTCCAGGCGTCGACGAGGGCGTACTGGTCGCGGGCCCTGGCCCGGTCGCCCGGCCCGCCGCGCGCCTCGTACAGCTCGCCCAGCGCCACCAGCGGTCCGGGCAGCGGGGCCCGTGCCACCACCCGCTCCAGGCCCTCGATCGCGACGGCCCGCCGTCCGCTCGCCGCCTGGGCGCGCGCGCGGCCCTCCAGCGCGGGGAGGTAGTTCTCGTCGGCGGCCAGGGCCCGCCCGTAGTGGCGCAGGGCGACCGTGTACTCGCCCTCGTTCCAGGCGAGCTGGCCGAGCTGGGCGGAGACGTAGGCGATGTCGCCGGGGGCCGTCGCCCCGGCCAGGGCCTGCTCCAGCACCCGGCGGGCGTCGGCCACGTCACCGCGCAGCTCGCGCACGTACGCGTACCGGGTGAACACCGGGATGCCGGGCCGCCGGTCGTCGGCCGTGGCGGCGGCGCGCGCGGCCTCGTCGTAGCGGCCGAGCTCGACGAGCGCGTCGACCCGGGTGCACAGCGCCCGTTCGCTGTAGGGGTTCTCCTCAAGCGCCCGGTCGGCGTCCGCGAGGGCGCCGGTGAAGTCGTGCCGCGCCGCGGCGAGCGCGGCCCGGCCGGCCAGGGCCTGGTCGTTGCCGGGCCGGAGGTCCAGCGAACGCTTCAGCGCCCGCTCGGCCTCCGGGTAGCGCGAGGGGTCCCCGTCGGTCCTCGCCTGCTCGACGTAGGCGAGGGCGAGGGCCGACCAGCCGCTGAAATCCCTTGGCTGGGTGCGCAGATGGGCCTGGAGGGTGCCGACGCTCGCCGCGTTTGCGCGCCCCGCCCAGGGGGCGGCCGTGGCGGCGGCCTCCTGCCGTCCGCCGGCGTTCCCCAGGGCGACGGATCCCGCGGTGAGGGCCACGGCCAGCAGCAGGGCGGGCACGGCCGCCCGCGCGGCCCGCCGCCGCTTCGACGGCGCGGCGGCCTCAGTGTCGTGCGTTCCCGGGGTCATCGCCCTCTCCTGGGTCGGGTGCGTGCTGTTCGGGGAGGCGCGGCCCGCGCCGTGGGGGATGGGAGGTGTGCGGGCCGCGCCGGTCCTCGGGTGTGCGGGTGAGGGGGCCGGGACGGGCGTGGCGCCCGCCCGTCGGGCCGCGCGAGGCGGCGGCCCTGGATACGGCCCCGCTCCCCGGGGCGCTCAGTACGCCCGTCCCCGCATGCGACGCCACCACATCAGGCCTCCGCCGATCAGCAGGATGCCGAGGGCACCGGCACCGGCGGAGCCCGCGATCAGCGCGGTGTCGTCCATGCCGCCGTCGGTCCCGACCGGCTGGAGCGCGTCGCCGAGCTGGCTGCGCACGTCCGTGCCCGAGGTGGTCCCCTTGGCCAGCGGCCCGCGCGAGCCCTCGGTGGGCAGCGCGACGTACGGGAACTTCTTCTCGAAGGCCTTGTCGTTCTTGTCGACCGCGTCGCCCAGGTCGTTCTTCGCGCCGAGCAGTTCGCCCTCGACCACCTGGAGCGAGGCGTCGATCACGTCGTCGGTGAGCCGGCGGCCGTTCGGGAAGCCCGCGTTGTCCCCGTCGAGCACGCCGAGCCGCTTGGGGCTCTTGGCGGGCGCGATCGAGGTGTTGAGGCGCAGCATCTCCGAAGGACGCACGTGCGGCGGCTGGTTGAGGCCCTTGACGCCCTTGAGGAACACGTCGACCAGGTCGTTGCGCGGCTCGGCCGGGGCCTTGATCTTGTAGATCGCCTCGATGAGCTTGGGCAGTTCGGGGTTGGTGACGTTCTTCAGGAACTTCGCGTCGTCCCAGGGCGCGCTGGCGTTGAACTTGTCCTTGTCGCCGACCGGGTTGACGACCTCGTTGACCAGCGGGCTGCCGAGGCGGGAGACCTGGGTGAAGTAGCCCTGGGCGTTCTTGCGCTGGGTGGTCGACCAGATGCCCACCACCGGCTGGTGCGACGACTGCCGGATCATGTGGCTCGGGACCTGGAGGGCGATGGAGTTGACGTTGTAGCCCTTGAGCGTGTCGTTGCCGACCTCGGAGAGGTTCCCGCCGTACAGCAGGTCGAAGACCCTGAGGTCCAGGAAGAACGGGTCGTCGGCCTGTCCGGCGAACGCCGTCGAGCCGCCCGCCAGCTTGTGCACGGCCTGCGACCGCAGCTTGGCGTAGTCCGGCATGGACGCCTTGCCGACGTTGGACGGGGCGACCGGCACATCGTCGGCGATCTTCGTGCGCGAGCTCAGCTTCTGGTGCTTCAGCCGCAGCAGTTCGACGTCGTAGGTCTGCGTGATGTTGAGGTCCGGGTCGTCGAGGCTCTCGACGGCACCGGTGTTGTAGAGGAAGGTCCGCTTGTTCTTGACGTGCGTCTTGAACGTGAAGCGGTAGAGCAGGTCGCCCTGCGCGTCGCCGTCGCTGTCGATGTGGATGTCGTACTGGGCGTCCTCGGCGAACGGGAAGAAGTTCGGTCCGCCGGCGGGCTCCTCGAACGGGATCCAGTTGGCGACGATGGTGGTCGTGTCCGGCTTGTCCGGGCTCACGAACGCGTACACGTCGGTGTTGTCGTACTGCGGCTGCCCCGAGATCAGAGGGGCCTCCCGGTGGCTGGAGGCGGAGGCCGTCCGCGGTTCCAGCGCGGTCGCACCGGCGGCCGCGAGCCCACCGGCGGCCAGCGCGCCGCATATGAGGCTCGCGACGCCCTTGCGTCCCGATCCGCTCCTGGAGATAGGTGTCATGCCGTCCGTCCTCAGTGCCGAGTTGCCTGACGTCGGGAGATTCGGAACGGTGCGCGGGGCGGATTGGTCGGTCCGGAAGAATCTTGGAAATCTTGTTTTCCCGGTCCCGGGCCCGCGTTTTCGCCACCCTGATCCGTAACACCATCCGGAGGTGCGTTCGGTGCGAATGCCTGGTGTGACGGGACAGGGCGGCCGGTGCGGCCGGCGAGAGGGGGAAGGCGTGCGGGAACAGGCGGCGGACGAGCTGCTGCTGCGCGTCGCCAGGGGCGATCAGCGGGCGTTCGAGCAGCTGTACCAGGTGGTGTCCGGACCGGTGTTCGGTCTGGTCCGGCGGGTGGTGCGGGACCCGGCGCAGACGGAGGAGGTGGCGCAGGAGGTGCTGCTCGAACTCTGGCGCTCCGCCGCCCGGTTCGACCCGGGCCGCGGCTCCGCGCTGGCCTGGGTGCTCACCCTCGCCCATCGCCGTGCCGTGGACCGGGTGCGCAGCGCCCGCGCGGCCGGGGAGCGCGAGCAGCGCGAGGCCCTGCGCTCCGGCGGGCCCGCCTTCGACCAGGTCGCCGAGGAGGTGGAGGCCGGCCTGGAGCGCGAGTGGGTGCGCCGCTGCCTGGACCGGCTGACCGCGCTGCAACGCCAGTCGGTGACGCTCGCCTACTACGACGGCTACACCTACCGCGAGGTCGCCGAGCGCCTGAAACTGCCGCTGGGCACGGTGAAGACACGGATGCGCGACGGCCTGACCCGGCTGCGCGAGTGCCTGGGAGGTGCGGCATGAGCCTGATCGACCGCCTGCTGGGCCGGACCGACCTGCACTCGCTGGCCGCCCCCTACGCGCTGGACGCCCTCGACGCGGACGAACGCCGCCGCTTCGAACGCCATCTGGCGGGCTGCGAGCGCTGCGCCGGGGAGGTGCGGGCCCTGTCGGAGGACGCCGTGCGGCTCGCCTGGTCCACCGCGGCCGCGCCGCCCCCCGCCCTGCGCGACCGGGTCCTGGCCGCCGTGGCCGCCACCGCGCAGGAGCCGGTCGCCGCCGCTCCCGAGCGTGCCGGGCGGCTGCCCGCCCATGTCTGGGGCACGGAACCGCCGCCGGGACGCCTCCGTGCGCCCCGGCCGCGCCCCCTGCTGATGCCGTTCGCCACCGTCACGGCCGCCGCGGCGCTCGTCGTCGCCGCGCTGTTCGCCGTACAGGCGAACGACACGCAGAGGCGACTGGACGCCGAGCGGGACCGGGCACGTGAGATCGCCCACGTTCTCGCCGCTCCCGACGTGCGGACGGCCGCCTCGCGGGACGACGGGGGCCGAAGTGTCGGAGTGATCGCCTCCGCTTCGGAGGGCCGCGCGGTGGTGACGCTGAGCGGATACGGCGAACCGTCGGGCGGCCGCGTGCACCAGCTGTGGGTCATGCGCCCCGATGCGCGGCCCCGCTCCCTGGGCCTGTTCGAGGGCGACACGCCCCTGGTCGCGGCCGGCCTCGACCCGTCCTCCACGTCACTCGCCGTAACCGTCGAGCCCGACGGCGGCTCACCGCAGCCCACTTCACAGCCGGTTGTCCAACTCGCCCTGGAATCGGTTGGATTCGGAGAGTGACGGCCGAGGGGTCGTCAACACCCTTACGGGGAAGGTGAATCCTGTGACCGCGATACACGAGTGCCCCGACGGGGCGATAGGGTTACCCTGCCCGTGGGCCGGGTGGACTCGTACGGGTGGGGAGTGACATGGAACAGATAGCTGTGCGCAGGGCGAGGGTCCCTGCCATCACCTGCGGGAGCAGCGCGACCAGTTCGCGCCTCGACCGGCATCTCTCGGTGCTCGGCGGTCCCGCCGTGCCGCAGCAGAAGACGGCCGAGGCGACCTCGCTGATGCGTGAGCTGACCGCCCGTGAGCCCGAGCGCCACCGGGGCAGCCGCGCGCGGATGAGCCGCGTCTCGCTGTTCGCACCGCTGCGCCGCCTGCGCCGCACGCTCTTCGGCGGTCACTGAGCCGTCCCACCCCGGAGGCAGCCTCCGGGGTCCGCGCTCAGGCGGCCACACCGTCCCTGAGCAGTGCCGCGATCTCGCCGTCCGTCATCCCCGCGGCGCGCAGCACCGCCTCGGTGTGCTGCCCGAGCGCGGGCACATCGCCCATTCGCGCCTCGCCTCCACCCGGCAGCGTGATCGGCGGCAGCAGCGCGCGCAGCGGCCCGGCCGGCGACCCCACCTCCCGCCACCGCTCGCGCGCCGCCAGCTGCGGATGCGCCACCACCTCCGCCACGTCCCTCAGTCGTGCGCAGGCGATGCCCGCGCCCTCCAGCCGGGCCATCGCCTCGTCGGTGCCCAGCACCCCCAGCGCCTTCGCCACGGCGGCGTCCGTGCGCTCGCGGTTCGCCACCCGTGCCGCGTTCGTCGCGAACCCCGGGTCCGTTCCCAACTCCGGCTCTACCAAGACCTGTTCGGTCAGCCGCCGCCACTCCCGGTCGTTCTGCACCGACAGCAGCACCCGCCCGCCGTCGGCCGTGCCGTACGCGTCGTAGGGCGCGATGACGGCGTGTCCGAGCCCGGTGCGCGCCGGGGCGGACCCGCCGTGCATCGTGTGGTGCAGCGGATGCCCCATCCACTCCGTGAGCGCGTCCAGCATGGAGACCTCCACCGGCCCGCCCCGCCCGGTCGTCCCGCGCCGCACCAGCGCCGCCAGCACCCCGGAGAAGGCGTACATCGCCGCCGCGATGTCGGCCGCCGGGATGCCCGCCTTCACCGGCTGCCCGGGCGTCCCCGTCACCGACACCAGCCCCGCCTCGCACTGCACGAGCATGTCGTAGGCCCGCTTGTCCGCGTACGGCCCCGACGACCCGTAGCCCGAGACGTCCACCGCGACCAGCCGCGGGTGCGCCGCGCACAGCGTCGCCGCGTCCAGGCCGAGCCGGGCCGCCGCGCCCTGGGCGAGGTTCTGCACGAACACGTCCGCCCCGCCGATCAGCCGCCGTACGACGTCCAGCCCGCGCGGGTCCTTGAGGTCCAGCGCGACCGACTCCTTGCCGCGGTTGCACCACACGAAGTGCGAGGCGAGCCCCTGGGCCGCCGTGTCGTAGCCGCGGGCGAAGTCGCCGCCGTCGACCCGCTCCACCTTGATCACCCGCGCGCCGAGGTCGGCGAGCTGACGGGTGGCGAAGGGGGCCGCGACGGCCTGCTCGACGGCGACGACGGTGATGCCCTCCAGGGGCAGGGGGAGTCGGTCCATGGGGTGGATCATCGCCCGTGGCGGGCCGCCGTGTCAGTGGCGGCCGGCGTTCCGCCCGTGTGAGGCGGCGCACGGCGGCTCAGATCAGGGTGAACTGACCCTCCGGGCCCTCCTCCGCGTGATCCAGGACCGAGGCCGGCCGGCGCGACGAGGGAGGCGGCGGCAGGACCCCCGCCGTGTGCAGGTCCTGGGCGGTGACCGAGGTCCTCGACGCGTCGGGCACGGGGACGAGTTCGGCCAGCAGCGCCAGTACGGTGATCAGCTCCAGCAGCTCCGAGGTCCGGGCCTGGGGCCAGCCGGCGGGGCGGAGGGCGTCCAGGGTGCCCGCGGGGGCGTCCGCCGTGCGGGCCGTGAACCATGCCTCCAGCACCCGTGTGCCCTCCGCCTCGAAGTCCCAGGCCTGCGGCGGGACCGGGGAGACGCGGCCCTCGTCCAGGTGGAGGACCTCCTCCTCGCGGTCGTACAGGAGCGTGAGGGGGCGGGCCGGCAGGGGCGCGCGGACGTAGGGGCGGCGGCCGCCGGGGAGTCTGGGACGGTCGCCGTCGCGGCGCATCAGCCAGAGCAGACGGTGGCCCCGCCGTACGCCCCGTTCCCAGGTACCGGCGTCCTCGGTGAGCGGCACCGTGAGATCGGGGCGGGTGGCCGCCATGATCCAGGCCAGGACGTCCCCGGCGGAGACCTCTAGGCCCAGGCGGTCGGAGAGATGGCCGGTGAGCCCGGGGGCGAGATTGGGTTCCGCGCCGCCGGGGCGGCGGTACAGCGGCCGGACACGGCCCCGGCGGGGCAGGGGGAACAGGGAGGTGGCGAGTAGGGGGAGGCCCGGGGTGTCGGACGTCTCCACCACGAACACCTGGTGCTCGTCCGCCACCCGCCACAGCTCGGGGCGGGCCGCGTCGATCAGCCGGTGGTCGGGGATCAGCCACTGCTCGTCGAAGGGGGCGTGCAGCACACGTACCGGCTCCGGGCACGGGCCCGAGGCGCGGACCAGCCGCTCCGTGCCGCCGGGCCGGCCCGGCAGCTGGCCCACGGCGGTGTGCAGTCCGCGCGAGCGCGTCGGGACGAACAGGGCCTCGCGGTCCGGTCCTTCGGCCTTCACCAGGGCCGCCCAGCGGGCCGTCAGAGAGGCCGGGTCCGGGGCCACCGGCCAGGAACGGCCCAGCCGCGGGGCTGCGACGGACCACGGCATGAGGTCCGCGAGCAGCGGAGCGTCGTCGTTCGTCACGCCCGGCATGGTACGACGGCCCGGCAACGCCGGGGGCTCCCCGGCGGACACCCGTCCACCCCGTCGGGTCCGGCCCCGGCGGCGTCCGGCTCAGGTCGCGTCCAGGGTCACCGTGAAGGAGAAGCGGTCGCCGCGGTAGTGGATGACCACCACGTCCAGCGGGCGGCCGGCCGTGTCGTAGGTGACGCCCGTGTAGTGCAGGATCGGGCTGAGCAGCGGTACTTCGAGCAGCCGGGCCGTCTCCGGATCCGCGAGCCGGGCCTCGACGGTGTCCGTGATGCGGCTGATGTCCGCCCCCACCACGTCCCTCAGCACCTTGGTCATCGGCCAGCGCACCAGGTCGGCCGGGTCGATCAGGTCGGCCAGCTCGGGACGGACGTAGTTGCGCGCGTGGTTGGTCGGCTCGCCCGTCTTCTCGTCGGCGCGCAGCCGGTGGTAGGTGGCCACCTCCGCCAGGTCCGGGAAGTACCCGGCGAGTTCGGCCGGAGGGGCGGCCCGGCCCTCGTCCAGCAGGGTCGTCGTCATCCCGGACTGCTGGGCCACGATCGCGTCGACCGAGCCCAGCAGCTGTACCGGAGCGCCCCGCTTGACCCCCGGCTCGATGAACGTGCCCCGTCGGCGGTGCCGGGAGATCAGCCCCTCGTCCTCCAGCTCCTTCAGCGCCTGCCGCATGGTCAGCACGCTCACGCCGTAGTGCCCCGCCAGCTGCTCCTCGGTGGGCAGCCGCAGCGGGTCCCGCGGCGAGCGGCCCAGTATCGAGGCGCGCAGCGACTGCGACACCTGGTACCAGAGCGGCAGCTTGCGGTTGAGGACGATCGAGTCCGGGGCGAAGGAGGTCACGGGGCCATCCGTACCCTTTCGGGAATCTTCAGTGCAACAGGCCGACCGCGCTACAGCGCGCGGAAGTGCCGCTCCAGGCCCTGCCAGACGTCGTCGTAGCGCCGCTGGAGGTGGTCGGCGCCCGCCGCGTGCGGGGTGAGCGTCACGGGCCAGCGGGTCTCGAACATGAACGCCAGCCCGTCGTCGATCTTCTGCGGCTTCAGCTCGGCAGCGCTCGCCCGGTCGAAGGTCTCCCGGTCCGGCCCGTGCGCCGACATCATGTTGTGCAGGGAGCCGCCGCCCGGCACGAAGCCCTCTGCCTTGGCGTCGTAGGCGCCCTCGATCAGGCCCATGTACTCGCTCATCACGTTCCGGTGGAAGTACGGCGGCCGGAACGTGTCCTCGCCCACCAGCCAGCGCGGCGCGAACACCACGAAGTCGACGCCCGCGAGCCCCGGGGTGTCGGACGGCGAGGTGAGCACCGTGAAGATCGACGGGTCCGGGTGGTCGTAGGAGATCGAGCCGATCACGTTGAAGCGGCGCAGGTCGTAGACGTACGGCACGTAGTTGCCGTGCCAGGCGACGACGTCCAGCGGGGAGTGGTCGTAGGTCGCCGTCCAGAGGTTGCCGCAGAACTTGTTGACCACCTCCACCGGGCCCTCCACGTCCTCGTACGCGGCGACGGGAGCCTTGAAGTCCCTTGCGTTGGCGAGGCCGTTGGCGCCGATCGGGCCGAGGTCGGGCAGACGGAAGGGCGCGCCGTAGTTCTCGCAGACGTACCCCCGGGCGCTCTCGTCGAGCAGCTCCACCCGGAAGCGGACCCCGCGCGGGATCAGGGCGACATGGCCCGGCTCGGCGTGCAGCAGGCCGAACTCCGTGCGCAGCAGCAGCCCGCCGCGCTCCGGGACGATCAGCAGCTCGCCGTCGGCGTCGCTGAACACCCGGTCCATGGAGGCGTTCGCGTGGTAGAGGTGCACGGCCATGCCCGCGCGCTGCGTCGCGTCGCCGTTGCCGCCGAGCGTCCACAGGCCCGCCAGGAAGTCGGTGCCCTCCGCGGGCTCGGGCAGCGGGTTCCAGCGCAGCCGGTTGGGGTCCGGGACCTCCTGCGTGAAGGGGCCCGTGCTCAGCGCCCCGTTGTCGGTGCGGGTGAACGCCGGGTGCCCCGCCGACGGCCGGATCCGGTACAGCCACGACCGCAGGTTGTGCGCCCTGGGTTCGGTGAACGCCGACCCGCTCAGCTGCTCCGCGTACAGGCCGAGCGGGGCGCGCTGGGGCGAGTTGCGGCCCTCGGGCAGCGCGCCCGGCATGGCCTCGGAGCCGTGCTCGTTGCCGAAGCCGGAGAGGTACGAGCCCGCCAGCCCCTCGGCGGTCTTCCGCGCTGCCTCACGCTCGAACCCGCTCGCGCGGGCGGTGCCCCCATCGCTCATGCTCGCTGCTCCCTGCCGTCCGAGTTCATGGCGCCACGACGCCTCGGTCCCTGATTCCTATGTATCACCGTAGGATTCACTCGGGGGTGGGCGCAAGAGGGCCGGGGTGATCGGGCAGGACCGGGACGGTCCTCCTCCGGAGGGAGGCCCGGTCCGTCCTCTCCAGGGATGACGAGGACCAGACTCCAGGGGGATTCGCGGTGTCGGACGGGGGTTCTACGCTCGCCGTCATGTCGTGGACACGGAGATCCCTTGCCGCGCTCGCGGTCTGTGTCCTGCTGCTGACCGGATCCGCGGGCTGCCGGAGCGGTGAGCCCGGGGAAGGCGAGACCGATGCCTCGGCCGCGCCCGTCGGCCAGGTCCTCGACGACCGCGACGACCAGGGGCGGCCGTATCGCGAGGTGGACGAGGAGGACGCCCCCGGCGTCGGCATCGAGGTCCAGCCCGACCCCGACGGCGCCAGCTGGGACGTACGGCTGGCCCTGCGCGGCTTCCGTTTCTCGCCGCCCGGCGCTCCCGCCGAGGCGGCGCCCGGCCGCGGCTTCGCCCGGCTCTACCTCGACGGCCGGCCCGTCGCCGAACTGCGCGCCCCCGGCCACCGGCTGTCCGCCCTGCTGGTCCCGCGCGGCACCCACCAGGTCACGGCGCGGCTGTACGCCGACGACGGCACTGTGTGGGCCGTGAACGGGGAGCCGGTGGAGACCACGGCGGACATCACGGCGTCGGGGGAGGAGGGCTCGGGGGCGGAGTCCTCCGCCGAGAGGACGGTGGAGCCTTCGCGGTCCGGGTCCACCGGGGCTCCCGTCCCGTCCACCGGGGCTCCCCTCTCGCGGTCCGTGCCGTCCGTCTCGCGGTCCGTGCCGTCCGTCTCGCGGTCCGTGCCGTCCGTCTCGCGGTCGGCGCCCTCCGTCTCGCGGTCGGCGCCCTCCGCCTCGCGGTCGGCGCCCTCCGCCTCGCGGTCGGCGCCCTCCGCCTCGCGGTCGGTGCTCTCGCCCTCCCGGTCGGTGCTCTCGCCCCCGCGGCCCGGGCCGTCCGCCTCGCGCTCGGTGTTCTCGCCCTTGCGGTCGGTGCTCTCGCCCTGTCGGTCGGCGTCCTCCGCCCCGTCCGCCGGGGCATCGGCTTCCGCTTCGGTGCGGCCGCACCGTTGAGCAGACCGCCCGTCGCCCTCCGTACCCAGGGGCGTGGTTCACCCGATACCGGCGGAAGGGCATCATGAAACCCGTGCCCCACGCGACCCCGCTCCGCCGTGCCCCCGTGCAGCGGCGCAGCGCCGAACGGCTGACCAGAATCCTGGACGCCTGCGCCGACCTCCTCGACGAGGTCGGCTACGACGCCCTGAGCACCCGCGCGGTGGCGCTGCGCGCCGGGGTGCCCATCGGCTCCGTCTACCGCTTCTTCGGCAACAAACGGGCGATGGCCGACGCCCTCGCCCAGCGCAACCTGGAACGCTTCACCGCGCGCGTCCGTGAACGCCTCGCGGACATCGAGGCGGCCGGGATCGGCGGGAGCGGCCGGAACGGCGGGACCGGTGGCGAGGGCGGCGGCTGGCGCGCGGCCACCGACGCCGTGCTCGACGAGTACCTGGCCATGAAACGCACGGCGCCCGGCTTCTCGCTGGTCGACTTCGGCAATCAGATACCCGTCGGCTCCCGGGACGCCGAGCCCAACCACCGCGTCGCCGACCGCCTCATCGAGATGCTCGCCGCGTATCTCTCGCGCGAGCCGGACGAGGCCATGCGGCGCGGCCTCCTGATCGCCACGGAGACCGCCGACACCCTGGTGCACCTGGCCTTCCGGGTCGACCCCGAGGGGGACGAGCAGATCATTGCGGAGATGCGGGAGCTGCTCTACGCGTACCTGGTCCGGGTGCTGGGCTGAACACGACCCTCCCCAACATGCCTACCGGTCGGTATGCTCGGTCGGAGTCCAGGCGTCATCGCTGCCGCGAGCCCATCCGGGAGGACCCGTGTCCCGCACCGCCCTGCGAATCTGCCCTCTGTGCGAGGCCACCTGCGGGCTGACCCTCACGATCGAAGGAACCCGGGTCACCGGGGCCCGCGGAGACCGCGAGGACGTCTTCAGCCAAGGCTTCATCTGCCCCAAGGGCGCCTCCTTCGGGGCCGTCGACGGCGACCCCGACCGGCTGCGCGCCCCCCTGGTCCGCCGGGACGGCGAGCTGCGCGAGGCCACCTGGGAGGAGGCCTTCGACGCGGTCGCGACAGGACTGCGCACCGTCGTCGAGGCGCACGGCCCGCACGCCGTCGGCATGGTGCTCGGCAACCCCAACGTGCACACCATGGCCGGCGCCCTCTACCCGCCCGTCCTGCTCGCCGCCCTCGGCACCCACAGCCTGTTCACCGCCTCCACCGTCGACCAGATGCCCAAGCACGTCTCCAGCGGCCTGCTGTTCGGGGACGCCAACGCCATCCCGGTGCCCGACCTCGACCACACCGACCATCTGCTGCTGATCGGCGCCAACCCGCTGGAGTCCAACGGCAGTCTGTGCACCGCCCCCGACTTCCCCGGCAAGCTCAAGGCCCTCAAGGCCCGCGGCGGCACCCTCACCGTCGTCGACCCGCGCCGCACCCGCACCGCGAAGCTGGCCGACCGGCACCTCGCCGTACGGCCCGGCACGGACGCCCTGCTGCTCGCGGCGATGACCCAGGTGCTGTTCGAGGAGAACCTCGCCGACCCGGGCGAGCTGACCCCGCACCTTCAAGGTCTGGACGAACTCCGTGACGCCGTAAGGGACTTCACCCCCGAGGCGGTCGCAGGGGCCTGTGACGTCGAGGCCGACGAGATCCGCGCCCTGGCCCGCGAACTGGCCGCCGCCCCCACCGCCGCCGTCTACGCCCGCATCGGCAGCTGCACGGTCGCCCACGGCACCCTCGCCAGCTGGCTCGTGGACGTGCTCAACATCCTCACCGGCAACCTCGACCGCCCCGGCGGCGCCCTGTTCCCGCAGGCCGCCACCGACCGCACCCCCCGCCCCGCCGGACCCGGGCGCGGCTTCCAGCTCGGCCGCTGGCACTCCCGGGTGAGCGGGCACCCCGAGGCCAAGGGCGAGCTGCCGCTGTCCGCGCTCGCCGAGGAGATCGACACCGCGACACCCGAGGGCGAGCCGGTCCGCGCCCTGATCTGCGTCGCCGCCAACCCGGTGCTCTCCGCACCCGACGGAGACCGGCTCGACAAGGCGCTGGACTCCCTGGACTTCATGGTCAGCGTCGACCCCTACCTCAACGAGACCTCCCGCCACGCCGACGTCGTACTGCCGCCGCCCCCGCCCTCCCAGAGCCCGCACCACGACTTCGCGTTCAACACCCTCGCCGTGCGCAACCAGGTCCGCTACACCCGGCCCGCCGTCCCCCTGGAGGACGGCCGTATGGCCGAGACCGAGATCCTCGCCCGGCTCACCCTCGCCGCCACCGGGATGCACGGCGCCGAACCGGCCGCCGTCGACGCCATGGTGATCGACCAGACCCTCGGCCGCGCGGTCCGCGAGGAACACTCGCCCGTCCACGGCCGCGACCCGAAGGAACTCGCCGCGCTCCTGACCGGCGACACCGGCCCCGAGCGCCGCCTCGACATGATGCTGCGCCTCGGCCCCTACGGCGACGGCTTCGGCACCCGCCCGGACGGCCTCACCCTGGCCCGGCTGCTCGACCACCCGCACGGCATCGACCTCGGCCCGCTGCGGCCCCGGTTGCCGCAGCCGCTGAAGACCGCCAGCGGCAGGGTCGAGCTGCTGCCCGCCCCGATCGCCGCCGATCTGCCCCGGCTGCGGGAGGCGATGGGCGAACGCCCCGCCGGACTGCTCCTGGTCGGCCGCCGCCATCTGCGCTCCAACAACAGCTGGATGCACAACGTGCCCGCCCTCACCGGCGGTTCCAACCGCTGCACCCTGCACCTCAACCCGGAGGACGCCGAACAGTTCGGCGTCCACGACGGGAGCGACGTGACGCTGAAGGGCGCCGGGGGAGCGGTGACCGTGCCCGTGGAGGTCACCGACGCCGTACGCCGGGGCGTGGTCAGCCTCCCGCACGGCTGGGGCCACGACCGGCCCGGCACCCGGCTCAGCCATGCCGCGAAGAACCCGGGAGTCAACGTGAACCAGTTGCTCGACGGCACTCTGCTCGACCCGCTGTCCGGCAACGCGGTCCTCAACGGCATCCCGGTCGAACTGACACCCACGCTGTGACCTGGACTTTCGCGCTTATTGCTCGCACGTGCCGGCCGCAGCCCTCTGTGCGGGCATCGCCCTGCCGGTCCCAATGTGGGCCCTGGCGATGAAGCCGGCCGCCCGGGGTTCCGGCCTCGGCGTGGGCCAGTCGCTGTCCATGACCACCGTCGTCCGGGCCGCACCCGAGGGGGCCCGCTCCACCGCCCTCGCCCTGCGTCTGACCGGCAACCGCCTCGGCCAGGCCGCCGCACCCGTCGCGGCCGGACCGGTCGCCGGGGTCGCGGGCGTGGCGGCGCCCTTCGTGATGCTGAGCGCCCTGCTCCTGCTGTCCTCGCGCTTGGTCCTGCGCGCCCCGTCCGGGCCGGCGGCGGCGCCCCGTTCGAAGGCCGGGCCGCGCCGGGTGGCCCGACGCCGACACCGGGGCGGGCGGGGTGCCCCGCCGCTGACGTACCGGCCGCGCCCCGCCCGCCGGGTGCGCGGCCCGCGCCGACGCCCTGCCGCGGGCCGTCTCACCTGCTGGACACAGGAACTCGATCCAGCCATTCCTCTTCCCCGGGCGCACACATTCCGTTAGCTTCCGTGACCCACAGGCGCCTTGCGATCCGCACGGCGCGTCCGACCGTGGAGCACCAGCGCCCGCATGAGCCCCCGGGGGCACCCCTCATGACACGCGCCATCTCACTGCACGACGTCAGCAAGAGCTACACCAAGGGCACCCGTGTGGTGGACCGGCTCACGCTGGAGATCGAGTCCGGCGAGTTCCTCGTCCTGCTCGGCCCGTCCGGCTGCGGCAAGTCGACGGTGCTGCGCATGATCGCCGGACTGGAGGAGATCGACGAGGGGCACCTGCTGCTCGACGGCGAGTACGCCAACGAACTCCCGCCGTCCGGCCGGGACATGGCGATGGTCTTCCAGAACTTCGCCCTCTACCCGAACATGACCAGCCGCGACAACATCGGCTTCCCGCTGCGCATCGAGGCCCCCGGCGAGGACCCGCGCCCGCGCGTCGACGCCACCGCCCGCATGCTCGGCATCGAGGACCTCCTCGACCGGTTCCCCCGCCAGCTCTCCGGCGGCGAGCGCCAGCGCGTCGCCATGGGCCGCGCGGTCGCCCGCCACCCCTCCGCCTTCCTGATGGACGAGCCGCTGTCCAACCTGGACGCCAAGCTCCGCAACCATCTGCGCGCCGAGATCGCCCGGCTCACCAGGGAGTTGGGCGTCACCACGATCTACGTCACCCACGACCAGGCCGAGGCCATGTCGCTCGGCGACCGGGTCGCCGTGATGCGCGGCGGTGTCCTCCAGCAGGTCAGCCCGCCCCGTGAGGTCTACGCGCTGCCCCGCAACGTCTTCGTGGCCGCCTTCATCGGCACCCCGCGCATCAATCTGCTGCGCGGTCTCGTACGGGCCCCGCTCGGCGGGGCGATGACCATCAGCCTGGGCCGCCAGTATCTGCGGCTGCCCGAACCCCTCTCCCTGGACCACCAGTTGCTCCGCGTCCAGCAGGGTCGCGAGGTCATCGTCGGGCTGCGTTCGGAGGCCGTGCGGATCGCGGCGGCCTCGGCCGCGCGGCCCGGTGAGGTGCCGATGATCGGCCTAGTGGAGCACGTGGAGTTCCAGGGGCACGAGGTGCTCGTCCATCTCAACACCGGCTCCCGCCCCGCCGTCGTACCGGACCTGGAGGCCGCGCGTCCGGACCACGGTCCCCGGCGCCGCCGCCGCGACGGGGCCGGGGTGCTGGACCGGCTGCGGGAGCGGGCGGGCGCGCTGCGGTCCGGCTCGGTCGGGGTGCTGGAACGCCCTGCCGAGGCCGCCCCCGTGGTGGACCCCGCCCCGTCCGAGGGCCGGCTCCCCGGCGACCTCATCGTGCGCACCACCCCCGACTTCGACCTCCGGCACGGCATGCAGGTGCCGCTGCTGGTCGACCTCGCCCACCTCTTCGTCTTCGACCAGCACGGCGACCGCATCTGCCCGGCTCCGGCCCGGCTGCCGGACCTGGAGGAGTAGAGCCCCGGCGGGGTGACCGGCCAGGGCCGGTCCGGCCACCCCGCCGGATCAGTCACCCCGCCGGTCCGGTCACGCCGCCGGTCCGGTCACCCCGTGGGATCAGTCACGCCGCCGGTCCGGTCACCCCGTGGGACCAGTCACGCCGCCGGACCGTCACCCCCCTTGCGGGCCCCGTCTCGTAGTACTCCGTCCTCCGCCCCCGCCTCCCTCATATCGCCTCTCGGCCGGGTTGCCTCTGGCGCGAGAAAACTACCGCCGCTAGTTTAGTGGCGGACGCAGTCGCGATCTCGGGAGGTAGGCCATGAAGGCCCAGGACGGCATGTACATCGACGGCGCCTGGCGCCCCGCCGCGGGGCGGGACCTCATCGAGGTGGTCGACCCGGCCGACGAGGAGGTCATCGCCCGGGTCCCGGCCGGCACCGCCGAGGACGTGGACGCCGCCGTACGGGCCGCGCGTGCCGCCCTGCCCGGCTGGGCCGCCACGCCCCCGGCCGTCCGCGCCGAGCGCCTCACCGCGCTGCGGGACGTACTGCTGGCCCGCAAGGACGAGATCGCCGAGACGGTCACCGCCGAACTGGGCTCGCCGCCGGCCTTCTCGCAGGCCGTGCACGCGGCCGTGCCGATCGCCGTCGCCGGCAGCTTCGCCGAACTCGCGGCCACGCACGCCTTCGAGGAGAAGGTCGGCAACTCCACGGTGCTGCACGAGCCCGTCGGCGTGGTCGCCGCGATCACCCCCTGGAACTACCCCCTGCACCAGATCGTCGCCAAGGTCGCCCCCGCCCTCGCGGCCGGCTGCACGGTCGTCCTCAAGCCCGCCGAGGACACCCCGCTGACCGCCCAGCTCTTCGCCGGGGCAGTCCACGAGGCCGGTGTCCCCGCGGGCGTCTTCAACCTCGTCACCGGCCTAGGCCCGGTCGCCGGGCAGGCCCTCGCCGAGCACCCGGACGTCGACCTGGTCTCCTTCACCGGCTCCACCGCCGTCGGCAGGCGCATCGGCGCGATCGCGGGCGCCGCCGTCAAGCGCGTCGCCCTCGAACTCGGCGGCAAGTCCGCCAACGTCATCCTGCCGAGCGCCGACCTCGCCAGGGCCGTCAACGTCGGCGTGGCCAACGTCATGTCCAACTCCGGCCAGACGTGCAGCGCCTGGACCCGCATGCTCGTCCACACCTCGCGGTACGAGGAGGCCGTCGAACTGGCCCGGGCCGCCGCCGCCAAGTACGCCGACCGTATCGGCCCGCTGGTCAGCGCGGGGCAGCGCGACCGGGTGCGCGGCTACATCGACAAGGGTGTCGCCGAGGGCGCCCGCCTGGTCGCGGGCGGCCCCGCGGCCCCGCGCGAGAAGGGCTGGTACGTCAGCCCGACCGTCTTCGCCGACGTGACCGAGGACATGACCATCGCCCAGGAGGAGATCTTCGGCCCGGTGCTGTCGATCATCCGCTACGAGGACGAGGACGACGCCCTGCGCATCGCCAACGGCACCGTCTACGGCCTCGCCGGCGCGGTGTGGGCCGGTGACGAGGCCGAGGCGGTCGCCTTCGCCCGCCGCATGGACACCGGGCAGGTCGACATCAACGGCGGCCGCTTCAACCCCCGCGCCCCCTTCGGCGGCTACAAGCAGTCGGGTGTGGGCCGCGAGCTCGGCAGCCACGGCCTGGCCGAGTACCTCCAGACCAAGTCCTTCCAGTTCTGATCCAGTTGGCCAAGTCACCCAGGTTCCCAGGGAGTCGCCCGACATGACCGTCCGTGCCGCCGTCCTGCCCGCCATCGGCGCCCCGCTGGAGATCACCGACATCGAACTGCCGGACCCGGGCCCCGGCCAGGTCCGCGTCAGGCTCGCCGCAGCCGGTGTCTGTCACTCCGACCTGTCGCTGTCCGACGGCACCATGCGCCTCCCGGTGCCCGCGGTCCTCGGCCACGAGGGTGCCGGCACGGTCGTCGCCGTCGGCGAGGGCGTCACCCGGATCGCCCCGGGCGACGACGTCGTCCTCAACTGGGCTCCGTCCTGCGGGAGTTGTCACGCGTGCTCGCTCGGCGAGATCTGGCTGTGCGCCGACGCGCTGAAGGGCGCCGCCGCCGTCCACGCCCACACCGTCGACGGCACCGCGCTGCACCCCGGCCTGAACGTGGCCGCGTTCGCCGAGGAGACCGTCGTCCCCGTCGCCTGCGCGCTGCCCGCCCCGGCCGGCATCCCGCTCACCGACGCGGCCCTCCTCGGCTGCGCCGTCCTCACCGGCTACGGGGCCGTCCACCACTCCGCCCAGGTGCGCGAGGGCGAGACCGTCGCCGTCTTCGGCGTCGGGGGCGTGGGGCTGGCCGCCCTCCAGGCGGCGCGGATCGCGGGCGCCTCGAGGATCATCGCCGTCGACGTCTCCCCGGCGAAGGAGGAACTGGCCCGAACGGCCGGTGCCACCGACTACGTCGTCGCCTCCCCGGAGGCCCCGCGCGAGATCCGCGCGCTCACCGGCAGGCAGGGCGTCGACGTGGCCGTGGAGTGCGTCGGCCGGGCGGTCACCATCCGCGCCGCCTGGGAGTCCACCCGCCGAGGCGGCCGCACCACGGTCGTCGGCATCGGCGGCAAGGAGGAACAGGTCACCTTCAACGCCCTGGAGATCTTCCACTGGGGCCGCACCCTCTCCGGCTGCGTCTACGGCAACTCCGACCCGGCCCGCGACCTCCCGGTCCTGGCCGACCACATCCGAGCCGGCCGCCTCAACCTCTCCACCCTGGTCACGGAACACATCACCCTGGCCGAAATCCCCACAGCCTTCGAAAACATGCGAGCAGGCAAGGGAGCCAGAGCCCTGATCACGTTCTGAAGAGGCGAGGCTGCATCAATCCGCGCTCCCCTCCCCGACGCCCCGGCGGGCAACCCCCAAGGGGCGCGGGGAACTGCGCGAACCCGCGACGCACCCCGCGGCCAAAGACCGCACCGCAGCCCCACCTCCCCGACGCCCCGGCGGGCAACCCCCAAGGGGCGCGGGGAACTGCGCGAACCCACGACGCACCCCGCGGCCAAAGACCGCACCGCACTGCAGCCCCACCTCACCGCGCCGCCCCCGCAACCTCCTCATACTGCCGCTCCAGCCCATCCAGCAACGCGGCAAGCCCCGTCTCGAAGGCCCGCTCGTCGATCCTCTCCTGCCGGTCCGGCAACAGATGGGCCTGACCGAGATGGGGATAGTCGGCGGGATCGTACGCCGACCGGTCGTCGACGAAACCGCCCGCGAAGGAGCCCAGCGCGGAGCCCATGATGAAGTACCGCATCAGCGCCCCGATGGACGTGGCCTGCGACGGCGGCCACCCCGCCGCGACCATCGCGCCGTACACCGCGTCGGCGAGCCGCAGCGCGGCGGGCCGCCGCCCGGGCCCCTGGGCCAGGACCGGGACGATGTTCGGGTGGTCGCGCAGAGCGGCACGGTAGGAGACGGCCCAGTCGTGCAGCGCGGCCCGCCAGTCCCGGCCGCCCTCGAACATCGACAGATCGACCTGCGCGCTCACCGAGTCGGCGACGGCCTCGAGGATCTCGTCCTTGGTCCGGAAGTGGTTGTACAGCGACGGCCCGCTCACCCCCAGTTCGGCGGCGAGCCGCCGGGTGGAGACCGCGGCGAGCCCTTCCGTGTCCACGAGTTCCCGTGCCGTGGCGACGATCCGGTCGGTGCTGAGAAGGGGCTTGCGCGGTCGGGCCATGGCGCACATAGTAGGGCTGCATCCAGAAACTAGCAGTGCTAATTTAAAAGTCCGGCTTTCAAGATCCGTACTCTGTGGGGTGACTCGGCATGAACCTGGAGCTCAGCGAGGAGCAGACCGCCGTCCGCCGGCTGGCCCGGGACTTCGTGGAGCGCGAGATCGCCCCGCACGCCGCCGCCTGGGACCGGGCGGAGGAGGTCGACCGGGGCGTCGTGAAGAAGCTCGGCGCGCTCGGCTTCCTCGGCCTGACGATCGACGAGGAGTACGGCGGCTCCGGCGGCGACCACCTCGCGTACTGCCTGGTCACCGAGGAGCTGGGCCGCGGCGACTCCTCCGTGCGCGGCATCGTCTCGGTCTCCCTCGGCCTGGTCGCCAAGACGATCGCCGCGTGGGGGAGCGAGGAGCACAGGCGCCGCTGGCTGCCCGGTCTGACCTCCGGCGAGCAGGTCGGCTGCTTCGGCCTGACCGAACCCGGCACCGGCTCGGACGCGGGCAACCTCACCACCCGCGCGGTCCGCGACGGCGACGAGTACGTCATCGACGGCACCAAGATGTTCATCACCAACGGCACCTGGGCCGATGTCGTCCTGCTGTTCGCCCGCTCCACCGACGCCCCCGGCCACAAGGGCGTCTCCGCCTTCCTCGTCCCCGCGGACACCCCCGGCCTGACCCGCCGCGAGATCCACGGCAAGCTCGGCCTGCGCGGCCAGGCGACGGCCGAACTGGTGCTGGAGGGCGTCCGCGTGCCCGCCTCCGCGCTGCTCGGCGAGGAGGGCAAGGGCTTCTCCGTCGCCATGTCGGCCCTGGCCAAGGGCCGGATGTCGGTGGCGGCCGGCTGCGTCGGCATAGCCCAGGCCGCCCTGGACGCGGCCCTGCGCCACGCCGGTGAGCGCGAGCAGTTCGGCCGGTCCATCGCCCATCACCAGCTCGTCCAGGAACTGATCAGCGACATCGCCCTCGACGTGGACGCCGCCCGCCTGCTGACCTGGCGCGTAGCCGACCTCGTGGACCGCGGCCTGCCCTTCGCGGTGGAGTCCTCCAAGGCCAAGCTGTTCGCCTCCGAGGCCGCGGTGCGCGCCGCGAACAACGCCCTCCAGGTCTTCGGCGGCTACGGCTACATCGACGAGTACCCGGCCGGCAAACTGCTGCGCGACGCCCGGGTGATGACCCTCTACGAAGGCACCAGCCAGATCCAGAAGCTGCTCATCGGCCGTGCGCTGACCGGGGTTTCGGCGTTCTGAGTACGTGACTGCCTGAGTACGTGACTGAGTACGTGAGCGGATGTGGCGCGGGCCACGCCCGGCGAAGCTGTCCCCCATGAGTGACATACCCGCCAAGCCGCAGAACACGGCCGCCTTCTACGGTCAGGCCGTGGCCTCGTTCGCCGTCGCCATGGCCGCCACCGCCATCGGGATCTTCAAGCTGGAGGCCGACACCTGGGTGCGCGCCTTCCTCGGGATCGCCGTCCTGTACCTCGTGACCTCCGCCTTCACCCTCGCCAAGGTCATCCGGGACCGCCAGGACGCGGACCGGCCGACGTACCACGTCTGAGGGCCGCCGGGCGGGCGCTCTAAGCGGCCGCTCACCAGCGGCTGTATGGTGGTGCCCCGGTCAGCGAGAGGGGCGAACGAGCGATGAGTACGGCGGAGGAGACCACCGGCGGCGAGCCGCAGGCGTGGGACGAGGTCACGCCCGACGCGGCCCGGCGGCTGCTGGTGGCCGCGGTGGAGGCCTTCGCCGAGCGCGGCTACCACGCCACGACCACGCGTGACATCGCCGGCCGCGCGGGCATGAGCCCCGCCGCGCTCTACATCCACTACAAGACCAAGGAGGAGCTCCTCCACCGGATCAGCCGGATCGGCCATCAGAAGGCGCTGGACATCCTGCGCACCGCGGCGGCCCGCGAGGGCACCGCCACCGAGCGCCTCGCCGACGCCGTCAGCTCCTTCGTCCGCTGGCACGCGGGCGGCCGTACCACCGCCCGGGTCGTCCAGTACGAGCTCGACTCGCTCGGTCCCGACGCCCGCGCCGAGATCCTCGCCCTGCGCCGACAGGTCGACGGCGAGGTGCGCGGCATCGTCGAGGACGGTGTGGCCTCGGGCGAGTTCGACGTGCCCGACGTGCACGGCACCACCCTCGCCGTGCTCTCCCTGTGCATCGACGTGGCCCGCTGGTTCAACGTGGAGGGCTCGCGCACCCCCGACGAGGTCGGCGCGCTGTACGCCGACCTCGTGCTGCGGATGGTGGGCGCGGGCCGCTGAGCCCCGCGCCCGGCCGCCGTCAGAAGTAGTAGCGGGCCACCGACTCGGCGACGCACACCGGCTTGTCGCCGCCCTCGCGCTCCACGACGAAGGCGACGGCCACCTGCACACCGCCCTGGACGTCCTCGACGCCGGTGACCGACGCGGTGGCGCGCAGCCGGGAGCCGGCCGGCACGGGCGAGGGGAAGCGGACCTTGTTCGTGCCGTAGTTGACGCCCATCTTCACGCCCTCGACGCCGATCAGCTGCGGCCCGAACAGCGGCAGCAGCGACAGGGTCAGATAGCCGTGCGCGATGGTCGTGCCGAACGGCCCGCTCCTCGCCTTCTCCGGGTCCACATGGATCCACTGGTGGTCACCGGTGGCGTCGGCGAACAGGTCGATCCGCTTCTGGTCGACCTCCACCCAGTCGGTGTACCCCAGCTGCTCGCCCACCGCCGCCCTGAGCTCGTCGACGGACGTGAAGATCCTCGGCTCTGCCATGTCGTCCCGGCCTTCCCTGCGCATCACACGGTCACCATGTCTAAGCAACTGCTTAGCATGCTCGGGTGGAGGCACCCTGTCAACGGCGGGGCGCGTTGTCAACGGCCCACCCCGCCTCACCCGGTCGGGCGATGGGTAGGGTTCGGGGAGTGCCCCAGATTCCCGAGAAGATCCACGAGCTCACCGTCGGCCAGCTCTCCGCACGCAGTGGTGCCGCCGTCTCCGCCCTGCACTTCTACGAGTCCAAGGGCCTGATCAGCAGCCGCCGCACCAGCGGCAACCAGCGTCGCTACACCCGGGACACCCTGCGCCGCGTCGCCTTCGTCCGGGCCGCCCAGCGGGTCGGCATCCCGCTGGCCACGATCAGGGACGCCCTCGCCGCGCTCCCCGAGGAGCGCACCCCCACCCACGAGGACTGGGCCCGCCTCTCCGAGAACTGGCGCTCCGAGCTCGACGAGCGCATCAGCCAGCTCAACCGCCTGCGCGACCATCTCACCGACTGCATCGGCTGCGGCTGTCTCTCCCTCGACACCTGCGCCCTGTCCAACCCCGACGACACCTTCGGCGAGCGCATCAGCGGCTCCCGCCTCATGGTCGAACGCGGCACCACCCGCCCCCGCGACACCCGCCCGGCGCCACAGCCGGACCAGTGCTGCTAGGGCCCTTCTGGCGGATCTCCGCGGCGTCGCGACGCCCTCCACACCGCACGCCGATCGCACGCACCGAACGCCGCTCCTTCCCCCACGGAGATCCGTCAGAAGGGCCCTGGACCGGATTCAGGCCGGGTTCCGAAACCCCCGCCCGCAGCCTTCGCCCCGCACGGCTCTCGTGGCCGGTCGGGCGGCCGTCCGGAAGGGGTGCGGCATCCCCTGCGCACCCCCGGAACCCCGTATCGAGCGGACCCCCGTCACCTGCGGCCCCCGTACCTTGCGACCCCCGTGCCCTGCGGCCCCCGTCACTCACGCCCTCGTGCCCTGCCACCCCGTGGTCCCCGTGTGGAGCGGTCCTGTGCCGCTCCCTGCCCCGCGGTCCTGCGGGGACGGGGGCCGGGCGCGCTCCTCAGGCCGAGACGGAGACCAGTATCCGGTCCCGCCTGGCCTCCGCCAGCGCCGCGGGTGTCAGCACCGGGCGCGGGACGAGGATCCCGCAGTCCACGCAGACCGGCCCGGCCGACGGCTCATGGGCCAGGTCGTACGCCCAGACCAGCCGCTCCCCGTCGCACACCGGGCACGACGCCCCCGGCTCACGCTCCAGCGCGGCGATGATCCGCCGCAGCACCTCGGCCAGCGGCCCGCGAGGGTGGACCCGGGGGTCGTCGCACCAGGCGACCCCGAACCCGCCCCAGGTCAGCCGGTGCCAGTCGTCCACGCTGCCCGGCCGGCGCAGCCCGTCGTGCTTCTCCTTCCTGCGGCGCTGGGCGAACTCCGCCTCGTAGGCGAGCCACACCGCTCGTGCCTCCTCCAGTTCCTCCAGCGCGGCCACGAGCCGTGCCGGGTCGGGGGAGCGGTCCTCCGGGCCGAAACCGGCCCTGGAGCACAAGTGGTCCCAGGTCGCCCTGTGCCCGTAGGGAGCGAAACGCTCCAGGCACTTGCGCAGCGAGTAGCGCCGCAGCGCCAGATCGCACCGCGGATCACGCACCTGTCTAGCAAGACTCCGGAATCCGGCCATCGCCCTGCACCTCCGTCACATCTGCACCTGTACTTCGGTCAGTTCGGCGTCGTCGTACGGACGTCGCCCCATAGACGTACCGACACCCGATTCGGCTCCCTCCCGGTTCCCGGCCCCCGCGACCGCCCGGAAACCTGACGCATGTTCATCTTCGAACGCGGGATACCGGCGGTGACTTCCGCCCGTCCCGTCGGTAGGAGCCGCCATGCCGCGGCACACCCCACGCAACCTGCTCGACAGACTGAGAACTCCTCGCGGATTCGCCGAGTTCCTGAAGACGGCATCCGTATGCACCCTCATTGCCGGTCTTTTGTCTCCGCTTTCCCCGGCCGCCCCGCCGCGGCGGCGCCCGCCACCGCCGCGGCGGCCGTGGCGGACCACTGCGGCGGCCGCCGCGCGGACGTCCTGCCACCGGGCCGGAACGGCAACGCGCCCCTCGCGCAGATCCCGCTCAACCAGGCATTCGGCACCAAACCCACGCACTCCGCCGATCCGCTCGGCCCCTACGCCAGGCCTGCCACCGGCTACCCCGCACCCACCGAGTCCACACTCACCGCGTTCTTCAACGACGCCTCCTTCGGCGCCCCCGCCGACCAGGTCGCCTCCACCGTCCGCCCCGCCGGCCGCACCGACGTCACGATCGTCCGCGACAGGAAGACGGGCGTCCCGCACATCACCGGCACCACCCGCTACGGCACCGAGTTCGGAGCCGGCTACGCGGCGGCCGAGGACCGGCTGTGGCTGATGGACGTCTTCCGCCACGTCGGACGCGGCGAACTGACCTCCTTCGCCGGCGGCGTCCCCGCCGGCCAGGGCCGCACCGCTGACGCCATCCCGCACCCGGCGGCGGGCCGTCACCCGATCCGGCCCGCCGCCACCACCACCTGCGCCAGCTCCCGGTGCACGATGTCGCTGTGCGCACCGGCGGGCGGGCCGCCGCGCCGCACCACGGACGCCACGTCGACGTTCACGCACCCGGACGCCGGCACCCGGCCCGCCACCGCGTCGGCGAGCGTGCACACGCGCGTGCCCGGCAGCGCCTGGATGCCGTCGAACCCGACGGCGCCCCATCTCGCCCCGAGGGCCCGCCCGATGCCGAACCCGGCGACGGCGACGGACCGGTCGTCGCCCGCCATCCGCGAGGCCAGCGGATACATCGTGCCGAGCGCCGAGTCGTGCCGGGAGTGGCAGCACACGAGGGGGCCGTCCACCCGCGCGGGACACCCGTGCAGCGCGCCACGCGCGCGTGTGCCCGGCACCCGTTCGGCGAACGCGTAGTGCGAGAACGCCCCTTGCAGCAGGGTCACCGACCTCACCGTGCGCACGCCCCGGGGCAGACCGCGCAGCGCGAACGCCACCAGCCGGGCCCCGAAGCTGTGCCCGACCAGGTGCACGCGCACCCGCGGCGCCGCCTCGGCGAGCTGTCCGAGCACCGGGCCGAGCCCCAGCTCGCCCACCGTGCCCGCCCGCTGCTTCATCGCGTAGTACGTCGCCTGCCGCAGCAACTCCTGTGCCCCGTCCCACGGGTCGGGGAGGGAGAACGCGGCTGTGCCGCCGGGCGCCGAGCACACGGCGAGCCCCCGCGCGAAGTCCTCACAGACCTCCGCCACGGGCGCGGTCAGCATGGCGGGCCCGTTCTCGCCGGTGGTGTCGGTGGCGGTCAGCGCCCGCGGCCAGGCCCGCTCTTCCTCCACCAGCAGCCGTACCAGCCGCCCGAACTCGTCCAGTTCGCCGGCCCCGCGCGACGGCCGGCCGAGCAGCGCGGCGAGCCGCTCCACCACGTCGGCGCGGCCGGGGAAGGCCGCCAGCAGCGCGTTCAGCGTGTCCCCGTCGAGCCCGCCCCCCGCGGCCGGGGCGACGAGCGCGCGCGGGAAGTCCGGGATCGGCTCGTCCGGGAACCGCATCGACGGCCACACCACGCCCGCGTACCCGAGCACCGCCCCCGGCGCGAGGGCGGGGAACGGCTCCAGGAAGCGGCTGTAGAGCCCGGTCGCCGTCGAACGGTCGTTGTTCCAGCCGTGCGCGACGAGCACCAGGTCGGTGACGCCGCGCCGCGCCACCTCGGCGAGGAACCGCTCCCGGCGGCGCCGGTCGGCGTCACCGTCCGCGTCGAAGGTGAGCTCCCAGTAGGGAGCCACGCTCATTTCCACAGCTGCCATGACAAGCCCCCTCGTTCCCCGGACCACGCGCGGTGTGGCGCATCGTCCTGCCGGCGGGGGCGTCTGGCCATACGCCGGGGCTCACCGGTACAGCAGATACTCCCGCCGCACCCGCCGGAAGGCCGCCAGCTCCTCCTGCCAGCCCGCCACCACCTCGTCGGTGTCGGCCCCCGCGTCGATCGCGGTGCGCACCCAGGTGGAGCCGGTGAGCTTGTCGATCCAGTGGTCGGCGCGCCAGGCGAACCCGCTCCAGGTCCGCCTGGCCGTCACCAGCAGCGCGATCCCGGTGCGGACGGGGTCGTAGGCGGCCCGGTCGTGGACGTGGAGCTGCACGCCGCCGACGGTCCTGCCCTGGAACTTGGAGAAGGTCGGCGCGAAGTAGGCCTCCCGGAACCGTACGCCGGGCAGCTCCAGTTCGTTCGCGGCGGCGGCCCAGCGCCCGTCCAGGCCCTCCGCGCCGAGGAGTTCGAACGGCCGGGTGGTGCCGCGCCCCTCGGAGAGGTTGGTGCCCTCGAACAGGCAGGTTCCCGAGTACACCAGCGCGGTGTCCGGGGTCGGCATGTTCGGGCTGGGCGGCACCCAGGGCAGCCCGGAGGCGTCGTGGAACTCCGACCGCCGCCAGCCCGTCGTCTCCACGACGTGCAGCGGAACCGGCTCGGCGAGGAACTCCCCGTTGAACAGCAGCGCCAGCTCGGCGACGGTCATCCCGTGGGCCTGCGCGATCGGCTCTCGTCCGACGAAGGTGGCGAACTCCCTGTGCAGCACGGGGCCTTCGGCGGAGCGCCCGGTGACCGGGTTGGGCCGGTCCAGCACGACGAACCGTTTCCCCGCGAGCCGGGCCGCCTCCATGCAGTCGTAGAGCGTCCAGATGTAGGTGTAGAAGCGCGCGCCCACGTCCTGGATGTCGAAGACGACCGTGTCGACGCCGGAGGCGGTGAAGACGTCGGCCAGCGGGCGGCCGCTCTTGAGGTAGGTGTCGTAGACCGGCAGCCCGGTGGCGGGGTCGTCGTGGCGGCCCTCGGAGCCGCCCGCCTGCGCGGTGCCGCGGAAGCCGTGCTCGGGACCGAAGACGGCGGTGAGGTCCACCCGGTCGTCGGCGTGCATGACGTCCACGATGTGCGTCGCGTCCCGGGTGACACCGGTGGGGTTGGTGACGACGCCGACCTTCTGGCCCGCCAGCGCGGCGTACCCGTCGGCGGCCAGGCGCTCGAACCCGGTGCGCAGCCGGCGCCCACCACCCGCGGGGGCGGCCGCGGCGGGGGCCGTCGACGCCGCCAGCGCGGCGGTGGTGGCGAGCAGGCTTCGTCGGGACAGCTTCATGCGGTGACCTCCGTGATCCCAGCGGGTGTCATGCCCACGCACGCTAGCGCGGGGCCCGGCCGCACGGAACGAGGCCGACCGGGGACGTCCCTCGAAAGCCGCCTCTTCCTCTCGACATACCGACTGGTTAGTCTGGCGCTGCGCAGTGCCGCGCGCCCCGCAGTCGCGCGCCGCCGTCCCCGGCGGCGCGGTGTGCCGAAGGAGACCGATGGTGGAAGCCGTGCAGGATGCCCGAGTGGTCGTCACCGGGGCGGGAGGAGGCATCGGAGCCGCCCTCGCGCGCCGCTTCGCGGCCGAGGGGGCCCGTGTCGTCGTCAACGACCTCGACGCGGACAAGGCCTCGGCCGTGGCCGCCGAGATCGGCGGCGTCGCCGTCCCCGGCGACGCCTCGCTGATCGTCGAGGAGGCCAGGGCCGCGCTCGGCGGCGCCGTGGACGTCTACTGCGCCAACGCCGGCGTCGCCTCGGGCGGCACCGAGACGGCCGAGGACGCGGTGTGGGACCTCGCCTGGGACGTCAACGTCATGGCCCACGTCCGCGCGGCCCGCGCCCTGCTCCCGCACTGGCTGGAGCGCGGCGAGGGCCGCTTCGTCTCCACCGTCTCCGCCGCCGGACTGCTCACCATGATCGGCGCCGCCCCCTACAGCGTCACCAAGCACGGCGCCTACGCCTTCGCCGAGTGGCTCTCGCTCACCTACCGCCACCGCGGCCTGAAGGTCCACGCCGTCTGCCCGCAGGGCGTGCGCACCGACATGCTCGACGCCACCGGCAGCGCGGGCGACCTGGTGCTCGTGCCCACCGCCATCGAGCCGGACGACGTCGCCGAGGCCCTCTTCAAGGGCATCGCGGACGACCGCTTCCTCATCCTGCCGCACCCCGAGGTGGCCGCCTTCTACGAGGCCCGCGCCACCGATCCCGACCGCTGGCTGGGCGGCATGAACCGGGTCCAGCGGGCATGGGAGTCCGGCGCCTGACGCGTCCGTGGGAAGATCTCCCGTCAGGAAGCACTTCCCGCGGCGCACACCGCCCGGGGCATGAACCGAAAGGCAGGTGGCGGCAGTGGCCAGGACGACGGACGGGGACGGTACGCCCGTCCCGCAGCGGCTCCTGGCCGCCGCCACCCGCCTCTTCGCCGACCAGGGGTACGACCGCACCTCCGTGCAGGAGATCGTGGAGGCGGCCGGCGTCACCAAGGGCGCGCTCTACCACTACTTCGGCTCCAAGGACGACCTCCTGCACGAGGTGTACGCGCGCCTGCTGCGCGTCCAGCAGGAGCGCCTGGACGCCTTCGCGAACGCCGACGAGCCGATCGAGAAGCGGGTGCGCGACGCGGCCGCCGACGTGGTGGTCACCACCATCGAGAACCTCGACGACGCGATGATCTTCTTCCGGTCCATGCACCAGCTCAGCCCGGAGAAGAACAAGCAGGTCCGCGCCGAGCGGCGGCGCTACCACGAACGCTTCCGCGCCCTGATCGAGGAGGGCCAGGAGGCGGGCGTCTTCACCAGGGCCAACCCGGCCGACCTGGTGGTCGACTACCACTTCGGCTCGATCCACCACCTGTCGACCTGGTACCGCCCCGACGGCCCGATGAGCCCCCAGCAGGTCGCCGACCACCTTGCCGACCTGCTGCTGAGGGCACTGCGGCCGTAACGGGCCGACCACGGACGCGCATACGGGGGCACCTGCGGGCGCACACGTGAAGGGCATCCGTCGGCGCACACGTAAGGGGCGACCGCCCTGGGCGGCCGCCCCTTGCACACGTCACTGCCGGGTACTGCCCGCGACCCCTACAGGTACTTCTTCAGCTCCCGCCGCGCCAGCGACCGCTGGTGCACCTCGTCCGGCCCGTCGGCGAGCATCAGCGTGCGGGCCGCCGCGTACAGCTCCGCCAGCGGGAAGTCCTGGCTCACCCCGCCCGCGCCGTGCAGCTGGATCGCCCGGTCGACGATGTCCACCACCGCGCGCGGCGTGGCGATCTTGATGGCCTGGATCTCCGTGTGCGCGCCCTTGTTGCCCACGGTGTCCATGAGCCAGGCCGTCTTCAGCACCAGCAGCCGCAGCTGCTCGACCGCCACCCGCGCGTCGGCGATCCAGTTGTGCACCACGCCCTGCTGCGCCAGCGCCTTGCCGAACGCCGTACGCGACACGGCCCGTCGGCACATCAGCTCGATCGCGCGCTCCGCCATGCCGATCAGCCGCATGCAGTGGTGGATGCGGCCCGGGCCGAGCCGGGCCTGGGCGATGGCGAAGCCGCCGCCCTCCTCGCCGATCAGGTTGGACACCGGCACGCGCGCGTGGTCGAAGACCACCTCGGCGTGACCGCCGTGGTAGTGGTCCTCGTAGCCGAACACCTTCATGGCCCGGGTGATCGTGACACCGGGCGTGTCACGCGGCACGAGCACCATCGACTGCTGACGGCGGATGTCCGGCCCGTCCGGGTCGGTCTTGCCCATCACGATGAAGATCTGGCAGTCCGGGTTCATCGCCCCGGAGATGTACCACTTGCGGCCCGTGACGACGTACTCGTCGCCGTCCCGCTCTATGTGCGTGGTGATGTTGGTGGCGTCCGAGGAGGCCACCTCCGGCTCGGTCATCGCGAACGCCGAGCGGATCTCACCGGCCAGCAGCGGCTCCAGCCACTGCTTCTTCTGCTCCTCGCTGCCGAACTGGGCCAGCACCTCCATGTTGCCGGTGTCCGGCGCCGCGCAGTTCAGCGCGGTCGGCGCCAGGTGCGGGGAGCGGCCGGTGATCTCGGCGAGCGGCGCGTACTGGAGGTTCGTCAGCCCCGCGCCGTGCTCGGCGTCCGGCAGGAACAGGTTCCACAGTCCCTGGCGGCGCGCCTCGGCCTTCAGCTCCTCCACGACCGGCGGGTTGTCCCACGGCGAGGCGAGCGCGGCGCGCTGCTCCTCGGCCACCGCCTCGGCCGGGTGGACGTGCTCGTCCATGAAGGCCAGCAACCTGGCGCGCAGCTCCTCGGTGCGCGCGTCGAACGCGAAGTCCATGTCCCGTCAGCCTTCCTGGAGGGTGGTCAGACCGTGCTGGATGAAGACCGGCACCAGCTCGCCGATGCGGTCGAAGCCGCGCCCGACCGTCTGGCCGAGCGTGTAGCGGTAGTGGATGCCCTCGAGGATCACGGCGAGCTTGAACCAGGCGAAGGCGGTGTACCAGGCGACCGAGGAGACGTCCCGGCCGGAGCGGGCGGCGTACCGCTCGATCAGTTCGGCGGGGGAGGGGTGCCCGGGGGCCGTGGCGGTGGTGCTGACCGGCGAGTCCGGCACCTCCAGCGGCGCGCTGTACATCACCAGCAGGCCAAGGTCGGTGAGCGGGTCGCCGAGCGTCGACATCTCCCAGTCGAGGATCGCCTCGATCCTGTCGTCGGCGCCGATCAGGACGTTGTCCAGCCGGTAGTCGCCGTGCACGACGGTCGGCGCGGGGGAGGAGGGCAGCGCGCGGCCGAGGGCGGCGTGCAGCTCGTCGATGCCGGGCAGGTCGCGGTTGCGGGATGCGTCCAGCTGCTTGCCCCAGCGGCGCAGCTGCCGGTCCAGGAAGCCCTCGGGCCGCCCGAAGTCGGCCAGGCCCACCTCGGCCGGGTCTACGGCGTGCAGCCCGACGAGGGTGTCCACCAGCGACAGCACCGCGTCACGGGTGCGCTCCGGGCCGAGCGGCGCCAGCTGGGCGGCGGTGCGGTACGGCGTCCCGGCCACGAAGTCCATGACGTAGAACGGGGCCCCGAGCACGTCATCGTCCTCGCACAGCAGCACGGGGGCCGGCACCGGCACGTCGGTCGGGTGCAGCGCGCTGATCACCCGGAACTCGCGCTTCATGTCGTGCGCGGTGGCCAGGACATGGCCGAGCGGGGGCCGTCGCACGACCCACTGCGAGGTGCCGTCCGCCACCTTGTACGTCAGGTTCGACCGTCCGCCCTCGATCAGCCGGCCGGTGAGGGCGCCCTGCACGAGGCCGGGCCGCTCGCGGTCGAGCAGGCCGCGCAGCCGGTCGAGGTCGAGCCCGGGCGGATGGTCGGTCATCGTCGCTCCTACATGCCTGTCAACGGGTTGCGATTCATGATGCCGACTGGTCGGTATGCCGTCCAGAGCGGAGAGCCAACGTGATCGGTGCCACGACGGGCCGACGGCTCCCCGCGCGCCCGCGCGAGGAGCCGTCGACGGTGTGTCCGGGCGGGGCCGGGACCGGTCAGTGGTCGTCCCAGTGGCCGTCGTGGGCCGCGTGGCGATGACCGTCGTGCAGATAGTCCAGGTGGTCGCCGTGCGCGACCGCGCTGTGCCCGCAGTTCTCGCCGTGCTGGTGGTCGTGCCCGTCGTGGGCGCTGTGCCCGGCGGGCTCGCACTCGTCCCAGTGGCCGCCGTGCTCCCGGTGCAGATGCCCGTCGTGGGCGTAGTCGACGTGGTCGCCGTGCGGCACCTCGGTGTGCCCGCAGTCGGGGCCGTGGGTGTGGCTGTGGGTGCTGTGTTCCTGATGCAGGGTGGTCATCTCGCCAGCCTTCGAATGTCGGATGCGCGAACTGGAACATATCGGACACGCTGTCTGCGTGCCTCCCCGGGCGGCCGGAGTGTCGGAGCCGTGAGGCCATCGGCCACAGCCGCTTCGGCGGACCCGGGGTCCCGGGGTCCACCGACGTCCACGACCCCAGGACCGGGCCCGACCCGGTGCCCGTGAAGGTGCGGGCCGCCGCCGTCGAGAGTCCCGTCGTCCGCCCCGGGGCGGGCGGGACTCTCGCAGCCCGCCCCCAGGGCCCTTCTGATGGATCTCCGCGGCGTCGCGACGCCGCGGAGATCCATCAGAAGGGCCCTAGAACACCAAAGCCGTGGCGCAGGCCGCCAGGGCCACCGTGCACAGCGTCGCCGCGGTGGCCTGGCGGGCGGTGAGGACACGCGGCCGGCCGGGCGCCGACAGGGCCCGGATCCGGTCGTGGGCGACCAGCAGGAAGCCCAGCCAGAGCAGACAGCACAGCGCGCACGCCAGGGCGGAGACCACCGTGACACCGCCGTGCAGGGTCGTGCGCACCGCGAGCACGGCCGCCACCGTGGAGGACAGCGTCGTACGCCGCCACGCGAGCCGGGTCCGCTCGGGCTGCAGCCCGGGGTCGCGCTCCGGGGCGGCCCCGCTCACCCCTCCCACCCGAGCAGCACCACGACGACCATGACCAGGGCCACGAAGGCGACGACCAGGCTCAGCAGCGCCGGGAAGCGCGACGAGGGCAGGTCCTCGCCCTGCCGCATGGCCCGCTCGCAGCGCACCCAGTGGTTCACCGCGCGCAGCGAGCACAGCACGCCCGCCGCCAGCAGCGCGAGCGCGAGGCCGACCCGCCACCCCCACCGCAGGTCGGGCAGGAACTGGTCCACCGCGAACCCGCCGCCGATCAGCGCGAGCGCCGTGCGCAGCCAGGCCAGAAAGGTGCGCTCGTTGGCCAGCGAGAACCGGTAGTCCGGGGTGTCGCCCTCCGCACGGATCCGCTCGGGCGCGAACCACATCCGGACGTTTCGCACGAGTTCGATCACGCGACGGACCCTATCCGGTACGGGGACGCCGGGCGTCGCCCGTGGTGCCGCCGGCGTCGGCCGTGATGCCGGGCCGCGCGCGCCCGGCGCAGGGCGTGCTTCCCGGGTCCCGCCCGCGAGGCCGCGCTCCGGGCGGGGACGGGAATCCGACGATACGCCCTGGGGCCCTTCTGACGGATCTCCGCGGCGTCACGACGCCCGGCACGCACTCCCCCACCGCCTCAAGGGCGTGTGAGGTACCCCCAGCCGCACGGCGCGAAGGGACAGGTGGCTCCGCCACGCGACCTCCATACCGCACACCGAGCGCACGCACCGGACGCCGCTCCTTCTCCCACGGAGATCCGCCAGAAGGGCCCTAGACGCCCGAGGCCCGCCCCGTCGCCCGGAACTCCGCCAGCCGCTCGTACGCCGCGAGCCCGTCCGGCACCCACTCCCACTCGCCGAGCCGCGCCCGCAGTTCCTCCTCGGTGACGAACTCGTGCCAGGCGACCTCCTCGGCCTGCGGCCGGACCGGAGGCTCGCACCGGACCTCGTACACGGCCGACCACCAGCTCCGCCCGGCCCCGTCGTCGTAGAGGAACTTGAACAGGAACGCGGGCCGCGGCAGGCCGCTCACGCCGAGCTCCTCCTCGGCCTCTCGCAGGGCGGCCTCGTCGTAGGGCTCGCCGGTGCCGACGACACCGCCGACGAACATGTCGTACAGCGAGGGGAAGACCAGCTTGGTCGCGGTGCGGCGGTGGACGAAGATCCGGCCCTCGGCGTCCCGTGCCTGGATGAACACGCACCGGTGGCGCAGCCCCTGCGCGTAGACCTCCCCGCGCGGGAGCCGGCCGATGACCCGGTCGTGTTCGTCGACGACGTCGAGGATCTCGTCAGCGCTCATGGGAGCCATCCAACCAGCAGCCCGCGCCGGTGACGCGAGGCGCCTACCGCGTCTGGAGGGCCACCCGGCCCGGCACCGCGGCCGCCGCCACGCCCCGGGGCATCGCGGGGTGCATGCCGAGCAGCACGATCCCGGCGACCACGGCGGTGAGACCGGCCGCCTCCCAGGCCAGCGCGCCCGCGTCGGCGCGCAGCCGGTCGCCGAGGAAGCCCACGCCGCAGATGATGCCGGCCAGCGGCTGGGCCGCGGTCAGCGCGGGCAGGGAGGCCCGCAGCGAGGCCGTCTCGAAGGCGCTCTGGACGAGCAGCAGTCCGGTGACGCCCAGCAGCAGCACGGCGTAGGGCTGCCAGCCGGTGAACAGCTCGGCGAAGCCGCCGGCGGAGAAGCGTTCGCCGCTGACGCGGGTGAGCGCGTCCTGGACGCCGTAGAGCAGTCCGGCGGCCAGGGCCAGCAGGGTCGGGGCGGAGCCGGCGCGGGAGCGCTTGGCGTACGCGGTGAGCAGCAGGGCCAGGCCCACCATGGGGCCGATGATCAGCCAGGGGCGCAGCGGGTCGGCGACGGCGCTGCCGCCGGTCGGCTCGCCCGCCACGATGAACGCGCTCACCCCGCCCGCGAGCAGGGCGAGACCCGCCCAGCCCTGGCGGCCCAGCGGCTGCTTGGTCTGGCGGCGGGAGAGGGCGAGGGCGAACAGGAGGTTGGTGGCCAGCAGCGGTTCGACGAAGGAGATCTCGCCCTGGCCGAGCGCCGCCGCGCCGAGTGCCATGCCCACGACCATCAGGGCGATGCCGCCGAGCCAGCGCGGCACCCGCATCAGGTCGAGCAGCAGCCGGGGGGAGAGGAAGTCGCCGCGCGGGGCGTGCTGGGCGGCGTTCTGCTGGAGGACGAACCCGAATCCCAGGCAGCAGGCGGCACCGACGGCGAGAAGCAGAACCAGAAGCGACACGCGGGGAGTACCTCGGGATCTTCCGGCCGGGCCGGGGGAGGGCGCGGACGGATAGGGGTCCGGAAGCCGGGACCGGCTCCGGCGGCGCCGGGGAGCGACCCGGGTCAGTGCCCGGGACGGGCGCCTCGCGCACGGTCGCGGCGGGCGCCCTGCGCACGGTCGCGGCGCACCCGGGGGCTCCGGTGGCGGCGCGTCCGTACGACCCATGGTCAGGGGAGGAAGCGGACTGCGCTATGACGTACGTCACACCGACCCCCTGCGAAATGCGTCGGAATCGCACCCTCCATGTGGTCTCAGGTGTCACAACTGTCCCACTGGTCACGCCAGTTGAACCGTGCCACATGGCCTCGCCACTTGACGATGGCCTTGGCTGCGGGTTTGCTGTGCGTGATCGGCTGATGACGGGGCTGACCACCGCGCCGTCAGCGGTCCCCGGCATACCTGCTCCGCCCTATCCGGCTCTGCGCATCACCGTCTGAGGATGTCCCTCGGTGTCACCACCCCCGCCTCCCCTGGGCCGCGCCCGCAAGCGCTCGCCCCAGACCTTCGACGCGGCGCTCGACGACACCGACCTCGCGACCGCGCGCGCCGCCCTCTCCCAGGGCCGCTGGCAGGTCGCCCGCAGCCTGCTCGCACTCACCGGTGACGACTGGGACCGCCGCGGCCATCGCGTCGCCGTTCTGGCGGCCGACAAGTACAGCGCCGCCTGGGCCCGCGAGTGGCGCCTCGCCGAGCCCGAGTCCGCCGACGCCCGCGTGCTGCTCGCCGTGTCGCTGGTGCAGCGCGCCCTGACCGGCAAGGAGAAGCCGGACAGCGCCCGCGAGGCCTGCAGGACCGCGGCGGGGCTGCTGCCCGGCGACCCCACCCCGTGGCTCGGGCTGCTCATGCTGGAGCGCGAACGCGGCGGCGACCAGGACGCGGCCCGGGCCTTCGACGAGGTCCGCCACCGGCACGCCGAGCACCACCACGCCCACCACCTGATGGTCGCCCGGCTCGCCGAGGCCCGCGCCGGGGCCGGAGCCGACCCGCTGCACGAGGTCTACGACTTCGCCAACTGGGCCGCCGAGCAGGCCCCCGCCGACTCGCCGCTCGCCATCCTCCCGGTCGTCGCGCACGCCGAGCGCTACCGCGTGCTCGCCGCCGCCGGCCACGAGAGCGCCGACCCGGCCGCCTCCGGCCACTGGGTCGGCCGCCGGGCCCGGCAGGTGATGAAGGCCGCCTTCGACTGGTGGCTGGAGTGGGAGCACGAGGACCACCCGCGACGCCTGGTCGACCTCAACTTCCTCGCCCACGCCAAGTCCTGCGAGGGCCGCGGCGCCGAGGCGGCCGCCCTGTTCCACCGCATCGGGGAGCACATGACCCCGCAGCCCTGGTCCTACCCGGACCGCGACCCGCACGCCGCCTTCCGCGCCGCGCGCGCCCTCGCGCTCGGCACGGGCTGAACCACCCCGCACGCCCCGGAACCCCCTGCACCGGTCCCCCCCCGAACGGTCCCACCGGTCCCCGAAAGGACACACCCCCGATGACAACGGGCAGTTCGAGAACCCACGCCCCCGGCAGCGCCGAGGGCATCAGCACGTTCAAGGGCCAGGAGCGCGCCCTGCGCGCCGACCGCCTCGGGACGGGCGGCCTGCTGCTGTCCGTCCTCGCGGCCACCGCCCCGCTCATGGTGGTCGCGGGTGTCATGCCCACGGCATTCGCGGTGATGGGCATCGTCGGACAGCCGCTGCTCTTCGTCGCCCTCGGCGTCACCCTGGTGCTGTTCAGCGTCGGATACGCCGAGATGAGCCGGCACGTCCACAACGCCGGCGCCTTCTACGCCTACATCTCCCGCGGCCTCGGCCCCACCGCCGGAGCGGCCGCCTCCTTCCTCGCCCTCGTCGCCTACAGCACCCTCCAGGTCGGCATCTTCGGCATCTTCGGCTTCGAGGTCTCCGGCCTGCTCGCCACCTACGCCGACGCCGAGGTCGCCTGGTGGATACCGGCGCTGCTGGCCGCCGCCGCGGTCGGCGCGCTCGGCTGGCTGAAGATCGACGTCAACGCGCGGCTGCTGGGCGTGCTGCTGCTGATCGAGGTGGCCCTCGTCGTCATCTTCGACATCGCCGTGGTCGCCGACCCCGGCCCGCAGGGCCTGTCGCTCGCCGCCTTCGACCCGGACACCCTCACCGGCGCCGGGCTGGGCACCGCGCTGTGCTTCTGCATCGCCGCCTTCCTCGGGTTCGAGCAGGCCCCCGTGTACGCCGAGGAGACCAGCCGCCCGCACGTGCTCGTGCCGCGCGTGATGTTCCTCGCCGTCGGCTTCGTGGCGGTGTTCTTCGCGCTCAGCTCCTGGGCGCTGACCGTCGCCACCGGGCCCGACCGGATCGTGCAGGCCTCGCAGGAGCAGAGCGCCGGCCTGATGTTCTTCCTCAGCGAGTCCCGGCTCGGCGGCACCTTCACCGACGTCATGCACGTGCTGTTCGTGACCGGCATGTTCGCCGCCATGCTCAGCTTCCACAACGTCGTCGCCCGCTACGCCTTCGCCATGGGCCGCGAGGGCCTCCTCCCGGCCGCCTTCGGCCGTACCACCGGCAGCCACGGTGCGCCCGGCACCGGCTCCCTGCTCCAGACGGTCGTCTCGCTGCTCGTCGTCGCGGGCTTCGCCGTCGCCGACGACGGTCCGGTCGGCGACCCCACCGCGCCGGTCCTCCATCTGTTCACCTGGGCCGGCAACACCGGCGCGCTCGGCGTGATCCTGCTGATGGCCACGGCGTCCTTCTCCGTGGTCGCCTTCTTCGTCCGCCGTGGTGCCGCGGGCGCCCAGGCCTGGCGGCTGGCCGCCTCCGCCGTGGCCGGTGTCGCCCTGCTGGTGATCGCCGGTTACACCGTCAAGGACATCGACGTCCTGATCGGCGCGGGCCCCGGCTCCTCGGTGAGCTGGATCCTGCCCGGCATCGTCGTCCTCGCCGTCGCCGTGGGCCTGGCCCACGGCCTGTACCTGCGCTCCCGCGACCCCGAGGCGCACGCCCGCATCGGACTCGGCAACGAGGCGTTCCAGCTGGACAAGGCGGCGGAGTCGGCGAACTGACACCGGACACCTTTCAGAACTCTGACGAGCACCCGCGCACCCTGGCCCCAGGGGGCCGCGGGTGCTCGAATGAGAAGGTGAACCCCGAACGACCCGAGCCGGAGGAACGACCCGAGCCCGCGCCGTACGACCGGCCCGGCACGGAGCCCCGCCGGCCCCCCGCCCCCGAAGACCGGCCCGCCCCCGAAGACCGGTCCGGTACGGAGCCCGGCCGGCTCCCCGGCCCTGAAGCCGTCCCGGGCGCTGAAGGCCTCCCCGGCCCCGAGGCCGTCCCCGGCCCCGAGGCCGTCCCCGGCCCCGAGGCCGTCCCCGGCCCCGAAGCCGTCCCGGGCTTTGAAGCCGCCCCGGAGGACCCTCCCGGCAAGCCCGTCGGCCGCAGGGTCTTCCTCGGCACGCTCGGCCTGGGCGTCCTCGGCGTCGTCGCCGCGCCCCCGCTGCAACGCGCGCTGGAGTCCTTCCTCGGCAGCGCGGCCGACCGGGACCCCACCGGACTGACCGGACTCCTCCCCAACGGCGGCGGCTTCCGCTACTACTCGGTCGCCTCCTCCGTCCCCCGCAAGGACGCCACCGACTACCGCCTCACCGTCGACGGCCTGGTCGACCGCCCCGCCACCTACACCCTCTCCGACCTCCGGGCCATGCCGCAGAGCAGGCTCGTCCGCGACGTCCAGTGCGTCACCGGCTGGCGGGTCCCGCACACGCCCTTCGAAGGCGTACGGCTGTCCGCGCTGCTGGACGCGGCCGGGGTGCGCCCGACGGCCCGCGCGATCCGCTTCACCTGTTTCGACGGCACCTACTCGGAGAGCCTCACCCTCGCCCAGGCTCGCCGTGCCGACGTGCTCGTCGCCCTGCGCATGCAGGACGAGGACCTCGGCCACGCCCACGGCGGCCCGGCCCGCCTCTACGTGGCGCCGATGTACTTCTACAAGTCCGCCAAGTGGCTCTCCGGCATCACCGTCACCGACCGGGTGCGCCCCGGCTACTGGGAGGAACGCGGCTACGACGTGGACGCCTGGGTCGGCCGTTCGAACGGACGTGACGATGCCCCCACGACCTGACGCGCGGGCCCGGCTGCCCCGCTTCACCCCGGCCGAACGCTGGGTGCACCGCACCACGGCCGTCCTGATGGGCGTCTGCGTGGCCACGGCCGCCTGCCTCTACGTCCCCGAGCTCGCCCAGCTGGTGGGCCGCCGCGCCCTGGTGGTCCGGCTGCACGAGTTCTCGGGCCTCGCCCTGCCCGTCCCGCTGCTCGCCGGGCTCGCCTCCCGCGCCCTGCGGGCCGACCTCGGCCGCATGAACCGCTTCGGCCCGCACGACCGGCTCTGGCTGCGCGCGGTGCTGCGCCGCGACAGGCGTCCCTCGGCCCGCCCGTCGGCGAAGTTCAACGCGGGGCAGAAGATCTACGCCGCCTGGATCGCGGGCGCCACCCTGGTCATGCTCGGGACCGGCCTGCTGATGTGGTTCACCCACCTCACCCCGCTGCGCTGGCGGACCAGCGCGACCTTCGTCCACGACTGGCTCGCGCTCACCGTCGGTGTCGTTCTCGCCGGACACATCGGCATGGCCCTGGCCGACCCGGAGGCCCGCCGCGGTCTGCGCACCGGGCGCGTCAGCCGCGAGTGGGCCGAGCGCGAACACCCGCTGTGGCGGCCCTGACCGGGACGAGCCGAAGCCGCCCCCGCCTGCCGACCCGCAGCGCCCCGAGGGGCCGAAGCCGCCGCCCGCCCCCGTCCGCGGACCGGCCCACCCGGACACGCCGAAGCCGTCGTACTCCGCACCCGGAGTACGACGGCTTCCTCTCGGTCCGGTCCGCGCGCCGCTAGATGATCAGCGACAACAGCAGAACCATCGCTCCGGCCACGACCGAGATGATCGTCTCCATCACCGACCACGTCTTGATCGTCTGCCCGACGTCCAGGCCGAAGTACTCCTTCACCAGCCAGAAGCCGGCGTCGTTGACATGGCTGAAGAACAGCGAGCCCGCGCCGATCGCGAGGACCAGCAGAGCGGTGTGGGCGGTGGACATGTCGGCCGCGAGCGGGGCGACGAGACCCGCCGCGGAGACGGTCGCCACGGTCGCCGAGCCCGTCGCGAGACGGATGGCGACGGCGATGAGCCAGGCCAGCAGCAGCGCCGGGACGGACCAGTCCTCGGAGATCTCCAGGATCATCCGGCCGACGCCGGAGTCGATCAGGGTCTGCTTGAAGCCACCGCCCGCGCCGACGATCAGCAGGATGCCCGCGATCGGGACGAGGCCCTTCTCGACCGTCTGCGACAGCCGCTCCTTGCTGAACCCGGCCGCCCGGCCCAGCGTGAAGAAGCCGAGCAGCACCGAGGCGAGCAGCGCGATCAGCGGTGAGCCGACCACGTCGAAGACGCGCTGCACACCGTGCTCGGGGTCGTCCACCACGATGTCGACCAGCGCCTTGGACAGCATCAGCACGACCGGCAGCAGGATCGTCGCCAGCGTGACACCGAAGCCGGGACGGCGCTCCAGCTCCTCGGAGGCGCGCTGCGGGATCATCCGGTCGGGCGCCGGGACGTCGACCCAGCGCGCGGCGAACCGGGAGAACACCGGACCGGCGATGATCACGGTCGGGATCGCCACCAGCACACCGAGCGCGAGGGTCACACCGAGGTTGGCGCCCACCGCGTCGATCGCGATCAGCGGACCGGGGTGCGGCGGCACCAGGCCGTGCATGACCGACAGACCGGCCAGCGCGGGGATGCCGATACGCATCAGGGAGTAGTTGCCGCGCTTGGCGACCATCAGCACGACCGGGATCAGCAGCACGACGCCGACCTCGAAGAACAGCGGCAGTCCGATCACCGAGGCGATGAGCACCATCGCCCACGGCATCGACCGGCCGCCCGCCCTGGCGAGGATCGTGTCGACGATCTGGTCCGCGCCGCCGGAGTCGGCCAGCAGCTTGCCGAGGATCGCGCCCAGGGCGATCAGCACGCCCACACCGGCGACGGTGGTGCCGAGGCCGGTGGTGAAGCTGACGATCACCTTGTCCAGCGGTGCCCCGGCGAACGCGCCCAGCGCGAGCGAGCCGACGGTCAGGGCCAGGAAGGCGTGGAGCTTGTACTTGGTGATGAGCAGGACGATGACGGCGATGCCCGCCAGCACGGCGATGCCCAGCTGGACATGTCCGGCCGAGGTGATCGGCTCGACGGTGTCCGCTGCCAGCATCTCGACGCTGAGTCTGGTCACGGGGGTTCCCTTGCAGATACGCGGATACGCAGATACGCAGATACGCAGATACGGGGACGGGGAAGGGGTATGTGGAAAGCTGCGGAAAACGGTGACGCCGAGGTCACCGGGAGGTCCGGTGCCGCGGGGACCACGGCACCGGACCGGGCTACTGCACCGGACGGGGCTACGGCAGGGGACCGGGCAGACCGTCCAGGGCCCCGGCGGCCCGCTCGGCGATCTCCTCCGGGCCGCCGGTCACGTCCACGGCCACTCCCGCCTCGTCGGCCTGGAGCGGCTGGAGCGTGGCGAACTGGGAGTCCAGCAGCGCGGTCGGCATGAAGTGGCCGCGGCGGTGCGCCATACGGTCCTCGATCAGTGCCCGGTCGCCCGTGAGGTGCACGAACACGACCCCGGGCGCGGCCGCCCGGAGCCGGTCGCGGTAGGACCGCTTCAGCGCGGAACTGCTGACCACGCCGCCGAGCCCGGCCCGGTCGTGGGCCCAGGCGCCGATGGCGTCCAGCCACGGCCGGCGGTCCGAGTCGTCCAGCGGGACACCGGCCGACATCTTGTCGATGTTGGCCTGCGGGTGGAAGTCGTCGCCCTCGGCGTAGGGGACGCCGAGCCGGGCCGCGAGCAGGGGACCGATGGTGGTCTTGCCCGTTCCGGCTACGCCCATGACCACGACTACATGGGGGGTACGCATGGCTGTCTCCCTCGACACGAGATGCCGACCTCCGGCGTCGGCGTCGCCCTATGAAACCCATTAGATACGACTAATTCAAGAAGCTGTGACAAATAAGTCTGACTTTTTGTTCCCTGAGCGCCCCCGTACCCTGTGTCCATGACCACACCGGGCCGGGGACTGCACGGCCGTGTACTGGACACCCTCGGCCCCGAGATCACCGCCGGCGTCTACCCGGCGGGCAGTGTGCTGCGCACCGACGAACTGGCCCAGCGCTTCGACGTCTCCCGTTCCGTGATGCGCGAGGCCGTCCGGGTCCTGGAGTCGATGCACCTGGTGGAGTCCCGCCGTCGCGTCGGCGTCACCGTGCAGGCCGAGTGCGAGTGGAACGTCTACGACCCCGAGGTCATCCGCTGGCGCCTGGCCGGCGCCGACCGCCCGCGCCAGCTGCGCTCGCTCACCGTGCTGCGCTGCGCCGTGGAACCCGTCGCGGCCCGCCTCGCCGCCCTCCAGGCCACCGCAGAGCAGTGCGCGGAGCTCACCGAGTGCGCCCTCGGCATGGTCGCCACCTCACGCGGCCACCAGCTGGAGGGCTATCTGCTCCACGACATCGCCTTCCACCGGGTCGTCCTCACGGCGTCCGGCAACGAGATGTTCGCCCGCCTCGGCGACGTGGTCGCCGAGGTCCTCACCGGCCGCACCCGGCACGACGTCATGTTCGAGGACCCCGACCCCGCGGCCGTCACCCTGCACGTCCAGGTCGCCGAGGCCGTCCGCGCCCGCGAGGCCGACCGCGCGGAGGAACTCACCCGGGAAATCACCGTCGGCGCCCTGCGGGAACTGGACATACTCGCTCCCTGAACGCGGCAGCCCGCGCCTGCCGGGCACGCACACCCCGGACATGCGCACCCCGGGCCGGTATGCCCCGGGCCCCGCGCCCCAAGCCCCATGCCCGCGCCCCATGCCCCGCGCCGCGCACCCCGCGCCCCAAGCCCCGCGCCGCGCACCCCGGGCCCCAGTCCTGCGCCGCAGCCCCCGGACCCCAGTCCCGCGCCGCACACTCCGGAGCCGCGCACCCCGCGCCCCAAGCCCCGCGCCGGGCACCGCCGGACCCGCTCAGTCCAGGAACTCCCCGTCCACGTACACCCACGCCCCCTCGACCCGCTCGAACCGGCTGCGCTCGTGCAGCGACCCGCCCTCGAACGACGCCCGGAACGTCACCGTCCCCGTGCCGTGGAACGCCGACCCGTTCTCCGCCCCCAGGATCTCCAGCCCCGTCCAGCGCATCCCCGGATCCAGGCCGAGCGTCGCGGGCCGCGTCCGCGGATGCCAGGTCCGCAGCAGATACCCCTCGTCCAGCCGTACGAACGCGCAGTAGCGCGAACGCATCAGCGCCTCGGCGCTCGGCGCCGCGGCGAGCCCGGAGTGGAACCGGCCGCAGCAGGCCTCGTACGCCTCCGGCAGCCCGCACGGACACGAGACGGGACGCGCTGACGTGGAACGGCCCCTGCGACGGGCGGACTTGCTCATGCTCAGGCTCCAGCGCTCGGCGGGTACGACGGCATCGACGGCACCCCGGGACCCGGGGAGGGCAGCGACGGCAGAGCCGTACCGTGCACCCACGCGTCGAACAGGTCGTCCAGCGGCTCCACCGCGTACCGGGCCACGTGCGCCCGCAGCGTCGCGCTCGTCACCGCGCCGCCCCGGTGCAGGGACACCCAGCCGCGCAGCATCCGGAAGAACGCGTCGTCGCCCAGCGCACAGCGCAGCGCGTGCACCACCAGCCCGCCGCGCTCGTAGAGCCGGTCGTCGAACATCAGCTTGCGGCCCGGGTCGGCCAGCTTCAGATCCTGCGGCAGCCCCGACAGCAACCGGTGCGCGGCGGCGGCCAGTTGCTGCGCCGTGCGGCCGCCCGAGCGCTCCGACCACAGCCACTCCGCGTACTTGGCGAAGCCCTCGTTCAGCCAGATGTGCCGCCAGTCCGCGATCGACACGCTGTTGCCGAACCACTGATGCGCCAGCTCGTGCGCGATCAGCCGCTCCGAACCCCGCGCCCCGTCCACATGGTTGGCGCCGAACAGGGACAACCCCTGCGCCTCCACGGGCACATCGAGCTCCTCCTCCGTCACCAGCACCGCGTACTCGTCGAACGGGTAGGCCCCGAACAGTTCCTGGAACAGCTCCATCATCTGCGGCTGCCGCGCGAAGTCCCGGGAGAACTCCGGCAGCAGCTGCGCCGGGATGTGCCCGTGCTGCGGCACCCCGCCGGGTCCCGGATCACCCAGGATCACCGTCTGGTACTTGCCGATCGACAGCCCCACCAGATAGCTCGACGTCGCCGCCGCCTGCTCGTACACCCAGGTCGTCGTCGACGCCCTCGCCGTACGCGTCAGCAGCCGGCCGCCCGCCACCACCGAGTACGCCGACGGCGTGGTGACCGAGATCTGGTAGGAGGCCTTGTCGGCGGGCCGGTCGTTGCACGGGTACCAGGACGGCGCCCCGACCGGCTGGCTCGCCACCAGCGCCCCGTCCGCCAGCTCCTCCCAGCCGAGGCCGCCCCACGGGCTGGCCACCGGCTTCGGGTTGCCCGACCAGTGCACCTCCACCGTGAACGCCGCCCCGGCCCGCACCGGCTTCGACGGCCGCACCCGCAGCCGCCCGCCACGATGCGTGTAGTGCGGCTGACGGCCGTCCACCCGCACCCGGCCGATCTTGAAGTCCGCCAGATTCAGCTGGAACTCGGCGAGCTGCGCACGTCCCGCTATGGCGTTGATCCGGGCCGTGCCGGACAGACGGTTGGGGCCGGGCCGGTAGTCCACCGCGAGTTCATAGCGATGCACCCGGTACCGGGGATCACCGTTGCCCGGGAAGTACGGGTCCTGGCCCGCCGTCTGCTGAACTGCCACTGCCGCGTCTGCTCCCTGCGCCTTGCCCGTACGAGGTCCATCGTCCCCGTGCGCGGCGCAGGCCGCACCTACCGACGCCATGACTCGATCGGATTGCCCAGCCAGCGGGTGTCGTCGGGAACCGACTCCGCCGCCATCATCAGCGACGCCGGACCCAGCGTGGCACGGGCGCCGACCGTGGAGCCGGG
Organism: Streptomyces sp. NPDC005017; assembly: GCF_042873115.1. NCBI lineage: Bacteria > Bacillati > Actinomycetota > Actinomycetes > Kitasatosporales > Streptomycetaceae > Streptomyces > Streptomyces sp. NPDC005017. Next base: position 229,986 of record NZ_JBIALD010000007.1, on the reverse strand, counting down.
CAGGACGATCCCGCCGGGACCCAGCGTCGCGCCCGCACGGAGGACCACAGTATCCGTCCGCAAGATCCGGTCGTGGAAGAGGTGCGTCTGGAGCACACAGCCCCGATTGACCGTCGCACCGTCGCCCAGGGTCACCAGATCCGTCTCGGGCAGCCAGTAGCTCTCCAGCCACACACCCCGCCCGATCCGCGCGCCCAGCCCCCGCAGCCACACCGTCAGCACCGGCGTCCCCGGCACCGCCCCGGCCAGCCACGGCACCGCCAGCACCTCGACGAACGTGTCCGCCAGCTCGTTGCGCCACACGAACCCGCACCACAGCGGATGCTCACCCGCGCGGTGCCGGCCCACCAGCAGCCACTTGGCCACCACCGACACCAGTCCCGCCGCCGCACCCGCGCCCAGCAGCACCAGCCCCGACAGCAGCGGCGCCCACGGCCCCAGCGCGCACAGCGCGGCCACCGTCAGCACGGCCAGCCCCGCCGAGCAGAACACCGGCAGCAGCCGGCACAGCTCCACCAGCCCCCGCGCCCAGCGCAGCCGCGCCGGCGGCTCGTACGTCCGGCTCCGGTCACCCGCGTCCGCGCTGCGCGGCAGCTTCACCGGCGGCAGCCCCAGATACGACGTGCCCCGCTTCGCCTTCTTCGGCGTCGCCGACAGCACGCCCACCAGACCGCCCTCCGGCACACTGCGGCCCGGCGCGGTCATCCCCGAGTTGCCCAGGAACGCCCGCCGCCCGATCTCCGCCCGCCCGATCCGCATCCAGCCACGCCCCAGCTCGTACGGCGCGGTCAGCGTGTCGTCCGCCAGGAACGCGCCCTCGCCGACCGTGGTCAGACTCGGCAGCGCCAGCACGGTCGACACCTCCGCGCCCCGCCCGATCCGCATCCCCAGCAGCCGCAGCCACACCGGCGTGACCAGCCCGGCGTACAGCGGGAACAGCGTCTCGCGCGCCCGGTCCATCAACTGCGTGACCGTCCACGCCTGCCAGCCGACCCTGCTGTGCGTCGGATGCACGCCCTCGCGCAGCCCCAGACTCAGCAGCCGCACCCCCACCAGGATCAGCAGGGCGTACGTCACCCCGTACGCCAGCGTCGCCGGGACCAGCGCCAGGGCGGCGCCCCGCAGCGGCTCCCCGGACGTCACGAACAGGCTCGCCACCGCCAGCGCCACCGCACCCGACAGCACCGGCAGCAGACCCAGCGCCAGCCCCGACACCCCGTACGCGGCCCGCCAGACCGGGCCCCGCGCCGGGCGCTCCTCGGGCCAGTTCCGCTTGGCCTTGCCCAGCTTCACCGCGGGCGCGCCCGCCCAGCGCTGCCCGGTCGGGATCACCCCGTCGACCGCGGAACCCGGCGCCACCTCGGCCCGCTTGCCCACCCGGGCGCCCGGGAACAGCAGACTGCGCGTACCGACCGTGGCGTGCGCGCCCACCTTCACCGCGCCGATCACCAGCCGGTCCCCGTCCAGCCAGTGACCGGACAGATCCACCTCCGACTCCACCGCCGCGCCCCGGCCCAGCTTGAGCAGCCCGGTGACCGGCGGCAGCGAGTGCAGATCCACGTCCTGCCCGATCCGCGCGCCCAGCGCCCGCGCGTACCGCAGCAGCCACGTCCCGGTCAGCGAGGTCGCCCCGCTGAACTCGGCCAGCCGCTCCGCCGCCCACAGCCGCAGATGCACCGACCCGCCGCGCCGGTAGCGGCCCGGACGCACCCCGCGCAGCAGCAGCCGCGCCCCGCCCGCGGCGATCGCCAGCCGCCCCGGCGGGCTGAACAGCACCAAAGCCAGCGGCCCCAGCAGCCACCACGACGCCGTCGGCAGGAACCCGTAGGCGGGCAGCAGGTTCCCCGCCGCGGCCAGCGGCACCCACCAGCGCAGCCCGAGCAGCGTGAACAGCGGCAGCAGCACCAGCAGCTGCACGGCCTGCGCACGCCGGGTCACCGGCGCCACCTCACGGCCCTCACGGTCGTCCTGCGCGGACTCCTCCAGCCGCCGCGCCAGTTTGCGCAGCACCGGCTGCTGATAGACGTCCAGCACGGCCGCGCCCGGGAAACGGGTACGCAGCCGCGTCACCAGCTGAGCCGCGCCCAGGCTGCTGCCGCCCAGCGCGAAGAAGTCGTCCCGGGCACCGCCCACCGGGATGCCGAGGACCTCGGTCCACTGCCCGGCCAGCCACGCCTCGGTGCCGTACAGCTCCTCGCCGGCCCGGCCACCGGCCTCCAGGCCCTCCAGCGGCCACGGCAGCGCGGCCCGGTCCACCTTGCCCGACGTCCGGGTCGGCAGATCCGCCACCGGCGCCAGCAGCGGCACCAGCGCGGCAGGCAGCGCCGCCCGCAGCCGCTCCACGGCCGCGGCGTGGTCCCAGCCGTCCTGCGTCACGACATACCCGACGAGCAGCTGGTTGCCGCCGCCCGCGGTCCGCACCGCCGCCGCGGCCCCGGCCACGCCCGGCAGCGCCTGGAGCGCCGCGTCCACCTCGCCCAGTTCGATCCGCCGGCCGCCCAGCTTGATCTGCTCGTCCGCGCGCCCGAGGAAGACGAGTCCCTCCGGCTCGGCCCTGACCAGGTCACCGCTTCTGTACGCGCGCTCCCAGCCCAGCGAGGCGAGCGGCGCGTACTTCTCCGCGTCCTTCCCGGCGTCCAGATACCGGGCGAGCCCGACCCCGCCGATCACCAGCTGACCGCTGTCGCCCATCGCCACCGGCTGCCCGGCCTCGTCGACGACCGCCAGCTCGTAGCCGTTCAGCGGCAGCCCGATCCGTACCTGACCCACGCCGCTCATCAGCGACGCGCACGCCACCACGGTCGCCTCGGTCGGCCCGTAGGTGTTCCAGACCTCACGGCCCTCGGTCACCAGCCGCTGCGCCAGCTCGGGCGGGCACGCCTCCCCGCCGAAGATCAGCAGCCGTACGTCGTCCAGCGTCTCCGGCTCCCACAGCGCGGCCAGGGTGGGCACCGTGGAGACGACGGTGATGTCCTGCTCGGCGAGCCAGGGCCCGAGGTCGGCGCCGCCGCGCACCCGCGAGCGCGGCACCGGCACCAGGCACGCCCCGTACCGCCAGGCCAGCCACATCTCCTCGCAGGAGGCGTCGAAGGCCACGGACAGCCCGGCCATCACCCGGTCGCCGGGTCCGATCGGCTCCTCGGCCAGGAAGAGGGCGGCCTCCGCGTCGACGAACGCGGCCGCGTTCTCGTGCGTGACGGCGACGCCCTTGGGCTTGCCGGTGGAGCCGGAGGTGAAGATGATCCACGCGTCGTGCGCGACGGTGGGCCGCGCGGCGGGCACCCCGGAGCGGCCGTGCACGGTCAGCTCGTGCCCGGCCCCGATCACGGCCCGGACCTCCGCCTCCCCGAACACCAGCTCGGCCCGCTCGTCAGGGTCCTCGGCGTCCACCGGGACATAGGCGGCACCCGCGGCCAGCACGGCCAGGATCGCCACGTACAGATCGTTCGTCCCGGACGGCACCCGCACGCCCACCCGGTCGCCGAGACCGACACCCGCCGCGCCGAGGGAACGCCGCAGCCGCTCGACCTCCGCGGCCAGCGCCCGGTACGTCAGCCGTGTCCGGCCGTCGTCCAGCGCGAGCTCGTCCGGAAAGGAGCGCACGGAGGCGTCGAGGATGTCGACGAGGGTGCGGGGAGAGGCCGCCGGGCCTCCGGAGAAGCGTGCCTTGTCACCGAAGCGTTCGCGGATCTCTACGTCGAGCAGATCGAGAGCGCTGCTCTCGTGAGTGGCTGCCATCGGTCCTCGCGTCTCGTTCCCGGAAGCCTCCGGGGCGCTGGCGGGCCCGCAGGTCTGCCTGGGGTTGTCCGGCTCCAGCAACGTAACAAGCCGGAAATTTTAGTACGAAGCTAAGTTGAACGAGGGGTGAAGACCACCGGGCGGGACCGTCCGGGCGACGAGGGCGTGCGGTTGTCAGGGCCCTGACCTGCTGGCCCGTCACGCAACGAGAGATGCCCCACACAACGCGTGAGGGCCGTGACCAAAGGTCACGGCCCTCATCGCCGAAGTGTCCGAGGGGGGACTTGAACCCCCACGCCCGATAAAGGGCACTAGCACCTCAAGCTAGCGCGTCTGCCATTCCGCCACCCGGACAAGGTGTGTGCCGTGCGGGGTTTCCCCCGCGGCGACGTCGTAAACATTACCAGGCTTTCCGGGGTGGCCGATCACAGGTGCGGGAGCGCGCACCCACGGCCCGTCCGCCGCCCTCCCGCCCGCCGGACGCCGTCTCCCACGACGGCCCCCACGGCGTGAACGGAGCGTGTCGGGCCGGCACCGGTCTTGGGGCACGGGCGGCGGAGAGAGAGGATGAGGGGGACCACCAGCAGCGACAGCGAGAGGATCCAGCGTGAGCCAGACGGGCAAGGCCGGCGGCGTCACAGGCGAGGACGAGGTCGTCGACCTCTGCCGCGAGCTGATCCGGATCGACACCAGCAACTACGGCGACCACTCCGGCCCCGGCGAGCGCAAGGCGGCCGAGTACGTCGCGGAGAAACTCGCGGAGGTGGGCCTCGAACCGCGCATCGTCGAGTCGCACCCGGGCCGCGCCTCCACGGTCGCCCGCATCGAGGGCGAGGACCCCTCCCGGCCGGCCCTGCTCATCCACGGCCACACCGACGTCGTCCCCGCCAACGCCGCCGACTGGACCCACCACCCCTTCTCCGGCGAGATCGCCGAAGGCTGCGTCTGGGGCCGCGGCGCCGTCGACATGAAGGACATGGACGCGATGACCCTCGCGGTCGTCCGCGACCGGCTGCGCAGCGGCCGCAAGCCCCCGCGCGACATCGTCCTCGCCTTCCTCGCCGACGAGGAGGCCGGCGGCACCTACGGCGCCCGCCACCTCGTCGACAAGCACCCCGACCTGTTCGAGGGCGTCACCGAGGCGATCGGAGAGGTCGGCGGCTTCTCCTTCACCGTCAACGAGAAGCTGCGCCTCTACCTCGTCGAGACCGCCCAGAAGGGCATGCACTGGATGCGGCTCACCGTGGACGGCACCGCCGGACACGGCTCGATGACCAACGACGACAACGCCATCACCGAACTCTGCGAGGCCGTCGGCCGGCTCGGCCGGCACAAGTGGCCCGTCCGCGTCACCAAGACCGTGCGGTCCTTCCTCGACGAGCTCTCCGACGCCCTCGGCACCGAACTCGACCCCGAGAACATGGACGAGACCCTCGCCAAGCTCGGCGGGATCGCCAAGATGGTCGGCGCCACCCTGCGCAACTCGGCCGCCCCCACCATGCTCGGCGCCGGCTACAAGGTCAACGTCATCCCCGGCCAGGCCACCGCCCATGTCGACGGCCGCTTCCTGCCCGGCTACGAGGAGGAGTTCCTCGCCGACCTCGACCGCATCCTCGGCCCGCGTGTCAGGCGCGAGGACGTGCACGGCGACAAGGCCCTGGAGACCGACTTCGACGGCCGGCTCGTCGACGCCATGCAGACCGCCCTCAGCGCCGAGGACCCCATCGCCCGCGCCGTGCCCTACATGCTGTCCGGCGGCACCGACGCCAAGTCCTTCGACGACCTCGGCATCCGCTGCTTCGGCTTCGCGCCGCTCCAGCTGCCGCCGGAGCTGGACTTCGCCGGAATGTTCCACGGAGTGGACGAGCGGGTGCCCGTGGAGGGCCTGAAGTTCGGCGTACGCGTGCTCGACCGGTTCCTCGACGCGTCCTGATCAACCGCCCGGGAAACGGCACTCGGGTATTCGGCCGCATGTGCAGAGATGACCGGGAAGGGTGAATGCGCTCATAGGGTCGTAGCCCTAATCACGCCCCCTCGTTACTGGTGATGCGATCCGCGGCTTGGGATCGCTTTGCCAACAAGGAGGAATGATGATCAAGAAGGTCGTCGCTGCTGCGGCTGCCACTGGTGGGCTGGTTCTCGCGGGTGCGGGCCTCGCCGTCGCCGACTCGGGTGCCCAGGGTGCCGCCGCGCACTCCCCGGGTGTCGCGTCCGGCAACGTCGTTCAGGTCCCGGTCCACATCCCCGTGAACGTCTGCGGCAACACGATCTCGGTGATCGGGCTGCTGAACCCCGCCTTCGGCAACACCTGCGTCAACCAGTGACGTCCACCCGCTGAGGGGCGTCCACCCCGTCGGCCCCGGAGCGCCCTTCCCGCGCTCCGGGGCCGTCCGGTCTTTTCCGCGGCTTTTGCATGAAAGGCAGGGAATCAGTACATGCGACAGGTCACCCGCAAGGGCCTCATGACCATGGCGGCGGCGACCGGTGTGATCGCCGCCGCCGGCGCATCCGCCGCGCACGCCGGCTCCGGCGCGAGCGGCACCGCGTCCAACTCGCCGGGCGTGCTGTCCGGCAACTCCGTCCAGGCGCCGGTGCACGCCCCGGTGAACGTCTGCGGCAACACCGTCGACGTCGTCGGAGCGCTCAACCCGGCGATGGGCAACTCGTGCGCGAACCACAGCGGTTCGCAGGGCGGCCAGGGCGGCGGCAGCCACGCGGACGGCGGTCACCAGGGCGGCCACGGCCACTCCGGCGGCTCCGGCGCGCACGGCGGCACCAGCCACTCGCCCGGCGTCGGCTCCGGCAACAACGTCCAGGCACCCGTCGACGCCCCCGTGAACCTCTGCGGCAACAGCGTCGACATCATCGGCATCGCCAACCCCGCCATGGGCAACGAGTGCTCCTCCGACGACGGCTACGGCACGCCCCCCGACGACGGCTACGGCACGCCGCCCTCCCCGCCCGAGGACCGCAACATCCCGCCGTCCCCGCCGACCGGCCACCCTCCGACGACCCCGGGTGAGCACCCGCCCACCCCCGGTCACCGCACCCCCGAGGCCGCACCGCCCCCGGGCCACTCGGTACCGCAGCCGCACGGCGGTCAGCTCGCCGCCACCGGCGCCGAGCTGCCCATGGGCGCCGCCGCGGCCATCGGGTTCTCGGCCGTGCTCGGCGGCGCCGTCCTCTACCGCAGGAAGCGCGTAGCGGCGTAACACACCTCACAGACGGATCGGGCCCCGCAGCTGCGGGGCCCGATCCGTTTCCGCCGATTTTCTCACCAGGTGGCGCGCACCTGGCGGATGATCCGCCGCCGCAACCGCACCCTGCGGCTGCCGTCACGCATCAGGCTCAGGCGGTCCAACTCCCAGTGTCCGTACTCCGCATGGTCGGTCAGCAGACGTGCCGCGTCCTTGCGGGAGACCCCGCGCGGCACGTACACGTCGACGAATTCGTATTCCGGCATCGCATCTATTGTGCGGGCTGGGGTCCGGTACGGATAGCGTCTGCACTATGTCTGATGCTGCGCAGCCCACCGCTGCCGAGGTACGCGCCGCCGCCGAGGCGGTCAAGACCGCGCTCGACCGCCACCTGGCCGCGGTCGAACGCCGGTCGGGGGACGAGGACCCGGCCGTCTACGAGGCGTTCAACCAGCTGGCCGCGGCCGCCGAGGTCTACGACGAGCTGCTCTACGACCGCTACGACGAGGTCACGCCCTTCGAGATCCCCGGTGCCGACTCCGCGCAGTCCTACACGGGGCCCGAGGAGCCGAACGCGATCAGCGTGCTGATCCGCCGCGACTACGCGGTGGTGGAGCCGCAGCGGCTGCTGGCCCAGGCCGAGCGGGTCGAGGCCGCGGACTACGACGACGGCGCGGACGCCGCCGCCACCGTCCCCGGCGCGCTCACCGTCCTCTTCGGCGAGTACGAGCCGGACGAGATCGCCAGCCGCCACAAGGAGTTCGGCCTGGAGGAGGGCGACTCCACGCTGTGGCTGATCGCCTCCGACGAGCCGGCCGAGCCGGGCGAGTGGCTGGAGGCACCGTTCGACCACGTCGACCCCGAGCAGGTGATCTGCCGCTTCGACGTCAGCGCGGTCTTCGACGAGGAGGACGAGGAAGGCGGCGAGGACGGCGAGCTCGACGACGAGGAGGACATCACGGACGGTGAGGACGCCGAGGACGTCGATGACCCGGAGGAGGACGAGATCGACGAGGCCGGGGACTACGAGTTCGAGGCCCGCGGCGCGGACGAGCTGGAGCGGCTGGAAGCGGACCGCTGAGGCGGGGCCGGGGTGACGGTGACGTCTGACGGCGTGGTGATGTGACGGCGGCGGCCGCGGGGCGTGGACCCCCCGCGGCCGCCGCCGTCGTCGTCCTCAAGAGGCCGGGTGAATCTCCGGAGCCCCGTTGACGGCCCTCCCGGACGCCTCTCCCGGACGCCTCAGCCCTGGTCCGCCGCCCGGGGCGTGAGCAGAGCCGCCAGACGGGTCGTGCGGGGCTTCGCGGGGAGCTCCGCGACCGCGCGCGGCAGGGCCTGCTCCACGCCCTGGACCACGGACAGATGGCGGTCGGCCCGGCCGAACGCCGTGTACACCCAGGGCCGGCTGAGCGCCTGGACCGCGTCGCCCGGCAGCACCACGACGGCCGCGGGCCAGCGGCCGCCGACGGCCTGGTGCGCGGTGAGCGCCCACCCGTGCCGCACGGCCCCCTCGACCCGGTCCCTGGGGACGACGACCGCCTCGCCCGCGCAGGACAGGTGCAGCCCGTCCGCGTCGGCGTTCACCACATGCCCGGGCAGGGTGCGGCCGGGGGCGGGGGAGTAGGCGATCCGGTCGCCGGGGTCGAAGCCGCCGAACCGGCCGGGGCCGGGGTTGAGCCGCTCCTTGAGGGCCGCGTTGAGCGCACGGGTGCCCGCCGCGCCGCCGTGACCCGGGGTGATCACGACCGTCTGCTCGGCGGACACGCCGAATGCCCGGGGCACGGAGTCGGCGACCAGCTGCACGGTGCGGTGCACGGCCTCGCCCGCGTCCCGCACGGGCACGATGACGATCTCCTTGCCGGGAGCCTCGACCTGGTTCAGCTCGCCGATGCCGATGCCGGACACCAGCTCGCCGAGCGGCCCCGGGTCGGGCCGGCGTGAGGCGACCTGGGGGCGGACGCGCGCGCCGAGCAGATCGGCGAAGACCCGCCCCGGGCCCGCGGACCACAGCACACCGGGGTCACCGCTCAGCACCAGCCGCGCCCCGTCCGGCAGCGACTCGGCGATCAGGGCCGCGGTCTCGACGTCCAGCTGAGGCGCGTCGAGCACGACGAGGAGGTCGAGGTCCAGCGCCCCGTCGGTGTCGCGGCCCGGGCCCTCGGCGCCGGACAGCAGCCCGGCCAGGGTGGCGACACCGGCTCCGGCCGCGTCGAGGGCGCCCGGCAGCTCGCCGAAACGACCGCGCCCGAGCGGGCTGTGGGCCGCGGCCCAGGCGCGCAGGCCGAGGCCCCGGGCCGCGCCGAGCAGAGCCGCCGGTTCGGCGAGGGAGGCGTCGCCGCCGGTGTGCAGGACCAGTCCGTGGCCGGCGACCGCGCGGATCAGCTCGGCGACGGAACCCTGGACGGAGGCCGCGGCCCGCTCCCAGTCCTCGGCCGAACCGTCCTGCTGGGGCGCGGAGTTGATCAGCCGGGACAGTCCGTCGGCGAGGCTCTCCTCCGCGAGCGCGTACCGCTCGAGGCCGACCAGCACCCGGACCGGGCGGCTGTCCTCGCCGTCCTGGTCGCCGTCCTCGCGGCGGTCCTCGTCGGCGGCCTCTGCCCGGCGGCCGGCGGCCGGGGCGGCCCCGGGTTCGTCGAGGGCGTCCTGGAAGGCCAGGGCGTCGCCCTCCGCGAGGGCGTTCTGCACGGCCGTGTCCGGGTCGGGGACACCCCGCTGGGCCAGGGCCGCGGTGAGCGCGGGCAGCTCCAGGGCGGTGTGCCCGGCCAGGGCGGCCTGTTCGAGCAGCCAGCCGGTGACGGCCCGGCCGCGCCGCTCGTCGTCCGGCCCGCACTCCGCGCCGAGCAGGGCGCGCGCGAACCCGTCGGCCTGCTCGGGACGCACCCCGGCCACCCGCAGCAACTGCCAGGGGTCCTCGCCCAGCTCCTTCGCGGCGGCCTCCCCGAGCGCGGCCGCGACCTGGGCGGCGAGGGCCTCGGGTGCCCCGCCCCGGCTCAGCACGGCCCGTACGGCCTCGACCGTCTCCGGCGCCGGGGCGCCCGACGCGGGGCCGGGGGAGACCGGGAGCGGCTGCGGTCGTCGTACCGGCCCGGGTGTCGCCGGACGGCGGGGCGGTTCGGGTGCGGCGAACACGGTGGCCGTCGGCGTGGCCCCGCCCTCGACCGCACGCACGGCGGCGAGCAGATCGGCCGCCTTGCCGCTCAGCTTGGCCCCACTGTCGATGGGACCCCGCCGCTCGGCCCTGCGCCGCTCGATCCGCTCCCGCTCCACCCGCTGCGCGGCGAGCTCGGCCTGCGCCTCGGACACATCGGAGGCCGCGCCTTCGCCGGACGCGCCGTCACCGCCCTCGGCGACCGCACCGCCCTCATCCGCCCCGGCCCCCTCGCCGACGCCCTCCGAGTGCCCAGGGTCCTCCGTGCCCTCGGCATCCTGCGTACCCCCGGCGCCCACCGAATCCTCCGTGCCCTCCGCCGGCACTCCGGAGCCCTCCGCCGCCCCGTCCGTCTCCGCCGCCGCGGCGGACGGTGTGTCCGGCGCGGTGGTGTCCCCGGTGGTGGTCTCCGGCTCCGTGCTCACAGCGTGCTCCAGTCGTGATCGGGATAGCGGTGCACGGGCGCCGACACGTCGTCGAGCGCCCGGCAGATCTCGTCAGGAAGACTAAGGGCCTCCACTGACAATGCCGCCGTGAGCTGCTGCGCGTTGCGCGCGCCGACGATCGGGGCCGCCACCCCGGGCCGGTCGCGCACCCAGGCGAGGGCCACCTGCAGAGGCGTCACGGCGAGCCCGTCCGCGGCGGTCGTCACGGCGTCCACGATCCGGCTCGCGGTGTCGTCGAGGTACGGCTCGACGAACGGGGCCAGATGCTCCGAGGCGCCCCGCGAGTCCGGCGGCAGCGCGTCTCCCCGGTACTTCCCGGTCAGCACCCCGCGCCCGAGCGGCGAGGAGGGCAGCAGCCCGATGCCCAGGTCCAGCGCGGCCGGCAGCACCTCGCGCTCGATGCCGCGCTGGAGGAGGGAGTACTCCATCTGCGTACTGGCGAGCCGGGTCCGGGTGCCGGACGCGGCCAGCTGCCAGGTCGCGGCCTTGGCGAGCTGCCACCCGCAGAAGTTGGACACCCCGGCGTACCGCGCGCGGCCGCTGCTGACCGCGAGGTCGAGCGCCTGGAGGGTCTCCTCCAGGGGGGTGGAGGCGTCGAAGGCGTGGACGTGCCAGACGTCGACGAAGTCGGTGCCCAGCCGGATCAGGGAGGCGTCGAGCGCGGCGAGCAGATGACCGCGCGAGCCGTCGAACCGGCGGTACGGGTCCGGCACGCTGCCGGCCTTGGTGGAGATCACCAGGTCCCGGCGCGGCACCAGCCCTTCCATCAGGCGCCCGAGCAGGTATTCGGCCTCGCCGTCGCCGTAGACGTCCGCCGTGTCGACCAGGGTCCCGCCGGCCTCCCAGAAGGTCTTCAAGAGGTCAGCCGCGTCGTGCTCGTCGGTGTCCCTGCCCCAGGTCAGGGTGCCGAGACCGATACGGGACACACGCAGGCCGGTGCGGCCGAGATGCCTCTGCTCCATGGACGCCGAGAGTACTGGCCAGAGCCTTCCACGTGGGGGCCTGTGGACAACGGGTTTCGATGATCGTCCCGGCACCCGCCCGCGGGGCCCCGGCATGCCGCCGCGCGTGCCCCTGCCCCCGCCCGCGCGGGTGGGCTACTGTCTCCGGAACAGGGACGTTACTGATCAGTAAAAGGGGATCTGGCATGCAGCTCGGGATCAACCTCGGCTACTGGGGTGCCGGAATGGACTCCGACAATCTCGCCGTCGCCAAGGAGGCCGACAAGCTCGGCTACGCCGTCTGCTGGGCCGCCGAGGCCTACGGCTCCGACGCCGCCACCGTGCTCACCTGGGTCGCCGCCCACACCGAGCGGATCGACGTCGGCTCGGCCATCTTCCAGATCCCCGCCCGGCAGCCCGCGATGACCGCGATGACCGCCGCCACCCTCGACTCCCTCTCCGGCGGCCGCTTCCGCCTCGGCCTCGGCGTCTCCGGCCCCCAGGTCTCCGAGGGCTGGTACGGCGTCAAGTTCGACAAGCCGCTCTCCCGCACCCGCGAGTACGTCGAGATCGTCCGCAAGGCCATGACCCGCGAGCGCCTGACCTTCGAGGGCGAGCACTGGACGCTGCCGCTGCCCGGCGGCCCCGGCAAGCCGATCAAGCTGACCGTGCACCCGGAGCGCGAGCACATCCCGCTGTACATCGCCGCGATCGGCCCGAAGAACCTGGAGCAGACCGGCGAGATCGCCGACGGCGCCCTGCTGATCTTCCCCTCCGCCGACCACATCGAGGACACCGCGATCCGCCACCTGCGCGCCGGACGCGAGAAGGCCGGCAAGACCCTCGAAGGCTTCGACGTCTGCCCCACCCTGCCCCTCGCCGTCGGCGAGGACAAGGACGTCCCGCTGCTCGCCGACTTCTTCCGCCCCTACACCGCCCTGTACGTCGGCGGCATGGGCAGCCGCAAGCAGAACTTCTACAACCACCTCGCCCAGCGCATGGGCTACGAGCAGGCGGCCGCCGAGATCCAGGACAAGTACCTGTCCGGCGACAAGCAGGGCGCCGCGGCCGCCGTACCGCACGACCTGATCGACCGCACCACGCTGCTCGGCTCCGTCGACCGCATCGCCGACCGCATGAAGGCCTACGCCGCCGCCGGGGTCACCACCCTCACCGTCACACCCGCCGGCTTCACCCTCGACGACCGGCTCACCGCCCTGCGGGCCGGCGTCGAGGCCATGGAGCGCGCGGGACTCGCGTAGGGAGAGATTTCAGCGGCCGTGGTGGGGGCTCGGGGGTCTTCCCCGCCACGGCCGTCACGCAGCACAACGCGCCGGACCACGCCCGGGTTACGCCCTCGGCGGGTCCTCCTTTTGGCGGAGTTGTCCTACACACCTGTTGCGACCACCCTGACCGCGCATTTGACTCGTTCTCCGCGGGCTTCGCGGAACCCGCGGAGAGCAGAGAGGTGCCTCAGATGCTTTCGGCCAAGAGTCTTTTCCAGGAGATCCTCGACAACGACGAATCGTTCCGGCTGTTCTGCTCCATCGCCGCCAGCGGCGAGTCGCAGGGCGGCTGGGAGAACGCCCGCATCGCCGCCCTCGTCCCGGCGAGCGAACGCGGCCTAGCCCCCAAGATCACCCGGCACGGCGCCGACGAGGACAAGCACGGCCGGATCTTCAACGCCCTGCTGAAGAAGCGCGGCCTCCAGCCCGTCGCCGTACCCCCCGAGACCGACTACACGATGCTGCTGGAACGCAACGGCATCGGTCTCGCCCACGACAAGCTCAAGCGCGACGAACCGCTCACCGTCCAGGACATCGTCACCTACCTCTCGCACAGCCGCGTCACCGAACAGCGCGCCGCCGAGCAGATGGACCTGCTGCGCAAGCACTTCGCCGACCACCCCGACATCGGCCGCGCCGTCAAGATGATCTCCGGCGACGAGGACAACCACCTCGCCTACTGCCACGAGGAACTCCTGCGCTACGCCCACGCAGGCCACGGCCGCGCCATCCAGCGCACCCTGCGCGAGTGCGCCCTCGCCGAGATCCGCGTCTACCGCGACGTCAGCCTCGCCGTCATGGACCACATGGGCCGCATCCTCGGCTGGCCGAGGGCCAAGTCGGCCGTCCTCGCCGCCGGCATCCACGCCGTCTACGCCTGGGAACGGTTCGCCGGCTGGCGCCGCATGGTCTCCCTGACGATGCCCGAACGCCGCGACGCCCTCGGCGGGCCCGCCACCACCGCCCCCGAGTTCGCCTGACCGGCCCCTACAGCCAGCCCCGCCGCTTGAACAGCCCGTACAGACCCACCTCCAGGGCGGCCATGAGCGCGATCAGCGCCGGATACGACCACACCCAGTGCAGCTCCGGCATGTGGTCGAAGTTCATGCCGTAGATCCCCGCGATCATCGTCGGGACCGCGGCCATGGCCGCCCACGCGGAGATCTTCCGCATGTCGTCGTTCTGCCGCACGCTCGTCTGCGCCAGATGCGCCGACAGGATGTCCGACACCAGCCGGTCCAGGCTCTCCACCGACTCGTTCACCCGCGTCAGATGGTCCCCCACGTCCCGGAAGTACGGCTGCGCCTTCTGATTGACGAACGGCACCGCCAGCCCGAACGGACCCGTCCCCGCCAGCTTGACCAGCGGCAGCGCCAGCGGACCCGTCGCCCGGCGGAACTCCAGCACCTGCCGCTTGAAGGTGTAGATCCGCGACGCCGTGTGCCGCGTCCCGCCCCGCTCCGGCGAGAACACCTCCGCCTCCAGCCCGCCCAGATCCGTCTGCAACTCGTCCGCGACCTCCAGATAGTGGTCGACGGTCGCGTCGGTGATCGCGTACAGCACCGCCGTAGGCCCCTTCGCCAGCATCTCCGGCTCCTCCTCCAGCCGGTGCCGGACCGCCGCCAGCGGAGAACCCTCGCCGTGCCGCACGGTGACCACGAAGCAGTCGCCGAGGAAGACCATGACCTCGCCGGAAGTGACCGTGTCGCTGTCCGGCTCGTACACGACCGGCTTCAGCACCAGGAACAGCGAGTCGTCGTACACCTCCAGCTTCGGCCGCTGATGCGCCGACAGGGCGTCCTCGACCGCCAGCGGATGCAGTGCGAACTCCTCCGTGACCAGGTCGAACTCCCGCTCCGTCGGCTCGTGCAGCCCGATCCAGATGAACCCGCCCGCCGCCCGCGCCTCGGCCAGCGCGTCGGACAGGTCCTCGGGGGCCTTCGTCCGCCTCCCGTGCCGGTAAATCGCGCAGTCCACGATCACGGAGCGAATTCTCCTCCCCGGCGCCCGCCGCCGCACCCCCCGCTACGCCTACGCTGGGCCGCATGCCCACGCTGCTCCTGGTCCGGCACGGACGCTCCACCGCCAACACCGCGGGACTCCTCGCCGGCTGGACGCCCGGCGTCGCCCTCGACGAACGCGGACTCGCCCAGGCCGCCGCCCTGCCGGCCCGCCTCGCCGAACTCCCCCTCCACGAGATCGTCACCAGCCCCCTGCAACGCTGCCAGGAGACGATCCAGCCCCTCCTCACCGCACGCGGCGGCCGCACCGCCCACACCGACGACCGCATCGGCGAATGCCACTACGGCGACTGGTCCGGCCGCAAGCTCGCCGAACTCAAGGACGAACCCCTCATGGACGTCGTCCAGTCCCACCCCACCGCCGCCGCCTTCCCCGGCGGGGAGTCGATGCGCGCCATGCAGCACCGCGCCGCCGAAGCCGTACGCGAGTGGAACGCGCGCGTGGAGCGCGACCACGGCCCCGACGCCGTCTACCTCATGTGCTCGCACGGCGACATCATCAAGTCGCTCGTCGCCGACGCACTCGGACTTCATCTCGACCTCTTCCAACGGATCTCTGTCGAACCGTGTTCCATCACCGCGATCCGTTACACCCGGCTCAGGCCGTTTCTCGTGCGCCTCGGGGACACCGGCGACCTCGCCTCCCTCGCGCCGCGCGAGGAACCCCCGAGCGACCAGGCCACCGTCGGGGGCGGCGCGGGCGCACCGTGATCGTCGGCCGCAGTAGGGTGAAGCGGTCGCAGTAGCACCCCGCCCGCCCACCACGATCCTTGGAGCTGGACGTGTCCCGTCAGGTGTTCCTCTACGACCCCCCGGACCGCTTCGTGGCCGGCACGGTCGGACTGCCAGGGCGCCGTACGTTCTTCCTCCAGGCCACCGCCGGCTCCCGGGTGACCAGCGTGGCCCTGGAGAAGACCCAGGTCGCCGCGCTCGCCGAACGCATGGACGAACTGCTCGACGAGGTCGTACGCCGCAGCGGGGGCAGCGCCTCCGTCCCCGCCATGGCCCCCACCGAGATCTCCGACACCGACCCGCTGGACACCCCCATCGAGGAGGAGTTCCGCGTCGGCACCATGGCCCTCGCCTGGGACGGCGAGGAACAGCGCATGATCGTCGAGGCGCAGGCCCTGGTCGAGCTCGAGGCCGACACCGACGAGGACCTCGCCGAGGCCGAGGAGAGACTCCTCCAGGACGAGGAGAACGGCCCCCCGATGCTCCGGGTACGCCTCACCGGAACACAGGCCCGCGCCTTCGCCAAGCGCGCCCTCGACGTAGTCAACGCCGGCCGGCCGCCCTGCCCGTTGTGCAGCCTGCCGCTCGACCCGGAAGGACACGTATGTCCGCGCCAGAACGGATACCGCCGCGGAGCATGACACCGGCGGACCTGCTCGCCGAGGGCGAGCTGACCGTGCGCGGACGCCTGCGCGAGGCCTCCAACGCGGCCCTGTACTGCACGCTCACCCACGACGGCGGGGAAGCCGCCTGCGTCTACAAACCCGTCGCCGGGGAACGCCCCCTGTGGGATTTCCCCGACGGCACCCTCGCCCAGCGCGAGCTCGCCGCCTACGAGGTCTCCGAGGCCACCGGCTGGCACCTGGTCCCGCCCACCGTCCTGCGCGACGGCCCCTACGGCCGGGGCATGGTCCAGCTCTGGATCGAGGCACCCGAAGGCGCCACCGCCCCCGAACTGCTCGCCCTGGTCGACGGCGAGGAACCGGGACCCGGCTGGAAGGCCATCGGCCTCGCCGACGTCGGCGAGGACCGCACCGCCCTGCTCGTGCACGCCGACGACGAACGGCTGCGCCGCCTCGCCGTCCTCGACGCCGTGATCAACAACGCTGACCGCAAGGGCGGCCACCTCCTCCCCACCGGCGACGGCCACCTCTACGGCATCGACCACGGCGTCTCCTTCCACGCCGAGAACAAGCTGCGCACCCTGCTGTGGGGCTGGGCCGGCGAGCCCCTCACCGAGGAGGCCGTCACCGTCCTGAAAGGGCTCGAGAAGGCCCTCACGCCCGACGGACCCCTCACCCTGCGCCTCACCCCCCTGATCACCCCCGCCGAGATCGACGCCACCCGCGCGCGGGTCGACGCCCTCCTGGCCTCCGGAAAGCACCCCGAGCCCACGGGGGAGTGGCCGGCCATACCGTGGCCGCCGGTGTGAGCACACGGCGCGGCCCGGGACAAGACCGCCTTCCCGGCCAACCTGGCGTCATCCGGTTCGTATCCGGAACTCCAGTCCGGTTAGGCTCAGGACATGCATGCCTGGCCCGCTTCCGAGGTCCCCGCCCTGCCTGGTCAGGGCCGCGACCTGAGGATCCACGACACCGCGACCGGTGAGCTCGTCACCCTGGAGCCCGGTCCCGTCGCCCGCATCTACGTCTGCGGCATCACGCCGTACGACGCCACCCACATGGGGCACGCGGCGACCTACAACGCGTTCGACCTCGTCCAGCGGGTCTGGCTGGACACCAAGCGGCAGGTCCACTACGTCCAGAACGTCACCGACGTCGACGACCCGCTCCTCGAGCGGGCCCTGCGCGACGACGTCGACTGGGTCGCCCTCGCCGAGAAGGAGACGGCCCTCTTCCGCGAGGACATGACCGCCCTGCGGATGCTGCCGCCGCGGCACTACATAGGCGCGGTGGAGGCCATACCCGGCATCGTCCCCCTGGTCGAACGCCTGCGTGACATGGGCGCCGCCTACGAGCTCGACGGCGACATCTACTTCTCCGTCGAGGCCGACCCCCACTTCGGGCAGGTCTCCCACCTCGACGCCGCCGCCATGCGGCTGCTGTCCGCCGAGCGCGGCGGCGACCCCGACCGCCCCGGCAAGAAGAACCCGCTCGACCCGATGCTGTGGATGACCGCCCGCGAGGGCGAGCCCAGCTGGGACGGCGCCTCCCTCGGCCGCGGCCGCCCCGGCTGGCACATCGAGTGCGTCGCCATCGCCCTCGACCACCTCGGCATGGGCTTCGACGTCCAGGGCGGCGGCTCCGACCTCGCCTTCCCGCACCACGAGATGGGCGCCTCCCACGCCCAGGTGCTCACCGGCGAGTTCCCCATGGCCAAGGCCTACGTCCACGCCGGCATGGTCGCCCTGCACGGCGAGAAGATGTCCAAGTCCAAGGGCAACCTCGTCTTCGTCTCGGCCCTGCGCCGCGAGGGCGTCGACCCGGCCGCCATCCGGCTCAGCCTCCTCGCCCACCACTACCGCGCCGACTGGGAGTGGACCGACCAGGTCCTCCAGGACGCCGTCGACCGCCTCGGCCGCTGGCGCGCCGCCGTCTCCCGGCCCGACGGCCCCGCCGCCGACGCCCTCGTCGAGAAGATCCGCGACGCCCTCGCGAACGACCTCGACGCCCCGGCCGCGCTCGCCGCCGTCGACCGCTGGGTCGCCCTCCAGGAAGAGCGCGGCGGCACCGA
This sequence comes from Streptomyces sp. NPDC005017, assembly GCF_042873115.1. Classification (NCBI taxonomy): domain Bacteria; kingdom Bacillati; phylum Actinomycetota; class Actinomycetes; order Kitasatosporales; family Streptomycetaceae; genus Streptomyces; species Streptomyces sp. NPDC005017. Next base: position 211,783 of record NZ_JBIALD010000007.1, on the reverse strand, counting down.
CATCGGCGCGCCCGGCGTCGTCTCCCGCGCGGTGGACGCCCTGCTGGGCGTGGCCCTGTAGGCACCCCGGTACCGAGAACGAGAACAGGGGCGCTTCCTCCCGTCCGGGGGAAGCGCCCCTCTTCCTTTCCCCTGTCCCTTCCCCCGAACGCTGTCGGGGGCGGCGGCCCGGCGGCCGCTGTGATGGAGTGGGCGGGTAGTCGACCGTCAGACCGGACAACTGCCGGTCCCTCTCGCGGAAGGACGACCCGTGGCCGTCACACACGGTTCCTTCGCACAACGTCACCTCAGCCGCCGCGGACTCCTCACCGCGGGCGCCGCCGCGGCGGGAGCCGTCGTCGTCGGCACCCCCGCCCAGGCCGCCCCCTGGCCGACCGTCGTCCCCCTGCCCGACGGCTTCCGCCCCGAGGGCATCACCATCGCCGGCCGCCACGCCTACCTCGGCTCCCTCGGCGACGGCTCCATCTACCGCGCCGACCTGCGCACCGGCCGGGGCGGGATCATCGCGCCAGGCCCAGGCACGTCGGCGGTCGGCCTGAAGATCGACGGCAGGGGCCGGCTCTTCGTCTGCGGCCGCGGCCAGGGCGCACGGGTCGTCGACACGCGCACCGGCGAGACCGTCGCCGCCTACGCACTGGCCGACCGGACACCGACCTTCGTCAACGACGTGTACCTCACCCGGCGCGCCGCCTGGTTCAGCGACTCCTACCAGCCCACCCTGTACGTCCTGCCGCTCGGCCCGGCGGGCGCGCTGCCGGACGCGGACGACGTCGTCCGGCTCCCCTTGAGCGGCGACTGGCGGCAGACACCCGGCGAGGTCGTCAACGCCAACGGCGTCACCAGCACCCCGGACGGTTCCGCGCTGCTGGTCGTCCAGGCCGGGGTGGGCGTCCTGCACCGCGTCGACCCGCGCACCGGCGTCACCCGGCTGGTGGACCTCGGGAACGCGGCCCCCCTCACCAACGGCGACGGTCTGCTGCGCATCGGCCGCACCCTCTACGTCGTGCAGAACCGGCAGAACGCGATCGACGTGTTCACCCTCGCCCCCGACGGCGGCAGCGGCGTCTTCCGGCGCCGTATCACCGACCCCCGCTTCGACGTGCCGTCCACCGTGGCCGCCCACGGGGGCCGCCTCTATCTGCCCAACGCCCGCTTCACCACCCCGCCGACGCCCGGGACGACGTACGACGTGATCGCCGTGCCCGACTGACACGCACGAGGGGGCGGTGCGCAGTGCACCGCCCCCTCCTGGACGTCACTCCTCCGCCGTGTCCCCGTCGTCCGTACCGGGCTTCGGCGGCTTCGGCGGCCGGGTCCGCTCACCGGAGCTGTCCCGGCGGTAGGGCGAGCCCTCACCGTCCGTGGCGTGACCGCCCGGCGAGCCGCCGCCGTCCCGGCGCCGCAGATACCGCTCGAACTCCCGGGCGATCGCCTCGCCCGACGCCTCCGGCAGATCCGCGGTGTCCCGCGCCTCCTCCAGCGTCTGCACGTACTCGGCGACCTCGCTGTCCTCGGCGGCCAGCTGGTCCACCCCCGTCTGCCAGGCGCGCGCGTCCTCGGGCAGCTCGCCCAGCGGGATACGCACGTCGATCAGGTCCTCCAGACGGTTCAGCAGCGCCAGCGTCGCCTTCGGGTTCGGCGGCTGCGACACGTAGTGCGGCACCGCCGCCCACAGCGACACCGCGGGCACCCCCGCGTGCGTGCACGCCTCCTGGAGCACACCCACGATGCCCGTCGGGCCCTCGTACTTGGTCTCCTCCAGATCCATCCGGCGGGCCAGGTCCGGGTCGGACGTGGTGCCGCTGATCGGGACGGGACGGGTGTGCGGGGTGTCGCCGAGCAGGGCGCCCAGGATCACCACCAGCTCCACGCCGAGTTCGTGCGCGAAGCCGAGCAGTTCGTTGCAGAACGAGCGCCACCGCATGGACGGTTCGATGCCGCGCACCAGCACCAGGTCACGCGGTTTGTCACCGCCGACCCGCACGACCGACAACCTTGTCGTCGGCCAAGTGATCTTGCGCACACCGGCGTCCATGAACACCGTGGGGCGGTTCACCTGGAAGTCGTAGTAGTCCTCGGCGTCCAGCGCCGCGAACACCTCGCCCTTCCACTCCCGTTCCAGATGCGCGACCGCGGCGGAGGCCGCGTCGCCGGCGTCGTTCCAGCCCTCGAACGCGGCCACCATGACTGGGTCGATCAGCTCGGGAACTCCCTCCAGCTCGATCACCCAGCGCCTCCTTCCGACGTGCCCTCGCTTGACGTCCCAACCTTACGGCGTTCGGCGGGGGCGCCCGCAGCCCCCTTGCACGGGGGAGTGAACGGATCACTGCCCCGTTCACCACCCCCGGACACCCCGGAACGATCACAGGATCCCCCTCGCGCCCCACCCCGCGCACACCGCCGCACAACGGCGAGGAGGCGGCTCCGTGCGGGGAGCCGCCTCCTTCCTTGCGTAGGACCGTCCAGCCGTCGGACCCTCTTCGTCCGGCCCTACTTCTTGTCGAGCAGGTCCTGGACCCCGCCACGCACCTCGTCCGTGGCAAGGCCCCGGATGGTCAGCGTGGTGCGGCGACGCAGCACGTCGTCCGCGGTCTCTGCCCACTCGTGGTCACGGGCCCAGACGACCTGCGCCCAGATCTCCGGCGCGTCCGGGTGGACACGCGCGGCCAGCTCGGGATTCTCGTTCGCGATACGGGCGATGTCGAAGGCCAGCGAACCGTAGTGCGTGGCCAGATGACGGGCGGTGTCCGCCCCCATCCGCGGGCCCGGCGCCGGACGGTCCGTCAGCAGCCGGTGGGCCACCGCCCGCGGGTTGGCGACACCCGGCAGCGGCAGCTTCTTCGGCAGCGAGGAGATCGGCTCGAAGTCCTCGCCCAGCGGACGGCCCGGCAGAGTCTCCAGCTTCTGCATGACCGTACGGCCGATGTGACGGAACGTCGTCCACTTGCCGCCCGCGATGGACAGCATCCCGCCCCGGCCCTCGGTCACCACCGTCTCGCGCTTGGCCTTCGCGGTGTCACCGGGCCCGCCAGGAAGCACCCGGAGACCCGCGAAGGAGTAGGTGATCAGATCACGGTCGAGCTGCTGGTCGCGGATGGAGAACGCGGCCTCGTCCAGGATCTGGGCTATGTCCTTGTCGTTGACCGCGACCTCGCCCGGGTCGCCCTCGTACTCCTCGTCGGTCGTGCCGAGCAGCAGCATGTCCTCCCAGGGGAGGGCGAAGGTGATGCGGTACTTGTCGATCGGCGTGGCCAGCGCGGCCTTCCACGGCGCGGTGCGCTTCAGGACCAGATGCGCGCCCTTCGACAGACGGATCGACGGCGCGGCATTCGGGTCCTCCATGCGACGCAGGTGGTCGACCCACGGGCCGGTCGCGTTCAGCACCAGCCGCGCGCCGACGCCGAACTCGTCGCCGGACAGCCGGTCCCTGAGCTCCGCGCCGGTCACCCGGCCCTTGGTGAAGCGCAGGCCGGTGACCTCGGCGTGGTTGAGCACGACCGCGCCCGCGTCAACGGCCGCGCGGACCGTCATCAGCGCCATGCGCGAGTCGTTCATCTGGTCGTCGCCGTACACCGCGACGGCCTTGAGGTTCTCGGTACGCAGCTCCGGCACGTCCTGCGCCGCCTTCGCGGGGGACAGGAGGTGACCGACGCCGTCACCGAACGCGGAGAGCGCGGAGTAGGCGAAGACGCCCGCCCCGAGCTTCGCGGCGCCGTGCGGCCCGCCCTTGTACACGGGGAGGTAGAACGTGAGCGGGTTCGCCAGGTGAGGTGCCACCTGACGGGAGACCGCACGGCGCTCGAAGTGGTTCTCCGCCACCAGCTTCACCGCGCCGGTCTGCAGGTAGCGCAGACCGCCGTGGAGAAGCTTGGAGGAGGCGGAGGAGGTGGCGCCGGCGAAGTCGCCGGCGTCGACCAGAGCCACCCTGAGGCCGGACTGCGCGGCGTGCCAGGCGGTGGAGATGCCCAGGATGCCGCCGCCGATGACGAGAAGGTCGTACGACGCCTTGGAGAGTTGCTCCCGGGTCTCGGCGCGGCTCGGGCGGGAGCCGGAGGCCGGGCGCGTTCCCAGGGCAGGCACGGACTGCAGGGTGGACTGCGTGGTCATGGGGTTTCTTACTCCTCGTCCTCGATCCAGCCCATGGTCCGCTCGACGGCCTTGAGCCAGGTCTTGTACTCACGGTCGCGGGAATCCGCGTCCATGCGGGGGGTCCACTCGGCGGCCCGGCGCCAGTTGGCGCGCAGGTCGTCGGTGCTGGTCCAGAAGCCGACGGCGAGACCGGCGGCGTAGGCGGCGCCGAGGCAGGTGGTCTCGGCGACCATGGGGCGCACCACGGGGGCGTCCAGGAAGTCCGAGAGCGTCTGCATCAGCAGGTTGTTGGAGGTCATGCCGCCGTCGACCTTGAGGGCCGCGAGCTCGACGCCCGAGTCCTTGGTCATGGCGTCGGTGATCTCACGGGTCTGCCAGGCGGTGGCCTCCAGGACGGCACGCGCCAGGTGCGCCTTGGTGACGTACCGGGTCAGACCGGCGATGACACCGCGGGCGTCGGAGCGCCAGTGCGGGGCGAACAGGCCGGAGAAGGCCGGCACGAAGTACGCGCCGCCGTTGTCCTCCACCGAGAGCGCGAGCGTCTCGATCTCGGCGGCCGTGGAGATCAGGCCCATCTGGTCGCGCATCCACTGCACCAGCGAGCCGGTGACGGCGATCGAGCCCTCCAGGGCGTAGACCGGGGCCTCGTCGCCGATCCGGTAGCCGACGGTGGTCAGCAGGCCGGAGTAGGAGTTGATGATCTTCTCGCCGGTGTTCATCAGCATGAACGTGCCGGTGCCGTAGGTGGACTTGGCCTCGCCCTCGGCGAAACAGGTCTGGCCGAACAGGGCCGCCTGCTGGTCGCCCAGCGCGGAGGCGACCGGGATGCCGCCGAGCAGGTCGCCCAGCTTGCCGCCGGTGATCTCGCCGTAGACCTCGGCGGAGGAGCGGATCTCCGGCAGCATCGCCAGCGGCACGCCGATCGACTCGGCGATCTTCTCGTCCCATGCCAGCGTGTGCAGGTTCATCAGCATGGTGCGGGAGGCGTTGGTGACGTCGGTGTAGTGCTTGCCGCCGTCGACACCGCCGGTCAGGTTCCAGATGACCCAGGTGTCCATGGTGCCGAAGAGGATGTCCCCGGCCTCGGCGCGCTCGCGCAGGCCCTCGACGTTGTCCAGCAGCCAGCGGGCCTTCGGACCGGCGAAGTAGGAGGCCAGCGGCAGACCGGTCTCGCGGCGGAAGCGGTCCTGGCCGACGTTGCGGCCCAGATCCTTGCAGAGGGCGTCGGTGCGGGTGTCCTGCCAGACGATGGCGTTGTGGACGGGCTCACCGGTGTTCTTGTCCCACAGCACGGTGGTCTCGCGCTGGTTGGTGATACCGATGGCCTTGATGTCGTCGCGGGTGATGCCAGCCTTCTCGATGGCTCCGGCGACGACCTCCTGGACGTTGGTCCAGATCTCGGTGGCGTCGTGCTCGACCCAGCCCGGCTTCGGGAAGATCTGCTCGTGCTCCTTCTGGTCGACGGAGACGATACGGCCGTCCCGGTCGAAGACGATGCAGCGGCTGGAGGTCGTGCCCTGGTCGATGGCGGCGATGAACGGGCCTTGCCCGTGGGAAGCGATGCCGGCGTGTGCGTCGGTCACTGTGTACTCCTGGGAGTCCTTGGATACGGGGCTGTACGTACGGCGCGTGCTGTCGAGCTCGAGGTGCTTGTTCTCGAATGTGCTTGTCGAAGAAGCCTGGCTCTCGCAGCGGCCCTCTTAGGCGAAGGCGACGTTGTAGATGCCTGCGGCGATCGCAGCGCCGATCAGCGGACCGACGACGGGGATCCAGGCGTAGCCCCAGTCCGAGCCGCCCTTGTTGGGCAGGGGAAGCAGGGCGTGCACGATGCGCGGACCGAGGTCACGGGCCGGGTTGATCGCGTAGCCGGTCGGGCCGCCCAGCGACAGACCGATACCGACGACCACCAGGGCGACGATCAGAGCGCCGAGGACGCCGAGGCCGTTGCCGTTGTCGTTCAGGCCCTGCGTGAGGATGGCGAGCACCAGCACGATCGTGCCGATGATCTCGGTGGCGAGGTTCTGCACCACGTTCCGGATCTCGGGACCGGTGGAGAACACGCCCAGGACCGGGCCCGCGCCCTTCTCCTGGGCCTCGACGGCCTTGGTGGCCGTGGCCTGAGCCCCGGGACCGCCGACGATCTCCTTGTCGGTCAGGTGCGCCTGGAACTGGCCGTAGTAGGCGACCCAGACCAGGGTGGCACCGATCATGGCGCCGAGGAGCTGGCCGCCGAAGTAGGTGGCGACGTTGTCCCAGACGTTGTCCTTGATCGCGAGTGCGAGCGTGACCGCCGGGTTGAGGTGCGCTCCGGAGAGCGGCGCCGAGGTGTAGACCGCCGTCAGGACGGCGAAGCCCCACCCGAAGGTGATGGCGAGCCAGCCGGCGTTACGGGCCTTGGAGGCCTTCAGCGTCACGGCGGCGCACACGCCACCGCCGAGCAGGATGAGTATGGCGGTACCGATGGTCTCGCCGATGAAGATGTCGGAGCTGGACACCCGCGACTCCTTTGTCCTTCGTCCAGGGAAGCAGCACCCCGAGTCCCTTCGGGAGTTGCTGCGCCCTCGGGGGTGAGAGCTGTGCAGTGCCGGTCCCTTGGCGTTGTCACACCTTAGCGCGTATTGCCGGTAGGTGTTCGACAATGCCGACCGATGGACGGGAGTCTTGTCCGGCGCCACACCTGCGTCAAGGGTTCCGTTATCGAAAACTCGATCGTTATTGATCGACTGGACTTATCGATCTTGTGTTGGTGTCTGGGTGGGTTCGGGCTCTATGCCCGATCTGAGCCGGATTTCAGGGTAGGCCGAAGGCCGGTGTCCCGTATCGGAGCACCGGTGGCAGGGGTTGTCGCAAAGGGCGTTCCGGAGGGGGCCGCAGGGGCCGTGACCGGCCTCGGGTGCGGACCGGGTGGCCCGGGGCGGGGGTCATGTGTCCGCGCGCCGCTCAAGGGCCGCCGGTGCCGTTCGGCACCCCGCTCAAGGTGAGGTCACGCCGTTCGGCACCCAGCGCTGCTCGGAAGCGGCCCACGTCGGCCGGCGCACCGGCAGGGCGGGGCGGCCCGCGCCGCCCCGCCCGGACGCACCGGGCGCGCGCGGCTCAGAAGCGGCCCGCGCCCAGGTCCCGCGACACCGCGCGGGCACAGTCCCGTACCGCCGCGATCAGCTCGGGGCGCAGCTCACCGTCGCGCGCCAGGCGCTCCACCGCGCCCGTGACGCCCACCGCGCCCACCGGCATCCGCCGCCGGTCGTGGATGGGCGCGGCCACGGATGCCACGCCCTCCCAGGTCTCCTCCACGTCCGCCGCGTAGCCACGCGCGCGTGAGATGTCGAGGATCTGCTCGAAGGCGTCCAGCTCGCACACCGTGCGGTCCGTGAAGGCCTTGCGGTCCGCCTCGATCGCCTCGCTGTGGGCCACCGGGTCGTACGCCGAGAGCACCTTGCCCAAGGCCGTGGAGTGCAGCGGCTGCATGGCCCCGATCTCCAGCACTTGACGGCTGTCGTCCGGGCGGAAGACGTGGTGCACGATCAGCACGCCCTGCTGGTGCAGGACCCCCAGATAGACGCTCTCGCCGCTGGAGCGGGCCAGGTCGTCCGTCCACACCAGCGCCCGCGCCCGCAGTTCGTGCACATCCAGATAGGTCGTGCCCAGGCGCAGCAGCTCCGCGCCCAGCTGGTAGCGGCCCGACGCCTCGTCCTGCTCCACGAAGCCCTCCAGCTGGAGGGTGCGCAGGATGCCGTGCGCGGTCCCCTTGGCGAGGCCCAGCGAGGAGGCGATGTCCGACAGGCCCAGCCGTCGCTCGCCGCCCGCGAGCAGACGCAGCATCGCCGCAGCCCGCTCGAGCGACTGGATGTTCCGTGCCATCGCCGTCCTGCCTCCGTCCCCTTCGACCGCCGAGCTGTCACGCTCCCGGTCGTTCACCGGTGCCACCGTCGTGGTGCGGCGTCCTCGCCGCTCGACACTGTCCATCGTTCGGCAATGTCGAACACTACCGGTCGATGCCAACCCACCGCTAATGTTCGGCGGCAACTCGCTCGCCGCTCGGCTGCCACTCGCTCGCCACTCGGATGCCACACGGCGCGCCGGTCGGGCTCCGCTCGGTCGCCACATGGTGAGCCACACCCATGCCGCCCGTCACCTGCGGGGTCCGCACCAACCGGAGCGACCCCCGCCGCGCGCCCGCTCGTCCGGGTGGTGGACGCCCCTGACCACGCCCGTACGGTCCCGGCTACCCTGGCGGCGTGCGCCTTCCTCGGGAAGCTCCCCATGGGCTTCACCACAAGGGGCGCAAAGCCGACAGCCGTCGCACCCGAGGGAGCCCTTCATGGCCTCTGTGCCGCCGACCCCTTCCGCCGACAGCCGGACCCGCGCGTCCGCGCTCCGCCAGGCACTCGCCACCCGTGTGGTGGTCGCCGACGGGGCCATGGGCACGATGCTCCAGGCCCAGGACCCGACCCTGGAGGACTTCCAGAACCTCGAGGGCTGCAACGAGGTCCTCAACGTCACCCGCCCCGACATCGTGCGCTCCGTCCACGAGGCGTACTTCGGGGCCGGCGTCGACTGCGTCGAGACCAACACCTTCGGCGCCAACCTCAGCGCGCTGGGCGAGTACGACATCGCCGACCGCATCGAGGAACTGTCCGAGGCCGGCGCGCGCATCGCCCGCGAGACCGCCGACGACTTCACCGCGCGCACCGGACAGCAGCGCTGGGTCCTCGGCTCCATCGGCCCCGGCACCAAGCTGCCCACACTCGGCCACACCACCTTCACCGCGATCCGCGACGCCTACCAGAAGAACGCCGAGGGACTCCTCGCCGGCGGCGCGGACGCCCTGCTCGTCGAGACCACGCAGGACCTCCTGCAGACCAAGGCCTCCGTCGTCGCCGCCCGCCGTGCCATGGCCACCGCCGGCTACGACGTGCCGCTGATCGTCTCCGTCACCGTCGAGACCACCGGCACCATGCTGCTCGGCTCCGAGATCGGCGCCGCCCTGACGGCCCTGGAGCCGCTCGGCATCGACATGATCGGCCTCAACTGCGCCACCGGCCCCGCCGAGATGAGCGAGCACCTGCGCTACCTCGCCCGCAACGCCCGCATCCCGCTGTCCTGCATGCCCAACGCCGGCCTGCCCGTGCTCACCTCCGACGGCGCCCACTACCCGCTCACCGCGCCCGAACTCGCCGACGCGCAGGAGAACTTCGTCCGCGACTACGGCCTCTCCCTGATCGGCGGCTGCTGCGGCACCACCCCCGAGCACCTGCGCCAGGTCGTCGAACGCGTCCGCGACCTCACCCCCGCCGAGCGCAGCCCCCGCCCCGAGGCCGGCGCCGCCTCCCTCTACCAGACCGTGCCCTTCCGCCAGGACACCTCCTACCTGGCCATCGGCGAGCGCACCAACGCCAACGGCTCCAAGAAGTTCCGCGAGGCCATGCTTCAGGCCCGCTGGGACGACTGTGTCGAGATGGCCCGCGAACAGATCCGCGAAGGCGCGCACATGCTCGACCTGTGCGTCGACTACGTGGGCCGCGACGGCGTCGCCGACATGGAGGAACTCGCCGGCCGCTTCGCCACCGCCTCCACCCTGCCCATCGTGCTCGACTCCACCGAGGTCGACGTCATCGAGGCCGGCCTGCAGAAGCTCGGCGGCCGCGCCGTGATCAACTCGGTGAACTACGAGGACGGCGACGGCCCCGAGTCCCGCTTCGCCAAGGTCACCGCGCTGGCGCGGGAGCACGGCGCCGCGCTGATCGCCCTCACCATCGACGAGGAGGGCCAGGCCCGCACCCCCGAGAAGAAGGTCGAGATCGCCGAACGGCTCATCGACGACCTCACCGGGAACTGGGGCATCCGCGAGGAGGACATCCTCATCGACACCCTGACCTTCACGATCTGCACCGGTCAGGAGGAGTCCCGCCGCGACGGCATCGCCACCATCGACGCCATCCGCGAGCTCAAGCGCCGCCACCCCGACGTGCAGACCACCCTCGGCCTGTCCAACATCTCCTTCGGCCTCAACCCGGCCGCCCGCATCCTGCTGAACTCCGTCTTCCTCGACGAGTGCGTCAAGGCGGGTCTGGACTCCGCGATCGTCCACGCCTCCAAGATCCTGCCGATCGCCCGCTTCAGCGAGGAGGAGGTCCGCACCGCCCTCGACCTGATCCACGACCGCCGCAGCGAGGGCTACGACCCGCTCCAGAAGCTGATGGCCCTCTTCGAGGGCGCCACCGCCAAGTCCCTCAAGGCCGGCAAGGCCGAGGAACTCGCCGCGCTCCCGCTCGAGGAGCGCCTCAAGCGGCGCATCATCGACGGCGAGAAGAACGGCCTGGAAGCCGACCTCGACACGGCCCTGCAGACCCGCCCGGCGCTCGACATCGTCAACGAGACCCTCCTGGACGGCATGAAGGTCGTCGGCGAACTCTTCGGCTCCGGCCAGATGCAGCTGCCCTTCGTCCTGCAGTCCGCCGAGGTCATGAAGACCGCCGTCGCCCACCTCGAACCGCACATGGAGAAGACCGACGAGGCCGGCAAGGGCACCATCGTCCTCGCCACCGTCCGCGGCGACGTCCACGACATCGGCAAGAACCTCGTCGACATCATCCTGTCCAACAACGGCTACAACGTCGTCAACCTGGGCATCAAGCAGCCGGTCTCCGCGATCCTGGACGCCGCCGAGGAACACCGCGCCGACGTCATCGGCATGAGCGGCCTCCTGGTCAAGTCCACCGTGATCATGAAGGAGAACCTGGAGGAGCTCAACGCCCGCGGCCTCGCCGCCGACTACCCCGTCATCCTCGGCGGCGCCGCCCTCACCCGCGCCTACGTCGAACAGGACCTGCACGAGATCTACGAGGGCGAGGTCCGCTACGCCCGCGACGCCTTCGAGGGCCTGCGCCTGATGGACGCCCTCATCGGCGTCAAGCGCGGCCTGCCGGGCGCCAAGCTGCCCGAGCTCAAGCAGCGCCGGGTCCGCGCCACCGCCGCCGCGGCCGTCGAGGAGCGCCCCGAGGAGGGCCACGTCCGCTCCGACGTCGCCGTCGACAACCCCGTCCCCACCCCGCCCTTCTGGGGCACCCGCGTCGTCAAGGGCATCCAGCTCAAGGAGTACGCCTCCTGGCTCGACGAGGGCGCCCTGTTCAAGGGCCAGTGGGGCCTGAAGCAGGCCCGCACCGGCGAGGGACCCACCTACGAGGAGCTCGTCGAGACCGAGGGCCGCCCGCGACTGCGCGGCCTCCTGGACCGGCTCCAGACCGAGAACCTGCTGGAGGCGGCCGTCGTCCACGGCTACTTCCCGTGCGTCTCCAAGGACGACGACCTGATCATCCTGGACGAGCAGGGCAACGAGCGCACCCGCTTCACCTTCCCCCGCCAGCGCCGCGGCCGCCGGCTGTGCCTGGCCGACTTCTTCCGCCCGGAGGAGTCCGGCGAGACGGACGTCGTAGGCCTCCAGGTGGTCACCGTCGGCTCCCGCATCGGCGAGGAGACCGCCAGGCTCTTCGAGTCCAACTCCTACCGCGACTACCTCGAGCTGCACGGCCTGTCCGTCCAGCTCGCCGAGGCGCTCGCCGAGTACTGGCACGCCCGCGTGCGCTCGGAGCTCGGCTTCGCGGGGGAGGACCCCACCGAGATCGAAGGCATGTTCGAGCTGAAGTACCGGGGCGCCCGCTTCTCCCTCGGCTACGGCGCCTGCCCCGACCTGGAGGACCGCGCCAAGATCGCCGACCTGCTCCAGCCCGAGCGCATCGGCGTCCAGCTGTCGGAGGAGTTCCAGCTGCACCCCGAGCAGTCCACCGACGCGATCGTCATCCACCACCCGGAGGCGAAGTACTTCAACGCCCGCTGAGGCCGTCCGGGGCCCACCTCCGGCTGCCGAGGCCGTTCCGGGGCCGCCTCCGGCCGTCCGGGGCGGTCCCGGCCGTCCGGGGCGGTCCCGGCCTGCCGAGGGCGTCCCGGCCTGCCGAGGGCGTCCCGGCCTGCCCGCCCTTCGGCCGCTGAGACTGTCCGGCTCCCACCTCCGGCTGCGGATGGCATCCCGGCTGCCCGCCCTCGGCCCGCTGAGGCCGTCCGGCGCCCGCCTTCCGCCGTCCGGGGTCTCCCGCACCCGCCTTCCGCGGTCCGGCGCCGCCTCCGGCTGCCGAGGGCGGTCCGGACACCTGCCTCCCGCCGTCCCACAGGGCCGCTGGAGGCGCGCCACAGCGCCCCCGGCGTAACGGCGGAGTGCCCTTCACGCACGCCGATCAAACGAGGCACTCGCCGCATACGAGACGTACACTTGTCGGTCCGAGCAGGCCGGTTCCCGCAGGGGAGCCGGCCTGCTGCTCCCTCAAGGAGGTACGCCGGATGACCACCACGGTCCCCGCACTCGGCACCCGCACGGCGGAAGGTTCTGCCCTTCAGGCCGTGCTCCTCGACATGGACGGCACCCTGGTGGACACCGAGGGGTTCTGGTGGGACGTCGAGGTCGAGGTGTTCGCCGGCCTCGGTCACACCCTCGACGAATCCTGGCGCCATGTCGTGGTCGGTGGGCCGATGACCCGCAGCGCCGGGTTCCTCATCGAGGCGACCGGCGCGGACATCACCCTCGCCGAGCTGAGCGTCCGGCTCAACGAGGGCTTCGAGGACCGCATCTCCCGCGCCCTGCCGCTGATGCCCGGCGCCGCCCGGCTGCTCGCCGAGCTCGCCGAGCACGAGATCCCCACCGCCCTGGTGTCCGCCTCCCACCGGCGCATCATCGACCGGGTGCTGGCCTCGCTCGGCCCCCAGCACTTCCACCTCAGCATCGCCGGGGACGAGGTCCCGCGGACCAAGCCGCACCCCGAGCCGTATCTGTTCGCCGCCGCCGGCCTCGGTGCGGACCCGGCCAGATGCGCCGTCGTCGAGGACACCGCGACCGGCGTCGCCGCCGCCGAGGCGGCCGGCTGCCACGTCGTGGCCGTACCCTCCGTGGCCCCCATCGCCCCGGCCGCCCGCCGCACGGTCGTCGGCTCGCTCGAAGAGGTCGACCTGGCCTTCCTGCGCGGGCTGCTCACCCCGGCGGCCTGACCGCCGGGCAGGGCCCCGCGACCCGCCGCGCACGCCCGGTCGCACCCCGTCGCGAACGGTCGCAAAGGCGAATCCGCCGGGCCCCGCAAACCCGCTCCCACCTGGGCGTCGACTCCGGCCGGATGGCCGAAATCCAGCTGATGTGAACGCCGTTGTCGATGTGAGGTTCGCCACCCCGGAGCCCCTCGACAGCGTGTTTGCCGTGTGCCGTCCGCCCCGATTTCCGCCCCGGTAACCGGCCCTTGTGTCCGGATTGGGGGGCCTTGTGTGAAACCTTCCACTGTCGGGTTTTCGGTGTGTCCACGCCCGGTATCGCAGCGTGATGGACAGCCCTCTCCGGCGACCGCGAACCCCCGCGCGAGCGCGCATTAATCTCGTCGCGAGAACATCACCCCCCTTCCCGTGATCCCCGCGACACCACCCCTTGCTCGCGCGCAGCACGGAACGACAGCAGTGGAGTACCACCAGCATGAACCGCAAGACTTTGGTGCTGCCGGCCGTCATCGGCCTGCTCGCGCCGGTCCTCGCCGCCTGCGGCGGGACCGACGGTGCGGGTGACGGCGGCGGCTCGATCGCCGTCGGCACCACCGACCGGTTCATCGCGACCGATGACGCCCCCGCCCCCCTGGACCCCGCCTACGCCTACGACGTCGGCAGCTGGAACATCCTGCGCCAGACCGTCCAGACCCTGATGATCCAGCCCCGCGGCGAGGGCGAGCCCGTCCCCGAGGCCGCCGAGAGCTGCTCCTTCACCGACACCGGCAACGAGCGCTACGTCTGCACGCTCCGCGAGGACCTCAGTTTCGCCGACGGCAGCCCCGTCACCGCCAAGGACGTCAAGTACTCCATCGACCGGGCCCGGTCCATCAAGGCCGACTCCGGTGTCTTCGCCCTCCTCTCCGCGATCGACACCGTCGAGACCCGGGGCGACCGCGAGGTGATCTTCCACCTCAACAGCGCCGACGCCACCTTCCCGTACAAGCTGTCCACCCCCGTCGCCGGCATCGTCAACCCCGCCGACTACGACAGGGGCAAGCTCCGCGACGGCTTCGACGTGAACGGCTCCGGCCCCTACACGCTCAAGGCCGAAGTCGAGAACGGCGAGATGGTCAAGGCCGTGTTCACCAAGAACGCCCACTACAAGGGCGCTCTCACCCTGAACAACGACAAGATCGAGATGAACTCCTTCAAGGACGCCTCCGCCATGGACGGCGCACTGAAGGGCGGTGACATCGACGTCATGACCCGCAGCATGACCCCCGAGCAGATCCAGCAGCTCAGCGTCGACCCGGGCGAGAACACCGAGCTGTTCGACATGCCCGGCCTGGAGATCCGCTACCTCGCCTTCAACACCGACGCCCCCAGCGTCCGCGACAAGGCCGTCCGCCAGGCCATGGCCCAGATCATCAACCGCAGCGAACTGGTCTCCAAGGTCTACGGCGTCCAGGCCGAGCCCCTCTACTCGCTCGTCCCGGCCACCATCACCGGCCACTCCAACTCGTTCTTCAACAAGTACGGAGACCCCAGCGTCAGCAAGGCCGAGAAACTCCTCGCCGACGCCGACGTCAGCACCCCGGTGAAGCTGACCATGCACTACACCACCGACCACTACGGCGCCGCCACCAAGCGGGAGTTCGAAGTCCTGAGCAAGCAGCTGAACGACAGCGGCCTGTTCGACGTCTCCATCAAGGGGACCCCCTGGGACAGCTTCGTCCCCGCCCAGCGCAAGGGCTCCTACGACGTCTACGGCATGGGCTGGTTCCCCGACTTCCCCGACGCCGACAACTACATCGCGCCGTTCCTCGACGCCGACAACTTCCTCAAGTCCCCCTACACCAACAGCATCATCCGCAAGACCCTCATCCCGGAGAGCCGCCGCGAGGCCGACCGGGGCTCCGCCGCGACGAGCCTGACCGAGATCCAGGACATCGTCGCCGAGGACGTCCCCGTGCTGCCGCTGTGGCAGGGCAAGCAGTACCTCGCCACCAGCGACGACATCTCCGGCACCGCGTACGTACTCAACTCCTCCTCGACCCTTCAGCTGTGGGAGCTCAGCCGTGGTATGAGCGGCTGACGCACTCGCGAACCCCGGGGCCGGGACGGCGGCCCCGGGGATCCGGACCGGGACGCCGGTCCGGAACAATCCGCGAACGACGACAAGGCACAAGCACGTGAACATGCGCAACCACTGGCCGGTCCTGCCCATCGTGGCGGGTCTGGCCTCCGGCCTGCTGACCGGCTGCGGCTCGGACTCCGGTGACGCCGGTGACTCCGGCTCCACCGTGGTCATGGGGATGTCCGACGACGTCGTCGCCACCGACCCGGCATCCGGCTACGACCCCGGCTCGTGGCTGCTGTTCAACAACGTCTTCCAGTCCCTGCTCAGCTTCCCCAACGGCGGCACCACACCCGAGCCGGAACTCGCGGACACCTGCGACTTCTCCGACAACCAGGCCACCGTCTACAAGTGCACCCTCAAGGACGGCCTGAAGTTCAGCAACGGCGACAGCCTCACCTCCGAGGACGTCAAGTTCTCCTTCGACCGCATGCTGAAGATCAACGACGACGCCGGCCCCGCGGTCATGTTCCCCGGCCTCGACACCATCGAGACCCCGGACGACAAGACCGTCGTCTTCCACCTCAAGAGCCCCGACGCCACCTTCCCCAGCAAGATCGCCTCCGGCGCCGGCTCCATCGTCAACCACCGCGAGTACGACGACGGCAAGCTCCGCGAGGACGGCAAGGCCAGCGGCTCCGGCCCCTACAAGCTCGAGTCCTACGGCGACGACGAAGCCGTCTTCACCGTCAACGAGAACTACAAGGGCACCGCCGACGTCCAGAACTCCGGCATCACCCTCAAGTTCTTCCACAGCGACCAGAAGGCCCTCAAGGCCGCCCTCAAGAAGGGCGAGATCGACATCGCCTACCGAGGCCTCAGCGCCGGCGACATCGCCGACATCGAAGCCTCCTCCGACGGCACCGGCATCGAGGTCGTCGAGGGCAGCAGCGCCGAGGTCCAGCACCTGGTCTTCAACATGGACGACCCGGTCGCCGGACAGCTCCCCGTCCGCAAGGCCATCGCCCTCCTCGTCGACCGCGACGCCCTCATCAGCGACGTCTACGAGGGCACCGCCACCCCGCTCTACTCGATCATCCCCGCGGGCATCGACGGCCACAACACCGCCTTCTTCGACACCTACGGCGCCCGCCCCTCCCGCGACCGCGCCGAGGCGGTACTGCGCGAGGGCGGCATCACCGACAAGGTCAAGCTGACCCTGTGGTCCACCCCGTCGCGCTACGGCCCCGCCACGGACCAGGAGTTCAAGGCGATCGCCGAACAGCTCAACAGCAGCGGCCTGTTCGACGCCGAGGTCAAGTCCGTCGACTTCGAGCAGTACGAGAAGGACATAGCCGCGGGCAAGTACGGCGTCTACGTCAAGGGCTGGGTGCCCGACTACCCCGACGCCGACAACTTCACCTCGCTGTTCTTCGGTGAGGGCAACGTCCTCGACAACAACTACACCAACAAGACCATCACCGGCACGCTCATCCCGCGCACCTCCGGCGAGAGCAACCGCGCCGCCACCGAGAACGACTTCGACGAGCTCCAGCGGATCGTCGCCGACGAGATCCCCCTGCTGCCCGTCTGGCAGGCCAAGCAGTACGCCGTCGTCGCCGACGGCGTCTACGGCCTCGAGTACTGCCTCGACGCCTCCACGGTCTTCCGCTTCTGGGAACTCAACAAGTCCAAGTCCTGAAAACCCCGAAGGGCGCCCCTCTCACAGCAAGAGGGGCGCCCTTCGCACTTCCAGAACAACGGACCTGCACCGCCCGAGCGCCGCCGAACTACAACGCCCCGGGGGCGCGGGACCACAACTCCTCAGCGCCGCCGGACTGCAACGCCCCAGGGGCGCGGGAACTGCGCGACAAGCCGAACACAGCCCGCACCGGCCTCCTCACGGAACGCCCCTCAAACCCCCAAGAACGCCCCTCACAGAACCCCCGCCAAACCGCCGGAGGCACCGTCACTGCTGGGCACCAGGCCGCACCAGCCCGCTCTCGTACGCGTACACCGCCGCCTGCACCCGGTCACGCAGCCCCAGCTTGGTCAGCACATGCCCGACATGCGTCTTCACCGTCGTCTCGCTGACGAACAGATCCGCCGCGATCTCCGCGTTCGACAGCCCTCGCGCCACCAGCTTCAGCACCTCCACCTCACGCTCGGTCAGCGTGTGCAGCGTGTCCGGCACCGGCTCGTCACCGGACGGCAGATGCGTGGCGTACTTGTCCAGCAGCCGCCGGGTGATGCTCGGCGCCAGCATCGCCTCGCCCGCGGCCACCACCCGGATCGCCTGCACCAGCTCATTGGCCGGGGCGTCCTTCAGCAGGAACCCACTGGCCCCCGCCCGCAGCGCCTCCACCACGTACTCGTCGAGATCGAAGGTCGTCAGCACCAGCACCTTCGCCGGGCCGTCCCGCCCCGGCCCGGTGATCTGCCGGGTCGCCTCCACACCGTCCATCCGCGGCATGCGGATGTCCATCAGAACCACATCGGGCTGAAGGGCCCGCACCTGATCGAGGGCCTGGAGCCCGTCTCCGGCCTCGCCGACGACCGCGATGTCCTGCTCCGCCTCCAGGATCATCCGGAAGCCCGTACGCAGCAGAGGCTGGTCGTCGACCAGTAGGACGCGGATGGCCACGTAAGTCTCCTTCGCTAGTCCGGCCCCATTCTGCCCTGCTCCACCACGGCCGACCCGGCCGCCCTCACCGGCAGCGGATACGGCGGGGGAGTACCCCCGAACTCCGGACAACGCGCCTGGTGATCGCACCAGCCGCACAGCTTCGTCGGCCGCGGCCGCCAGTCCCCCGACTCCGTCGCCAGCCGGATCGCCTCCCACAGCGCCAGCAGCTTGCGCTCCACCCGCTCCAGATCCGCGAGCACCGGGTCGTACGTCAGCACGTCACCGCTGCCGAGATACACCAGCTGCAGCCGCCGCGGCACCACGTTCTTCAGCCGCCACACCACCAGCGCGTAGAACTTCATCTGGAACAGCGCGCCCTCCGCGTACTCCGGCCGCGGCGCCTTGCCCGTCTTGTAGTCGACGATCCGGACGTCACCCGTCGGCGCCACGTCGACCCGGTCGATGATCCCGCGCAGCCTGAGCCCCGACTCCAGCTCCGCCTCGACGAACAGCTCCCGCTCCGCCGGCTCCAGCCGCGTCGGATCCTCCAGCGTGAACCACCGCTCCACCAGCTGCTCGGCCTCGCCCAGCCACCGCGCGAGCCGCTCGCCCTCCGGATCGTCGGAGAACAGCTCCGCCACTTCCGGCCGCGACTCCCGCAGCCGGTCCCACTGCCCCGGGATCAACGACTTGGCGCGCGGCGCCGTCCGCTCCGCCGCCGGCGCGTCGAACAGCCGCTCCAGCACGGCATGCACCAGCGTCCCCCTGGTCGCCGCCTCGCTCGGCTTCTCCGGCAGCCGGTCGATCACCCGGAACCGGTACAGCAGCGGACACTGCATGAAATCGCTCGCCCGCGAAGGAGACAGGGAAGCGGGCGCCGACCCCGAGGCGACCGAAACCCCGGCAAGCGGAACCGCGACAACCGGCACGGGGCCGGCCACCGGCTCCCCGCCGCCCACCGCCGACCCGGCCTGTTCCGCACTCTCGCTGCTGCTCTCCATGCCATAGAACTCTACGGCCCGCCACTGACAGTCACCCAGTCCCGGGAGCCGGCGGCCGAGTGCGCCGCTTGTGAAGGCCACGCGGGTCGGCTGTGACGGGGGGCGACCGGGGGTGCCGGGGCGGAACGTCCCGGGCGAGCCGCATACCATCGACCCCAGACCCTTCCGCCCGGCAGGCGCGGAAGACGCTTCGAACGAGGGGACAGCGTGGACGAGAGCGGCGGGAGCGGCCGGCCGCGGCCGGACGACACCGAGACGGCCGAGCACCAGCCGAACCACACGACCCCGCCTTCCACCCTCACGGACCCCGTCGACCCCCAGCCGACGGAGCCCGCGCCCCCGCCTGCCACGAACGCCTCCGACGGCGAGCCGACGGAGCCGGCGTCACAGCCCCGCCAGGAACCGGACGGCCAGGAACCCGCCCCACGTACCGAGGCTCCCGAACCGACCACCGAGCCCGAGCCGGAGCCGACGACCCAGCCCAGGCCGGAGACCCCCGAAGCAGCGAGCGCGACGCCCGAACCCCGGCCCACGCAACCCTCGGCCCCCGAACCCCGGCCCACGCAGCCCTCCGCCGAGCCCCCGGCGACCCGGCACGACCCCCGGCCCGACCTCGAGAAGCCGGCCCCCCGCCCCGACCCGGCACCCGAGCCCGCCGCCCACCCCCACCGCACCCTCGCCCACACCGAACCCGGCGCCCCCGCACACCCGCACGGCACCGAACCCCCGGCCGGCCTCGGCAAGGCCCAGCCACCGAAGCGGCAGCGCGAACCCGGAGGCGGCATCCTCATGGGCCGCCCCTTCGGCGTCCCCGTCTACGTCGCCCCCAGCTGGTTCCTCGTCGCCGCACTGATCACCTGGGTCTTCGGCGGACAGCTCGACCGCGTCCTGCCCGAACTCGGCGGCGCCCGCTACCTCGTCTCCCTCTTCTTCGCCGTCGTCTTCTACGCCTCCGTCCTCATCCACGAACTCGCCCACACCGTGGCCGCCCTCCGCTTCAAACTCCCCGTCCGCCGCATCCAGCTCCAGTTCTTCGGCGGCGTCTCCGAGATCGAGAAGGAAGCCGAGACCCCCGGCCGCGAGTTCTGGCTCGCCTTCGTCGGCCCCCTCCTCTCCCTCGCCCTCGCCGGCGTCTTCTACGCCGCCATGCAGACCGTCGAACCCGGCACCGTCCCCGGTGTCCTCCTGGCCGGCCTGATGATCTCCAACCTCATCGTCGCCGCCTTCAACCTCCTGCCCGGCCTCCCCCTCGACGGCGGCCGCATGCTCCGCGCCGTCGTCTGGAAGATCACCGGCAAACCCATGAGCGGCACCGTCGCCGCCGCCTGGGTCGGCCGCGCCCTCGCCGTCGCCGTCCTCATCGGCCTCCCCCTGCTCACCCAGTCCGGCCTCCTCGGCAGCGACGCCGTCGACAACGTCGGCATGGACACCGTCATGGACGCCCTGCTCGCCGCCATCCTCGCCGCGATCATCTGGACCGGCGCCGGCAACAGCCTGCGCGTCGCCCGCCTGCGCGAACACCTCCCCGAACTGCGCGCCCGCACCCTCACCAGACGAGCCGTCCCCGTCCAGTCCGACACCCCCCTCTCCGAAGCCCTCCGCCGCGCCAACGCCGCCGGAGCCCGCGCCCTCGTCGTCGTCGACCCCGAGGGCCACCCCGTCTCCCTCGTCCGCGAAGCCGCCATCGTCGGAGTCCCCGAACACCGCCGCCCCTGGGTCGCCGTCAGCGGCCTCGCCCAGGACCTCACCGACGGCATGCGCGTCTCCGCCGAACTCGCCGGCGAAGACCTCCTCGACACCCTGCGCGCCACCCCCGCCACCGAATACCTCGTCGTCGAGGACACCGGCGAGATCTACGGCGTCCTGTCCGCCGCCGACGTCGAGCGCGCCTTCGTCAAAGCCATGGCCCGCCCCTCCTGACCGCCCCCACCACCCCGACCACGTGGTCAGCCACCCCCACAAACCCCGGTAGGCTGGTCACATGTCCGAACCGACCGGTGCCGCCCGCAGGCGCGGGCCCTTCAAGGTCGGGGACCAGGTACAGCTGACCGACCCCAAGGGCCGCCACTACACGTTCACGCTCGAAGCCGGGAAGAACTTCCACACGCACAAAGGAAGCTTCCCGCACGACGAACTGATCGGCGCACCCGAGGGCAGCGTTGTCCGCACCACCGGAAACGTCGCCTACCTCGCGCTGCGCCCCCTGCTCCCCGACTACGTCCTGTCCATGCCCCGAGGGGCAGCCGTCGTCTACCCGAAGGACGCGGGGCAGATCCTCGCCTTCGCCGACATCTTCACCGGCGCCCGAGTCGTCGAGGCCGGCGTCGGCTCCGGCTCGCTCAGCAGCTTCCTGCTGCGCGCCATCGGCGACCAGGGCATGCTGCACTCCTACGAGCGCCGCCAGGACTTCGCCGACATCGCCCGGCAGAACGTGGAACGCTACTTCGGCGGCCCCCACCCCGCCTGGCAGCTCACCGTCGGCGACCTCCAGGACAACCTGACCGACACCGACGTCGACCGCGTCATCCTCGACATGCTCGCCCCCTGGGAATGCCTGGAAGCCGTCTCCAAGGCCCTCGTCCCCGGCGGCATCGTCTGCTGCTACGTCGCCACCACCACCCAGCTCGCCCGGACCGTCGAGTCCATCCGCGAGATCGGCTGCTTCAACGAGCCGACCGCCTGGGAGACGATGATCCGCAACTGGCACATCGAGGGCCTCGCCGTCCGCCCGGACCACCGCATGATCGGCCACACCGGCTTCCTCCTCACCGCCCGCCGCCTCGCCGACGGCGTCGAGCCGCCCATGCGCCGCCGCCGCCCCGCCAAGGGCGCCTACGGCGAGGACTACTCCGGCCCCAACGCCGACGGAGGCATCGGCGGCCGCTGACCCGGCCCACCACCCCTCCAACGCCGCAGCGCCGTGACGGAGTTCCCGCGACCCAGCCGGAACTCCGCCACGGCGCTTCCCCGTTGACCCCGGCCCCAGCACCCCACAGGCCCGCCGGCACAACTCCCACCCCCGCCGTTCCCCCAAGCTGTGACGTGTGGCACCATGCAGGCCACCCCCACCGGCACAGCCCTCACGGGAGACACTCCTAGTGCAGCACTCCGCCGTCCCGGAACTGGCACACACGCACACCCGACCCATCCACTGGCTCGCCACCGCGACCGCACTCGCCGGAGTCGTCGCACTCTCCTCGGTCGTCCAGCCCGACTCGGCGACCGCCGCACAGACCCCCGGCAGCGACCCCCGCACCGCCCGGGCCGCCGCCGCGCCCCCGGCCACCACCGGAGTCGACTTCCCCCTGGACTGCGGTCCCGTGAAACTCGTGATCGCCAGGAAAGCCGCCGGAGACCTGGACGGCGACGGCCGGCCCGAGACCGTCGCCGTCGCGCACTGCGACGCTGGCATGAGCACCCCGCCCGACGCCCTCTACGTCCTCACCCAGGGCGCCGACGACACACACGCGCGCGTGGTCGCCACCCTCGTCGACCCCAAGGACCGCCAGAAGGTCACCAGACTCGCCGTCCACCAGGGCGCCGTACACGCCGACCTGCTCGGCTACTCCTCACCCAAGGTGCCCACCTGCTGCCCCGACGTCACCGACACCGTGAAATGGCAGTGGAAGAACGGCGCGTTCGAGCGCTCGACACCCGCCCAAGCACGCAGCGTGTGACACCGGTTACCGGACGGTGTGAGAAATCAGACACCCGCCACAGAACGCGCAGGAACCCTCACTGCGCGTCCGGCCCGTACACCTCGACCCCGTCCGCGACCCGGCGGACATGGATGCACTCACCCGGACACTCCCGCGCCGAGTCCACCACGTCCGTCAGCAACGGCAACGGCACCGGAGTCGTCGCACCCTGCTCCTGCAACAGCTCGTCCCCAGGACTCTTCACATACGCCAGACCGTCGATGTCCAGCTCGAACACCTCAGGCGCGTACTGCACACAGATCCCGTCGCCCGTGCACAGATCCTGATCGATCCAGACCTCCAGCGCCTCACCGGCGCCGACGACGTCCTGCTGCACGGTCATCTCTCCTGCCACCTTCCTTCGCCGGACCTTTCGGGAACCTTCCAGGCCCTGACGGGTGTTGAACACCTTGACCCTACCTCCGCCCGCTTCCCCACCGTGTTCGGTGGGTATTCCCCTGGCGTGAGGGAGAGCGCAAGGGTGAAGATCGGACACACCCCTACAGTCTTTGTGATCTAGGGGTTTCAATCGACACCCACCCAGGTAGGGTCTGGAAGCGTCCAGCTCCCCTTGGAGGAGGTGAGGACCGTGGCAGCCCACGACGACGACATGAACCGCGGCATCCGCCCGGGACGAGGGTCCGACGACCCCGCCGGGCAGATTGCCTACCTTGAGCAGGAGATCGCCGTCCTGCGACGTAAGCTCGCCGACTCTCCGCGACACACGAGGATTCTCGAAGAGCGGATCGTCGAGCTGCAGACCAACCTGGCCGGCGTGTCCGCCCAGAACGAGCGACTCGCCAACACCCTCCGTGAGGCCCGCGACCAGATCGTGGCCCTCAAGGAAGAAGTCGACCGGCTCGCACAGCCACCGGCCGGCTTCGGAGTGTTCCTGGAAGCCAACGAGGACGGCACCGCCGACATCTTCACCGGCGGCCGCAAACTCCGGGTCAACGTCAGCCCGAGCGTCGAACTCGACGACCTCAGGCGCGGCCAGGAAGTCATGCTCAACGAAGCGCTCAACGTGGTCGAAGCCATGGAGTACGAGCGAGTCGGAGACATCGTCACCCTCAAGGAGATCCTCGAGGACGGCGAACGAGCCCTCGTGCTCGGGCACACCGACGAGGAACGGGTGGTACGGCTCGCCGAGCCGCTGCTGGACGTCACCATCCGCCCCGGCGACGCCCTCCTGCTCGAACCCCGCTCCGGCTACGTCTACGAGATCGTCCCCAAGAGCGAGGTCGAAGAACTCGTCCTCGAAGAAGTCCCCGACATCGGCTACGAGCAGATCGGCGGCCTCGGCGGCCAGATCGAAGCCATCCGCGACGCGGTCGAGCTGCCGTACCTCTACCCGGACCTCTTCAAGGAGCACGAACTGCGCCCGCCCAAGGGCGTCCTGCTCTACGGACCCCCCGGATGCGGGAAGACACTCATCGCCAAGGCCGTCGCCAACTCACTGGCCAAAAAGGTCGCCGAGGTCACCGGCCAGGCCGCCGGCAAGAGCTTCTTCCTCAACATCAAGGGCCCCGAGCTCCTCAACAAGTACGTCGGCGAGACCGAGCGCCAGATCCGGCTCGTCTTCCAGCGAGCCCGCGAGAAGGCCAGCGAGGGCACCCCCGTCATCGTCTTCTTCGACGAGATGGAATCCCTCTTCCGCACCCGCGGCTCCGGAGTCAGCTCGGACGTGGAGAACACCATCGTCCCCCAGCTGCTCGCCGAGATCGACGGTGTCGAAGGCCTGCAGAACGTGGTCGTGATCGGCGCCTCCAACCGCGAGGACATGATCGACCCCGCCATCCTGCGCCCCGGCCGGCTCGACGTGAAGATCAAGATCGAGCGCCCCGACGCCGAAGCCGCCAAGGACATCTTCGGCAAGTACCTCACCGAACGCCTCCCGCTGCACGCCGACGACCTCGGCGAGCACGGCGGCAGCAAGACGACCACCGTCGAAAGCATGATCCAGACGGCCGTCGAGCACATGTACGCGGAATCCGAGGAGAACCGCTTCCTGGAGGTCACCTACGCCAACGGCGACAAGGAAGTCCTCTACTTCAAGGACTTCAACTCCGGCGCCATGATCGAGAACATCGTGGGCCGCGCCAAGAAGATGGCGATCAAGGACTTCCTCGACCACAACGCAAAGGGCCTCCGCGTCTCCCACCTCCTCCAGGCATGCGTGGACGAGTTCAAGGAGAACGAGGACCTGCCCAACACCACCAACCCCGACGACTGGGCCAGGATCTCCGGAAAGAAGGGCGAGCGGATCGTCTACATCCGTACCCTCATCACCGGAAAGCAGGGCGCGGACACCGGACGCTCCATCGACACGGTGGCCAACACCGGGCAGTACCTGTAAGAACAGGGCGGCTGCGGGTGCCCACCACCGGGTACCCGCAGCCGACTGCTTTCCGGGCACAGCCGGACAGGCCAAAGACGCAAATGATCTCCACACCAGCGCAGAGCCGTTCTAGGCTCTTCGGTACCGCCGAGTCGCGCAGTGCGGGGACGGGCACCGCACACGCAACCCAGCGCCAGCGGTACGTGAGCGGCGCCCACGACCGAGGACGCCGCCGGGCAAGGAGGGCCGCATGACCGTACGGCGAGTAATGGGCATCGAGACGGAGTACGGCATCTCCGTCCCCGGCCACCCCAACGCCAATGCCATGCTCACCTCGTCCCAGATCGTCAACGCCTACGCCGCGGCGATGCACCGGGCCCGCCGGGCCCGCTGGGATTTCGAGGAGGAGAACCCGCTCCGTGACGCGCGAGGCTTCGACCTCGCCCGCGAAGCCGCCGACTCCAGCCAGCTCACCGACGAGGACATCGGCCTGGCCAACGTCATCCTCACCAACGGCGCCCGGCTCTACGTCGACCACGCCCACCCCGAATACAGCGCCCCCGAGGTCACCAACCCCCGCGACGCCGTCCTCTGGGACAAGGCCGGCGAACGCATCATGGCCGAGGCCGCCGAACGCGCCGCCGCACTCCCCGGCGCCCAGCCCATCCACCTCTACAAGAACAACACCGACAACAAGGGCGCCTCCTACGGCACGCACGAGAACTACCTGATGAAGCGGGAAACCGCCTTCTCCGACATCGTGCGCCACCTCACGCCCTTCTTCGTCAGCCGCCAGGTCTTCGCCGGAGCCGGCCGCGTCGGCATCGGCCAGGACGGCCACGAACACGGCTTCCAGCTCAGCCAGCGCGCCGACTACTTCGAGGTCGAGGTCGGACTGGAGACCACCCTCAAACGCCCCATCATCAACACCCGCGACGAACCCCACGCCGACGCCGAGAAGTACCGCCGCCTGCACGTGATCATCGGCGACGCCAACCTCTCCGAGATCTCGACCTACCTCAAGCTGGGCACCACCGCCCTCGTCCTGTCGATGATCGAGGACGGCTTCATCGCCGTCGACCTCGCCGTGGACCAGCCCGTCCGCACCCTCCACCAGGTCAGCCACGACCCCTCGCTCAAGCGACTCGTCACCCTCCGCAGCGGCCGGACCCTCACCGCCGTACAACTCCAGATGGAGTACTTCGAACTCTCCCGCAAGTACGTCGAGGAACGCTTCGGCGCCGACGCCGACGACCAGACCAAGGACGTCCTCGCCCGCTGGGAGGACACCCTCACCCGCCTCGAGAACGACCCCATGAGCCTCGCCGGCGAACTCGACTGGGTCGCCAAACGCGAACTCATGGAGGGCTACCGCCGCCGCGACGGCCTCGACTGGGACGCCGCCCGCCTCCACCTCGTCGACCTCCAGTACGCCGACGTACGCGCCGAGAAGGGCCTCTACAACCGCCTCGCCGCCCGCGGCCGCATGAAACGCCTCCTGGACGAGACGGAGGTCGAGCGGGCCAGGACCTCGCCGCCCGAGGACACCCGCGCCTACTTCCGGGGCCGCTGCCTCGACCAGTACGCCGACGACGTGGCCGCGGCCTCCTGGGACTCGGTAATCTTCGACCTCCCCGGCCGCGACTCCCTCCAGCGCGTCCCAACCCTGGAACCGCTACGCGGAACGCGAAATCACGTCAAGGAGCTCCTGGACCGCTGCCGCACCGCGGAAGAGCTGGTCAGGGTGCTCTCGGGCAACTGAAACACCGGTCGAGCACCACTGGACCGGACCCCGCGACCGGGGTGGAAATCCCGGCGCGAGGGAATCATCGAGATGGCCCCGGAACGTTGGACAAACGCGGGGCCGATGTCGGACCCGGCTTGTAGGGTCTGATCATCACCGATCGGCAGCAAAGCCGAACTGCCGACCATGTCGGGCAACAGAGCGGGGTGAGGGTTATGGCGACCAAGGACACCGGCGGCGGCCAGCAGAAGGCCACGCGCTCTACTGAAGAGGTCGAGGAGCAGGCGACGGAGGCACAGGCCTCCGAGGACCTCAAGGAGCGCCACGAGAAGCTGAGCGACGACGTGGACTCCGTTCTCGACGAAATCGATGACGTACTCGAGGAAAATGCCGAGGATTTCGTTCGAAGCTTCGTGCAAAAAGGTGGCGAGTAAAGGCTATCGGGTCACTTTGCCTTCGAAGTGAAGGTGGCGGGGGATGGCTGACGAAACGCCCGACAAGCCGTGCGGTGGCTGCGGGCGGAGCCTGCCGCTCAGTGCGTTCGCGCGCGACAGGAATCGACGGGATGGCCTTCAGACGCGGTGCCGGGAGTGCGTGGCGGAGTACAGCGCCCGGCACTACCGGCGCCGCCGGGAGGCCATCGGCAAGCCCGTGCGGGAAAGGGTCGACGTCCCGCCCGGGCACAAGCTCTGCCGGACGTGCGGCGAGGTGAAGCCGCACAGTGAGTGGCATCGCAATGCGAGTGCGTCCGACGGTCTGTCCACGCGCTGCAAGGCGTGCCGCGCCGTCCAGGGGCGGCAAGGTCATCTGAAGCGTCAGTACGGCATGACGGAAGCCGAGCGGGAGGAGCTGCTCGCCTCCCAAGGGGGCGTCTGCTGTATCTGTCTGGCGGCTCTCCCGGAACATGTGGATCACTGCCACAAGACGGGTAGGGTCCGAGGCGTACTGTGCTTCAGCTGTAATGCCGCGCTGGGGCAGTTCAAGGATCGGCCCGACGTCATGAGGCGGGCTGCAGCATATGTGGAAGGAATCGCGTGGAAGCCAACACTCGTAGCACCGGGCGTCTACCAGCTGCCTTCCTGACGCCTGGGTCCTCCTCGTTCATGGACTTCCTCTCCGAGCACCAGCCGGAGCTGCTGCCGGGGAAGAGGCAACTGCCGCCCGTGAAGGGCGTGGTCGAGGCGCCGCACGGGACCACGATCGTCGGGGTCACGTTCCCCGGCGGGGTGGTGCTCGCCGGCGACCGGCGGGCGACCATGGGGAACATGATCGCTCAGCGGGACATCGAGAAGGTGTTCCCGGCGGACGAGTACTCGGCGGTGGGCATCGCCGGCACGGCCGGTCTGGCCGTGGAGATGGTGAAGCTGTTCCAGCTGGAGCTGGAGCACTTCGAGAAGGTCGAGGGCGCGCAGCTGTCGCTGGAGGGCAAGGCGAACCGGCTGTCGACGATGATCCGGTCGAATCTGGGCATGGCGATGCAGGGTCTGGCCGTGGTGCCGCTGTTCGCCGGGTTCGACGTGGACCGGGGCAAGGGGCGGATCTTCTCGTACGACGTGACGGGTGGGCGTTCCGAGGAGCAGGGCTACGCGGCCACGGGTTCGGGTTCGATCTTCGCTCGTGGGGCGATGAAGAAGCTGTTCCGGGACGACCTGAGCGAGGAGCAGGCGACGACGCTGGTCGTGCAGGCGCTGTACGACGCGGCCGACGACGACTCGGCGACGGGTGGCCCCGATGTCGCTCGCCGGATCTATCCGATCATCACAGTGATCACGGAGGACGGTTTCCGCCGGCTGACGGAGGACGAGGCCTCGCAGATCGCGCGTTCGGTGCTGGAGCGTCGGCTTCAGGAGCCGGACGGTCCGCGGGCCGCGCTGCTGTAGCGGGCTGTCGGTTGTGCAAGGTGATCGAGTGATTTCGACAGAAAGGGACGGATAACCGGTGTCGACGCCGTTCTATGTCTCACCTCAGCAGGCGATGGCGGACCGGGCGGAGTATGCCCGTAAGGGCATCGCCCGGGGCCGCAGCCTGGTCGTGCTGCAGTTCGCCGACGGCATCGTGTTCGTCGGTGAGAACCCGTCCCGTGCGCTGCACAAGTTCAGCGAGATCTATGATCGGATCGGTTTCGCGGCCGCCGGTAAGTACAACGAGTACGAGAATCTGCGGATCGGTGGTGTGCGGTACGCCGATCTGCGGGGTTACACCTATGACCGTGACGACGTGACGGCGCGTGGTCTGGCGAATGTGTACGCGCAGACGCTGGGCACGATCTTCTCGAGTGTGGGGGAGAAGCCGTACGAGGTGGAACTGGTGGTGGCCGAGGTCGGCGAGACGCCGGAGTCGGACCAGATCTACCGGTTGCCGCATGACGGGTCGATCGTGGATGAGCACGGTTCGGTGGCGGTCGGTGGCAATGCGGAGCTGATCAGCAACTATCTGGATCAGCGGCATGAGGACGGGATGAGTCTGGCGTCGGCGTTGAAGCTGGCGGTGCAGGCGTTGTCGCGGGAGTCGAACGGTACGCAGCGGGAGATTCCGGCGGAGCGGCTGGAGGTGGCGGTTCTGGACCGTACGCGGCCGCAGAAGCGGAAGTTCCGGCGGATCCAGGGTGGTCGGCTGGAGCGGTTGCTGGAGCAGGAGGGTGCGGCGGTGGAGGAGTCCGAGGAGGAGGGTTCCTCGGAGGAGAGCTGACCGCCTGCCGTACAGACTGTCGTCGGCCGCACTGACCGTCGGCCGTCCTGATGTCGGCCTCGGATGTGTTTCGGGATGCCCCGCGCCTTTGTCAGGCGTGGGGCATCCGGCGTCTCAGGGGCGCGGTGGGGGCGCTGTGGAGGCGCGGACGACGAGTTGGACGGGGATGTCGCCGCGGTCGGCCTGGCGGCCTTCGAGGACGGCGAGGAGGGCGCGCATGCCGTGTTCGCCGAAGAGTTCGGCGTCGAGGCGGACGGTGGTGAGCTCGGGGTCGATGGCGGTGGCGAGGCCGAGGTCGTCGATGCCGGTGACGGAGAGGTCGTCGGGGATGCGCAGGCCGAGGCGGCGGGCGGCTTTGTAGGTGCCGGCGGCGAGGAGGTCGTCGTCGCAGACGACGGCGGTGGGGCGGGGGCCGGGGGCGGCGAGGGCGGTCTCGGCGGCGGTGCGGGCGGCGTCGATGGTGAGGGGGGTGCGGGTGGTGCGCAGGGTGGTGCCGGGGTGGCGGGTGAGGAGGTCGGCGAGTTCTCGGGCGCGGATCTCGAAGGTCCAGGAGGGGATGTCGGCGGCGAGGTGGAGGACGTGGCGGTGGCCGAGGCCGGCGAGGTGGTCGGTGATCTGGCGGATGCCGTCGGTGATGTCGAGGTTGACGGTGGTGGCGCCGTGGCTGCCCTGGGGGTCGCTGTCGAGCATGACGAGGGGGAGCTGGTCGCCGCGCAGGGCGGTGAGGGCGTCGGCGGCCATGGAGGAGGCGATGATGCCGTCGAGGGCGGCCTGGGCGGAGGCGAAGGGGTCGCGGGCGGGGCCGATGCCTTCGGGGGAGGGGTAGAGGACGAGGCCGAAGCCGTGGGCGGCGGCGACGCGGGCGGCGCCGGTGTAGACGCCGGCGAAGAACTCGGTGGTGAGGGCGGGGACGACGAGGAGGACGGTGCGGGTGCGGCCGAGGCGGAGGTTGCGGGCGGCGAGGTTGGGGCGGTAGCCGAGGTCCCGGGCGGCCTGGCGGACGCGGGCGGCGGTGGCTTCGGAGACGCGGCCGCGCCATTTGTCGCCGAGGACGAGGGAGACGGCGGCCTGGGAGACGCCGGCGGCCTGGGCGACGTCGCGGCTGGTGGGGCGTGGGGTGCCGGTTGCCACCGTCCGGGTGCTCCGTTTCTGGGGGTCGTGTGCCGTGTGGCGGGTGGGTGGGGACCTTCGTCGTATGGACGGGTGAACAGCGCACATGGTACGTATGACGGAGGACGTTATACGTAAAACTTCAGCCGGAGAGGCGGATCATGGCCGCGGGGTACCTGGAGATCCTCAGGGCGCGACACGCCGCCCGGCTGCTGGTGGGGACGCTGGTGGGGCGGCTGCCGAACGCCACGGCGGCGATCGCGATCGTGCTGTTCGTGCGGGCCGAGGGCGGCTCGTACAGCCTGGCGGGCGGCCTCGCGGCGGCGTACGGGGTGGCGAACGCGGTGGGCCAGCCGGTGCTGGGGCGGCTGGTGGATCTGCACGGGCAGCCGCGGGTGCAGCTGCCCTCGGCGGTGCTGTCGGCGCTGGCGATGGCGGCCTTCGTGCTGACGGGGCTGGATCCGCTGGCGCTCGCCTACGCGGCGGTGGCGCTGTCGGGTCTGTTCACGCCGCCGCTGGAGGGCGGTCTGCGGGCGCTGTGGCCTTCCGTGCTGCGCCGTGAGGACCAGGTGCACACGGCGTACGCGATGGACGCGGTGGCGCAGGAGGTGATGTTCACGGTCGGCCCGCTGCTGCTGACGCTGGGTGTGTCGGTGTGGTCGGCGCAGGCGGCGGTGCTGGTGCTGAACCTCGTCGGGGTGCTGGGGGCGCTGTCGGTGGTGCTGTCGGGGCCTTCGCGGGCGTGGCGTTCGGCGCCGCGGGAGGCGCACTGGCTGGGCGCGCTGCGTTCGCCGGGGCTGCTGGCGCTGCTGGGGGCGTTCCTGTTCGTGGGGGTGGCGCTGGGGTCCATCACGGTGGCGGCGATGTCGTACGCGGACGGGCACGGTGGTGACGCGGTGTACGGCTGGCTGATGGCGGCGCTCGGGCTGGGTGCGCTGCTGGGTGGCGCGGTGTACGGGGCGCGGCGGTGGGCGGGTGCGCCGGAGCGGCGACTGCGGGTGCTGGTGGGGCTGCTGGCGGTGTGTTATCTGCCGTTGATGCTGATGCCGGGTGCGGTGGCGATGACGGGGCTGGCGGCGGTGTCGGGTGTGTTTCTGGCGCCGGCGATCGCGTGTGCGTTCGTGATCGTGGACCGGCATGCGCCGAGGGGGACGGTGACGGAGGCGTTCTCGTGGCTGGTGACGACGTTCACGGTGGGTGCGTCGGTGGGTACGGGGCTCGCGGGGCCGGTCGTGGAGTGGGGCGGGACGGTGTGGGGGTTCGCGGTTCCGGGGGTCGCGGGGGCGGTGTCGTTGCTGGTCCTGGTGGCGACGGGGCGGGTCCTCGCAGCTCCGGCGCGGGGTGGGGTCGTTGCGGCTTCATCGGAAAATGATCCAGATCGTGCTGCCGAACCCCGTTTCAGTTCAGGGGATCGGGCGTAATGTTCAGTCATGGACCGCCGCATTTTCGGGCTGGAGAACGAGTACGGCGTCACGTGCACGTTCAGGGGACAGCGCCGTCTGTCGCCTGACGAGGTGGCTCGGTACCTCTTCCGCCGTGTCGTGTCATGGGGCCGCAGTAGCAATGTGTTTCTGCGGAACGGCGCTCGTCTCTATCTGGACGTGGGGTCACACCCGGAATACGCGACACCCGAGTGTGACAATGTGACCGAACTGGTCACTCACGACAAGGCCGGGGAGCGCATTCTCGAAGGACTTCTGGTGGACGCGGAACGACGCCTGCACGAGGAAGGAATCGCGGGCGACGTCTACCTGTTCAAGAACAACACCGACTCGGCGGGTAACTCCTACGGGTGCCACGAGAACTATCTGGTGGCCCGGCACGGGGAGTTCTCCCGGCTGGCGGACATTCTCATTCCGTTCCTGGTGACGCGCCAGTTGTTGTGCGGCGCGGGCAAGGTGCTGCAGACGCCGCGTGGTGCGGTGTACTGCGTGAGCCAGCGGGCGGAGCACATCTGGGAGGGCGTGTCGTCGGCGACGACGCGTTCCCGGCCGATCATCAACACCCGTGACGAGCCGCACGCGGACGCGGAGCGGTACCGCCGGCTGCATGTCATCGTGGGCGACTCGAACATGTCCGAGACGACGATGCTGCTGAAGGTCGGTGCGACCGATCTGGTGCTGCGCATGATCGAGGCGGGCACGGTGATGCGGGATCTGACGCTGGAGAACCCGATCCGGGCGATCCGTGAGGTCAGTCATGACATCACGGGCCGGCGCAAGGTGCGTCTGGCGAGCGGCCGGGAGGCGTCGGCGCTGGAGGTGCAGCGCGAGTACTTCGAGAAGGCCGTGGACTTCTGCGAGCGGCGTGGCATCCGTACCGGCACGGTGGAGCAGGTGCTGGAGCTGTGGGGCCGCACGCTGGACTCGATCGAGAGTGAGGATCTGGACCGGATCGGCACCGAGATCGACTGGGTGATGAAGTACAAGCTCATCGAGCGGTACCGGGCGAAGAACAACATGACGATGTCGCATCCGAGGGTGGCGCAGATAGACCTCGCGTACCACGACATCCACCGTCGTCGCGGGCTGTACTACCTGCTGGAGCGCAAGGGCCAAGCGGCGCGGATCTGCAACGACTTGAAGATCTTCGAGGGCAAGTCGGTTCCGCCGCAGACGACTCGGGCGCGGCTGCGGGGCGACTTCATCCGCCGGGCTCAGGAGCAGCGCCGTGACTTCACGGTGGACTGGGTGCACCTGAAGCTGAACGACCAGGCGCAGCGCACGGTGTTGTGCAAGGACCCGTTCCGTTCGGTGGACGACCGGGTGGAGAAGCTGATCGCCGGGATGTGAGTGAGGGGTTCCGGTTGGTGCCGGAACGCCACACGGGCGCCGTACGTTCCTCGTACGGCGCCCTTCTCACGCCGTAGAGTTGCGCGCACGCCCATCCGGAAGATCGATTCGATTACGAGGCCCCCACCGTGCGCCGACGCTCTCTCATCCTTGCCGCTGTTCCCGCGGGACTGGTCACACTCGCCGGTTGTGGTGACGGCAAGTCCGATTCGGGCAAGGAGAGCGCCAGCCCGTCGCCGTCCGATCCGGGGGCGCCGAAGACCTCGGCGCCGAAGATCGTGGACGGTCCGCTGCCGGCGATCACGGCGGGTGTGAAGTTCGACGAGAAGCCCACGGTGGCGAAGGGGCCGGGTGAGCCGTCGGACCAGCTGGCGGTGAAGACGGTGATCGCGGGCGGTGGCCAGACGGTCGCGGAGAACGACTACATCCAGGCGAACTACCTGGGTCAGATCTGGTCCACGGCGAAGGTCTTCGACAACTCCTACGACCGTGGGACACCGCTGGTGATCCAGCTGGCGCAGGGCAGCATCATCGACGGCTGGCGGTACGCCCTGCCGGGCAGGAAGGCGGGCAGCCGGGTGCTGATGGCGGTGCCGCCGACCTGGGGTTACGGCAAGCAGGGCAATGCGCAGGCGGGCATCAAGGGCACGGACACGCTGGTGTTCGTGGTGGACATCCAGGCGACGTTCAACGCGAAGAGCTCCGCCAAGGGCGAGGACGTGGCGCAGGACGACGCGGCGCTGCCGAAGGTGGGGACGAACACGGACGGCAAGGCGCCGTCGATCGAGGTGCCCGAGTCGGACGCGCCGAAGAAGCTCGTGGCGAACTACGTCATCGAGGGTGACGGCGCGGAGGTCGGTGCCGAGGACGCGGTGCTGGTGCAGTACAAGGGTGTGCAGTGGTCGAACGGCAAGGAGTTCGACTCCACGTACAGCCGTCAGGCTCTGACGTCGTTCTCGCTGCAGCAGGTGGTGAAGGGCTGGTCGCAGGGGCTGACGGGCAAGAAGGTGGGCAGCCGGGTGCTGATCGTGATCCCGCCGGAGCTGGGGTACGGCGACAACCCGCCGCAGGGCAGTGGGATCGAGAAGGGTGCGACGCTGGTGTTCTCGGTCGACATCCTCGCCAAGATGTGATGTCGCGGCCCCCGTCGCGGGCGTCCTGCCTCGCGGGATGAAAGACTGGGCGGGTTGCTGTGTTCGTAGACAAGCAGGAGCTTTTGACGTGAGCATCGACAAGCCCGAGGTCGACTTCCCGGGCGGCGAGCCCCCGAAGGACCTTGAGATCAAGGACCTGTGGGAGGGCGACGGCCCGGAGGCGAAGGCGGGCGACAGTGTCGCCGTGCACTACGTGGGCGTCGCCTTCTCCACGGGTGAGGAGTTCGACGCGTCCTGGAACCGTGGCACTCCGCTGCGTTTCCAGCTCGGTGTCGGCCAGGTCATCCCCGGCTGGGACAAGGGTGTGCAGGGCATGAAGGTCGGCGGCCGCCGTCAGCTGATCATCCCGCCGCACCTGGCGTACGGCGACCGTGGTGCCGGTGGCAAGATCGGGCCCGGCGAGACGCTGATCTTCGTCTGCGACCTGGTCTCGGTCTGATCGTCGTACCGGAGTTCTGATGAGTCCGGTCGTGGTGCGGTCGTCGTACGACGAGTGCGCCTGACCCGACCGGAGTCGATCACCTGGGGTCCATGCCTGTCCGGGCATGGGCCCTCGGCTTTTGCCGGGGGACCGCGGGGCGGTACGGTCATCGGTCGGAAGCACCAAAAAGAAGGCGAAGGGCGTCGATGGCCATTGCCAAGGCCGAGCGGCTGATGAACCTGGCGCTGTGTCTGCTCGGGACGCGGCGGCCGCTCAGCAAGCGTGAGCTGCGGGACTCCATCGAGGCCTATGTCGAGGCCTTCCGGCCGGAGACGGGCGCGGCGGGCAGCGAGGACTCCTTCAACCGCATGTTCGAGCGGGACAAGGACGACCTGCGCGAGCTGGGCCTGGTCATCGAGACGGTGGAGAACCTCGACGGTGAGGTCGGCTATCTCGCCCGCCGCGACTCCAACCGGCTGCCGCCCATCACCCTGGACGCCGAGGAGGCCGCGGCCCTCGGGCTCGCGGCCAAGGTGTGGCAGCAGGCACGCCTCGCCGGCGCGGCCAGCGGCGCACTGCAGAAGCTGCGCGCGGCGGGCCTGCCCGAGGACGTCGACCCCTATGAGGCGCACGGCGCGCTGGAACCGCGCATCCCCGTGCACGAGGCGGCCTTCGAGCCGCTGATGCTGGCCTGCCGCGACCGCCGCCCGGTCGTCTTCGAGTACCGCAAGGCCAACGCCGCCCAGCCCGAGACCCGTCAGGTGGAGCCGTGGGCGCTGGAGTGCTGGCGCGGCCACTGGTATCTGGCCGGCTTCGACCGGGACCGCGGCGCCGAGCGGGTATTCAGGCTGTCGCGGATCACCGGCCGGGTCCGCAGCCGTGCCGCCCGCTTCACCGCGCCCGTGCCGGACGTGGTCACCGTCCGGGAGACCGTCGCGAGCTGGGCGGGGGAGACCGCCGACCGCAGCGCGCTGATCCGGCTGCGTCAGGGGGCCGGGTACCCCCTTCGGGCGAAGGCCACGGCCGTGCGGGAACTCGGGGACGGCTGGGACGAGTTGGAGATTCCGTACGGGCACGGGCTCGATGCCTGGCTGGTGGAGTTCGGTCCGGACGTGGTGGTGCTGGAGCCCGCCGAGCTGCGGGCCGATGTCGTGGACCGGCTGCGTGCCGTGGCCAAGGGCTGAGGGGGAGCGGGCAAGAACGTGGCAGGCAAACCGGTCAGGCCCACGAACGCCATCGACCAGACACGGCGGATGCTGTCGCTGGTGACGTATCTGCGGGAACGTCCCGGCGCACGCGTGGAGGACGTCGCGCGCGCCTTCGGCATCACCGAGGACGAACTGGTCTCCGACCTCGACGTGCTGCCGATGTGCGGCACCAGTTTCCGCGGCGGCGACCTGCTCGACATCGACACCGACGGCGAGCGGATCTGGTGGCACAACCCTGCCGCGCTCGGCGCGGACGCCGCCGAGCCGCTGCGGCTGGCCGCCGACGAGGCGACCGCGCTGCTGGTGGCCGCGCGCGCGGTGGCCACGCTGCCGGGGCTGCGCGAGAGCGACCGGCAGGCGCTGTTGCGGGCCACCGCCAAGGTGGAGGCCGCGGCCGGCGAGGTGGCGGGCGCGAGTTCCCGGCTGTCGGTGACCTTCGAGTCCGAGGGCGGTGTCTTCGCCGACGTCGACCGGGCCATCTCCGAGCGGCGTCGGCTGTGGATCCGCTACTACTCCCCGGCGCGCGACGAGGTCACCGAGCGCGAGATCGACCCGATCCGTCTGGTCAGCGTCGGTCACACCTATGTGGAGGCGTGGTGCCGCCGCTCGGAGGCGCGCCGCACCTTCCGCCTGGACCGGGTCGCGGAGATCCGCATCCTCGACGAGCCGTCGGCGCCGCCGGAGATCGAGCTGCGCGACCTGTCCGAGGCGCTGGTGCAGCCCGCCGCCGAGGACCCGGAGGTAGTGGTCGAGGTCGGTCCGGGCGGGCGCTGGGTCGCCGAGTACTACCCGCACGACAGCGCCGAGGAACTACCCGACGGCGGTCTGCGCATCACCCTGCGCACCCCCGACCCGGCCTCCCTCAAGAGGCTGGCCCTGCGCCTGGGCGCCGACGGCCGCATCCTCGCGCCGGCCGACCTCGCCGACAGCGCCCGCCGCGCGGCCGCCGAGGCCCTCGCGGCCTACGAGGGGCTGGAGGCGCGGGACGGTCTCGGCGCGGCCGACGTACCGCGCCCGGCCGCCGGGCGCGGTGCAGGCGAAGGTGAGCGTTTCTCCGGCGAGTCCTTCGACAGGCAGGAGCAGCAGCTTTGAGCGAGTCGATGTCCTCCGGAGTCATGGGCATGTCGGTGGCGGCCGCGTTCGCCGGGATGAGGAACGTGGCGCCGGTGATGTTCCGGGCCGGCTGCCCCGACTGCCGGGGCCTCTTCGAGCTCGGAGCCGGTGCCCTGCGCCTGGCCATCGGCGCCTCCAGCCGCACCACCTTCTACTCCTTCACCTGCCCGGACTGCGGGGCGGCGGTGCGCAAGCCCGCGGGCGAGCGGATCGTGGAGCTGCTGACCGGCGGCGGCGTGCGGACGCTGCGGCTGCACACGCCCTAGGGGCCTGTCCGGGGCGGACGACTCCGTCGAAGCGCGGCCGGGGACCACGGTTACGGGCGGCCCTGGCCGACGGGGAGACCCCCGGCCTCCCGGCCTCCCGGCCTCCCGGGCCCCGGTCTCGACGTCCGGTCGGCGGGAAGGCCCTGGCTCACGGGGAAGCCCCGGGACCCTCTAATCTCGACGTCATGTTCTGGCCGATGTTCGCGGTTGTGGTGGGTTTCCTCGGTGTCGTCGTCCTCGGGGTGCTCGCGGTGCGGGTGTTCCTGGAGGCGCAGCGACTGGGCAGACAGGTCACCGAGTCCGCGCGGCGTATCGGACAGGCCGCCGAGGACCTGGAGCAGGTGGCGGTGCGCACGGCGCGCGCTGTCGACTCGCTGTGAGGGACGCCGAGCGCGGCTGTGAGTCGCGGCGCTGTACGCGTTTTGGGCGGTATCGCCCTGTCGAGGCTCGAGGCGCGGACGGTACGCTGCTGGTCGCGGCCCGACGAACGAGGCCCGGACCGCGAACCGGGAGTACGCACGGGGATTGCCTGAGGTTCACCCCCGAGCGTTACGATCGCTGACAAGGCGATCGTTCGGACATTTGTCCGATCGGTCGGGCAAGCGCCTACCCATACGCCTCGGTGAGAAGGTAAAGATATGTTCGGCGGCAAGATCGGCCCCCTTGAGATCACCCTGATCCTCGTCATCATCCTGCTGCTGTTCGGCGCCAAGAAGCTTCCGGACATGGCCCGCTCCCTCGGCAAGTCCGCCCGCATCCTCAAGAGCGAGGCGAAGGCGATGAAGGAGGACGGCAAGGCCAGCGCGCCGGCCGACCCGCCGCACCCCGACGAGCAGGCCCCCGCGCAGCGTGTCATCCAGGCCTCTCCCGGCGACGTGAGCAGCTCCCGCCCGGTCAACGAGCCGACGGACTCCACCAAGCGCTGACGCGGGGCCGGTGACCTCCGGCCCGCCGTACGAGATGGGAACGTGGGTTGCTGAAGCCTGCCTTCAAAACGGAGAAGGACCCCGAGGGGCGGATGCCCCTCGCGGAGCACTTGCGTGAGCTTCGCAACCGGCTCGCCAAGGCAGTGCTGGCCATCGTCGTCGTCACCGTCGTGGCCGCCTTCTTCTACAACGAGATCATCGACTTCTTCACCAAGCCGGTCCTGGACTCGGTCGGGTGTCCCGACTCGTTCAGCGAGCTCGCGAAGGAGAAGGGGGACAGCCCCTGCGCGCAGATCACGATCAACGGTCTGCTGGCGCCCTTCACCCTGGCCCTGAAGGTGTCCCTGATGGCCGGCGTCGTGCTCGCCTCGCCGGTGTGGCTGTACCAGCTGTGGGCCTTCGTCGCCCCGGGACTGCACCGCCACGAGAAGAAGTACGCGTACGCGTTCGTCTGCACCGGTGTGCCGCTGTTCTTCGCGGGCGCCTACTTCGCCTACTCGGTGCTGCCCACGACCGCGAACGTGCTGATCGAGTTCACGCCCTTCGGCGTCGACAACCTGCTGCCGCTGGACGACCTGCTGGACCTCGTCACCCGCATGGTCATCGTCTTCGGACTCTCCTTCGAGCTGCCGCTGCTGCTGGTGATGCTGAACCTCACCGGAGCGATCACCGGCAAGCGCATGCTCGGCTGGTGGCGCGGCATGATCCTCGGCATCACGGTCTTCGCCGCCATCGCGACGCCGAGCACCGACCCGCTGTCGATGCTGGCGCTGGCCGGACCGATCTGGGTGCTCTACTTTGCCGCCACGGGCATCTCGCTCCTCAACGACCGGCGCAAGCGTGTGCGCGAGGCCATGGGCCCCGGCGACGACGAGGCCTCCGACCTCGACCTCACCCCCGAGGACATCGGCCGGGTGGAGTCGGTCAACGCCAGCCGTACGCTGCCCGAGCAGACCACCACGGAACGCGCCAACGGCTACGACGACGTCACCTGATCCCGTGCGGGCCGCGACCGCGGCCCCCGGATCGGCCCACCGCGGCACGCGGCCGGGGCGCCCGCGCGGCGCCACCGGCCGCGTTCGCGTTTCCGGCCCTCCTCACCTCCGCGCCCGAGCCCGGGGCCGAGCCCCTGCCCGCGCCGCTCTCCGCTGCCGCGGCGCGCGTTTCCGGCCGGTGAACATATCGGGCCGTCGGTCCGCAGCCGATGCGCGCCTCGGGTCGGCGCGCCGGTCGTACGGCCCTGAGCTGCGAAGATCGCCGGGGGCCGGTCATCGGATCCGGTTAATGATCGTCCTGTTGTCAGTGCGGACCGGTACGCTCGAAAGCACGATGACAGAGGACCTCTCACCGGCCCAGCGGTACGCGGAAGCCCGCAAGCGTGCTGCCGAGCAGGCCACCGCGCTCGCCTCGTTCCGCGAGATGTACGACTTCGGCCTCGACCCCTTCCAGATAGAGGCCTGCCAGGCGCTCGAAGCGGGCAAGGGCGTCCTGGTGGCCGCTCCCACCGGCTCCGGCAAGACGATCGTGGGCGAGTTCGCCGTCCACCTCGCCCTCCAGCAGGGCAAGAAGTGCTTCTACACGACACCCATCAAGGCGCTGTCGAACCAGAAGTACTCCGATCTGTGCCGCCGCTACGGCGCGGACCGGGTCGGCCTGCTCACCGGCGACAACAGCGTCAACTCCGAGGCCCCGGTGGTCGTCATGACCACCGAGGTCCTGCGGAACATGCTGTACGCCGGATCGCAGACCCTGCTCGGCCTCGGCCATGTGGTCATGGACGAGGTGCACTACCTCTCCGACCGCTTCCGCGGTGCCGTGTGGGAAGAGGTGATCATCCACCTGCCCGAGTCGGTGACGCTGGTGTCCCTGTCGGCGACCGTGTCCAACGCCGAGGAGTTCGGCGACTGGCTGGACACCGTCCGCGGCGACACCGAGGTCATCGTCTCCGAGCACCGGCCCGTCCCGCTGTTCCAGCATGTCCTCGCCGGACGCCGGATGTACGACCTGTTCGAGGAGGGCGAGGGCCACCGCAAGGCCGTCAACCCCGACCTGACCCGCATGGCCCGCATGGAGGCCAGCCGGCCCTCCTACCAGGACCGCAGACGGGGCCGGGCCATGCGCGAGGCCGATCGCGAGCGCGAGCGCCGTCAGCGTTCCCGCGTGTGGACGCCGGGCCGGCCGGAGGTCATCGAGCGCCTCGACGCCGAAGGCCTGCTGCCCGCCATCACCTTCATCTTCAGCCGCGCCGCCTGCGAGGCCGCCGTGCAGCAGTGCCTGTACGCGGGTCTGCGGCTCAACGACGACGAGGCCCGGGAGAAGGTGCGCGCGCTGGTGGAGGAGCGCACCGCCTCCATCCCCACCGAGGACCTGCACGTCCTCGGCTACTACGAGTGGCTGGAGGGCCTGGAGCGCGGGATCGCCGCCCACCACGCGGGCATGCTGCCGACCTTCAAGGAGGTCGTGGAGGAGCTGTTCGTGCGCGGTCTGGTCAAGGCCGTCTTCGCCACCGAGACGCTCGCGCTGGGCATCAACATGCCCGCCCGGTCCGTGGTGCTGGAGAAGCTCGTCAAGTGGAACGGCGAGCAGCACGCCGACATCACCCCCGGCGAGTACACCCAGCTCACCGGGCGTGCCGGGCGGCGCGGCATCGACGTCGAGGGCCACGCGGTCGTGCTCTGGCAGCGCGGCATGAACCCCGACCATCTGGCGGGCCTCGCGGGCACCCGTACGTATCCGCTGCGCTCCAGCTTCAAGCCGTCGTACAACATGGCGGTCAACCTGGTCGAGCAGTTCGGACGGCACCGTTCGCGCGAGCTGCTGGAGACGTCGTTCGCGCAGTTCCAGGCCGACAAGTCGGTCGTCGGGATCTCCCGGCAGGTGCAGCGCAACGAGGAGGGGCTGGTCGGCTACAAGGAGTCGATGACCTGTCACCTCGGCGACTTCGACGCCTATATGGGGCTGCGCCGCGAGCTGAAGGACCGCGAGACGGAACTGGCCCGGCAGGGCGCGGCCGAGCGGCGCGCGGAGGCCGCCGTAGCCCTGGAGCGGCTCAAGCCCGGTGACGTCATCCACGTCCCGACCGGCAAGTACGCCGGGCTGGCCCTGGTGCTGGACCCCGGGCTGCCCGCGGGGCGGTCCAACGGCCATCGCGGCTTCGACCACCACGACGGCCCGCGCCCCCTGGTGCTGACCGCCGAGCGGCAGGTCAAGCGGCTGGCCTCCATCGACTTCCCGGTCCCCGTGGAGGCGCTGGAGCGGATGCGCATCCCCAAGTCGTTCAACCCGCGCTCCCCGCAGTCCCGTCGTGACCTCGCCACCGCGCTGCGCACCAAGGCCGGGCACATCGTCCCCGACCGGCACCGCAAGCGGCGCTCCCAGGCCGCCGACGACCGTGAGATCGCCCGGCTGCGGACCGCGCTGCGGGCGCACCCCTGCCACGGGTGCAACGACCGTGAGGACCACGCCCGCTGGGCCGAGCGCTACCATCGGCTCCAGCGCGACACCTCGCAGCTGGAGCGGCGCATCGAGGGCCGTACCAACACCATCGCCCGTACCTTCGACCGGATCGTCGCGCTGCTGACCGAGCTGGACTATCTGCGGGAGGACGAGGTCACCGAGCACGGCCGGCGGCTGGCCCGGCTGTACGGCGAGCTGGATCTGCTCGCCAGCGAGTGTCTGCGCGCCGGGGTCTGGGAGGGCCTGGACCCGGCGGAGCTCGCCGCCTGTGTGTCCGCGCTGGTGTACGAGGCGCGGGTCGGGGACGACGCGCTCGCCCCGAAGCTGCCCTCCGGCAAGGCCAAGGCGGCGCTCGGCGAGATGGTGCGGATCTGGGGCCGCCTCGACGCGATGGAGGAGGAGTTCCGGATCACCCAGACCGAGGGTGTCGGGCAGCGTGAGCCGGATCTCGGGTTCGCCTGGGCGGCGTACATGTGGGCCTCCGGCAGCGGGCTCGACGAGGTGCTGCGGGAGGCGGAGATGCCCGCGGGTGACTTCGTGCGCTGGTGCAAGCAGGTGATCGACGTGCTGGGGCAGATCCAGGCGGCCGCGCCGCAGGGTTCGAGCGTGGTGAAGGCCTCCCGCAAGGCCGTGGAGGGGCTGCTGCGGGGTGTCGTCGCCTACTCGTCCGTGGGCTGACGTCCGACGACGGCGGGGGCGGGGGCGCCGGTGGTTCCCCGCGCCCCCGGCCGTCTCACAGCAGTGCGGCGATCTCCAGCAGCCTTCGGTCGGTGCCCGCCGGGCCCACCAGCATCACCCCGAAGGGCAGGCCTCCCACCGTGCCCGCCGGGGCGGCCACCGCCGCCATGCCGAACAGGTTGGTGGAGTTGGTGTAGCGGCCCAGGCGGGCGTTGGCGCCCAGGGGGTCCGCCGCCACCTCGGCGAGGGTCGGATGGCCCGGCGTGGTCGGCAGCAGCAGCGCGTCCGCGTCCGCCAGCGCGGTCCGGGCGCGTGTGTGCAGGACGGCCAGTTGGGCCTGGTCGGCGAAGAGACGGTGGGCCGGGACGTCCCGGGCACGGGAGATGATCCCGGCGACCGTGGGGTCGAGCCCCTCACCTCCCGCGGCGGTCACCTTGTCGACAAACGCACCGACCGCGGTGTACCGCTCGGCGACGAACGCGCCCTCGTAGAGCATCGCGGCCGCCTCGGTGAAGGGGGCGAGGTCGATCGTGCGCAGCCGGGCGCCCGCGTCCTCCAGTCGCCGTACGGCAGCCTCGTAGGCCTCGGCCCAGCCCTCGTCGAGTTCGCCGAGCTGTGCGCGGCCGGGGACGGCGATTCGCCACGGTCCCGGGGCGCCCGAAGGCGGCGGGGGCGGGGCGGCCAGCAGGGTGAGCGCCTCGTCCGCCTCCCGCAGGGTGCGGGTGAAGACGGAGACGCAGTCCAGCGAGGCGCAGGCCGGGACCACACCGGTGGTGGGGACCAGCCCACGGGTCGGCTTCAGGCCGACGACACCGTTGAAGGCGGCCGGCACCCGGCCGGAGCCCGCGGTGTCCGTGCCGAGCGCGAGATCGACCAGGCCCAGGGCCACCGCCACGGCCGAGCCGGAGCTGGAGCCGCCGCTGATCCGCTCCGGGTCGTGGGCGCTGCGGACCGCGCCGTACGGGGAGCGGGTGCCGACCAGGCCCGTCGCGAACTGGTCCAGGTTGGTGGTGCCCAGCACCAGCGCGCCGGCCGCCCGCAGCCGGGCCACCGCGGGGGCGTCCGCCGCGGGCTCGTAGGCGTAGGCCGGGCAGCCCGCGGTCGTGGGCAGGCCCGCCACGTCGATGTTGCCCTTCACCGCCAGCAGGCGTCCGGCCAGGGGAAGGTGTTCGCCCGCGGCCGTGCGGGCGTCCAGGGCGCGTGCCTCGGCCTCGACCTCCGTACGGTCGCGCAGGCCGATCCAGATCTCCGGGCGGTCGACGGCCTCGATGCGCGCGTAGGCGGCGTGGACGCGGGAGAGGGTGGTGGACATCGGCTGTTCCTCCTCAGTCTGCCGCGGGCGCGAGCACCAGCAGGGCGGTGCCCGCCTCCACCTGGTCGCCGGGGCGCGCCAGGATCTCGGTCACCACGCCGGCCACGGGGGCGTGCACCCTCGACTCCATCTTCATCGCCTCCAGCGCGATCAGGGGCTGTCCCGCGGTCACCGTGTCGCCCGGGGCCACGTTCAGCTGCCAGACGGAGGCG
This sequence comes from Streptomyces sp. NPDC005017, assembly GCF_042873115.1. Lineage (NCBI taxonomy): Bacteria > Bacillati > Actinomycetota > Actinomycetes > Kitasatosporales > Streptomycetaceae > Streptomyces > Streptomyces sp. NPDC005017. The sequence goes on along the minus strand of NZ_JBIALD010000007.1, from coordinate 167,862 downwards.
GCGAACTCGGCCTCCAGGAGCCGTCCGCCCTCGGGTACGTCGATGTCGCGGGGCGGGGCCGGGGGCGCCGAGGCGGCTTCGGCGCGGGCGAACTCGCCCGCCAGCTCCCAGGCGTCGCGCTCGGCGGTGAAGGCGGTCTGCTGGCGGGCCCTGAACTCGGCGATGGACTCGGCGTGTTCGGCCAGGAACGCCTGGTGGCCGGCGAGGGAGAAGGTGCCCTCCTCGATGCGGGGCACGAACCGGCCGGAGACGATGTCGGCGCGCAGTTCCAGCAGTTCGTCGGCGCTCACCGGGTACCAGCGGATGCGGTCGAAGAAGCGCAGCAGCCAGGGCGAGCCCGGCTCGAACGCGCCGCGCTGCTGCCAGGCGGACCACACCTGGGTGGTGCGGCCGACGAACTGGTAGCCGCCGGGGCCCTCCATCCCGTAGACGCACAGGTAGGCGCCGCCGATGCCGACGGAGTTCTCGGCGGTCCAGGTGCGGGCCGGGTTGTACTTGGTGGTGACCAGGCGGTGGCGTGGGTCCAGCGGGGTGGCGACGGGGGCGCCGAGGTAGACGTCGCCGAGGCCGAGGACGAGGTACTCGGCATCGAAGACCGTGCGGTGCACGTCCGCGACGGAGTCCAGGCCGTTGACCCGGCGGATGAACTCGATGTTCCACGGGCACCAGGGGGCGTCGTCGCGTACACCCGCCATGTAGCGGGCGATGGCCTCGCGGGTGGCCGGGTCGTCCCAGGAGAGGGGGAGGTGGACCGTGCGGGAGGGCACGGTGAGCGCGTCGGTGGGCGGCAGCTCCGCCGCGATCTCCCGTACGGCCGCCAGGAGCCGGTCCTGGTCGAGGCGGCGGGGGTCGGCCTGGATCTGGAGGGAGCGGATGCCCGGGGTGAGGTCGGTGACGCCGTCGATCTCCGCCGCGCCGACCGCCTCCATCAGGGCGTGCACGCGCATCCGCAGGGCCAGGTCCAGCTGCATCGGGCCGAACTCGACGAGGAGGTTGTCGTCGCCGCTGCGGCGGTAGGTGATGTCCCCGTCGCGGGCCAGTACGCCGCCGTCGACGATGGCGGGCCGGGGCGTTCCGTCGGCCCGGACGGGCGTGAACCGCACGGTGTCGCCGGGCCGCAGCTGGCCCAGCTTCCAGCGCTCGCCGCTGAGGACCGTCGCCGGGCACACGAAGCCGCCCAGCGAGGGGCCGTCGGGGCCGAGCAGCACCGGCATGTCGCCGGTGTAGTCGACGGCGCCGACACAGTACGGGGTGTCGTGGATGTTGGACGGGTGCAGGCCCGCCTCGCCGCCGTCGGGGCGGGCCCAGCGCGGCTTCGGGCCGACCAGGCGCACACCGGTGCGGGCCGAGTTGAAGTGGACCTTCCAGTCGGCGGCGTAGAACTCGCGGATGTCGTCCTCGGTGAAGAACTCCGGTGCTGCGTGAGGGCCTTCGACCGCGCCGATCCGCCAGCTGCCGGTGAGGGAGGGCCGTTCGGCCTCGGGTACCGGCGTGCCCCGCCCGGCCGTGCCGCCGTGCAGGACGTCGCCGGTGCGCAGGGCGCGTCCGCCGTGTCCGCCGAACCGGCCGAGGGTGAAGGTGGACGCGCTGCCCAGGAACGGGGGCGCGTCGAGGCCGCCGCCGGCGAGCAGGACGTAGGTGCGCAGACCCGGACCGTCGGGGGTGCCGATCTCCAGCAGGGCTCCCGCCGGGACGGTCACCGGTTCCCACTGGGGGACGGGCGTGCCGTCGACCGCGACCGGTGCCGGGGCGCCCGTCACACAGACCGTCGTGGCGTGACTGAACCTCAGCGCGGGCCCCTGGAGGGTGCATTCGAGGCCCGGCGCGCCCTCGGGGTTGCCCAGCGCGCGGTTGCCCAGGCGGAAGGACCGGTCGTCCATCGGGCCGGACGGGGGCACGCCGACCTGCCAGTGGCCGGTACGGCCGGGCCAGTCCTGGACGGTGGTGAGGGTGCCGGCGGAGACGACCTCGATACGGGGTGTGGGGTCGGTGACCGAGGCGAGGGTGGCCGTGGTGTGCTCGGCCCGCAGGAAGGCGTCGTGGGCGAGCGCGGCGCGCACCAGGCCGAGGTTCGTCTCGATGCCGTCGACCCGGGTGCGGGCGAGGGCGGCGTCGAGGCGGGCCAGCGCCGCGGTGCGGTCGGGGCCGTGGGCGATCACCTTGGCGAGCATCGGGTCGTACGAGGTGGTCACCTCGGTGCCGGTCTCCGCCCAGGCGTCGACGCGCACGCCCGCCGGGAACTCGACGCGGGTGAGCAGTCCGGCGCCGGGCCGGTGGCCGCGGGAGGGGTCCTCGGCGTACAGCCGGGCCTCGACGGCGTGGCCGCGGGGCGGGCCCGGGTCGCGGACGACGTCCTGCTCGCCGCGGGCGAGGCGGAGCATCCAGGCGACCAGGTCGACACCGTAGATCTCCTCGGTGACGGGGTGTTCCACCTGGAGCCGGGTGTTGACCTCCAGGAACCAGGCCTCCTCGCGGGCGGCGTCGTACACGAACTCGACGGTTCCGGCGGAGCGGTAGCCGACCGAGGCGCACAGGTCGCGCGCGTACCCGGCGATCCGGTCGCGGACGTGGCCGGGCAGGCCCGGGGCGGGGGCCTCCTCCAGCACCTTCTGGTTGCGGCGCTGGAGGGTGCAGTCGCGGTCGCCGAGGGTGACGACCCGGCCGTCGCCGTCCCCGAAGACCTGCACCTCCACATGGCGGGCGTGTTCCACGAGGCGTTCCAGGAAGACGCCCGCGGAGGAGAAGGAGGCGGCGGCCACGCGCTGCACCCGCTCCCAGGCTCCGACGAGTTCGCCCGCGGAACGACATGCCGACATACCGATACCGCCGCCCCCGCCGGTCGCCTTCAGCATCACCGGGTAGCCGATGCGGGCCGCCTCGGTCAGTGCCTCGTCGAGGGATGCCAGCAGCCCGGTGCCGGGGGCCAGCGGCACGCCCGCGGCCGTCGCCGCGGCGCGCGCGGTGTGCTTGGCGCCGAACAGTTCCAGCTGCTCGGGCGTCGGGCCCGCGAACACGATCCCGGCGTCCTCGCAACGCCGCGCGAACGAGGCGTCCTCGGACAGGAAGCCGTAGCCGGGGTGGATCGCGCCCGCCCCGGTGTCCTTGGCGGCGCGCAGCACGAGATCGGGGTCGAGGTACGACTCCTTGGCCGGGGCCGGTCCCAGGCGTACGGCGGTGTCGGCGAGGCGGACGTGTGGTGCGCCGCGGTCGGCGTCGGAGTACACGGCGACCGTGCGCAGGCCGAGTTCGCGTGCGCTGCGCAGGACGCGGACGGCGATCTCGCCGCGGTTGGCGATCAGCAGGGTGTCGAAGGTCATGCGGCGCCGCCCTCGGTCGTCGTGGGGGCGGCGGTCGTCGCTCCGGGGGTGCCGGGGGCCGTGGGTTCCGGGTCCTCGATCGTCATCTGTACGGCCGTCGGCTCGAAGCCGTTGCAGGGGTTGTTGATCTGCGGACAGTTGGAGACCAGGACCAGGACGTCGCGCTCGGCGCGCAGGGTGAGGGACAGGCCGGGTGCGGAGAGGCCGTCGACGATGCCGAGGGTGCCGTCGGGCTCGACGGGCACGTTCATGTACCAGTTGATGTTGGAGACGAGGTCGCGCTTGCCGAGGCCGTACCGGGCGCCCTCGGCGAGGAAGTTGTCCACGCACGCGTGCTGGGCCCAGGTGTGGTGGCCGTAGCGCAGGGTGTTGGACTCCTTGGAGCAGGCGCCGCCGACCGTGTCGTGGCGGCCCACGTCGTCGGAGACGACCGTCATCAGCGGGGTGTGCTCGTTGGAGAGCAGCACGCTGCCGGTGGTGAGGAAGATGTTGCCCTGCGCGTGGACGGTGTCGGGCGCGCTGTAGCGGACCGAGGTGTCGTGGGCGTCGTAGAGGAGGAAGTCGACGGCCTGGTTGCCGTGCAGGTCGGTGACGGTGAGGGTCTGGCCGGTGCGCACGACGGCGGACCAGGCGGCGCGGGCCGGGACGACGGTCTTCATGCGAGCCCCCTCGCGGCGAGGAATCCGGTGGTGTCGAGGAAGGCGCGGTGGCCCTCCGGGGTGGCGTCCCACAGGGGGTCGCCGGGGGCGGTGGGTGCCGCGCGCCAGGCCAGGACCTCCAGCGGTGTGCTGCGGTAGTCGGGGCGCGGGTCGGCCGGGTGCGGCACGTTGGCGATCAGGACCGTGACGTCCTGTTCGGCGCGCAGGGTGACGCTGGTGCCTGGGCCGGCGGAGCCGGTGAAGTCCAGGGAGCCGTCGTCGGTGACGCGTACGCCCTGGAAGAAGGAGAGCGAGGGCGGCAGGTCGCGTGGCTCCAGGCCGTTCTTGGCGGCGGCCAGTTTCAGCAGTTCGCGTCCGGCGGGGGAGGCGGACTGCGGGGTGCCGTCGCCGTAGCGGGCGGTGTTGCGGGCGAGCGTGGAGGTGCCGCACAGGGCGTCGTGCCGGCCGGAGGTGTCGGCGACGACCGAGGCCAGCACACGGCCCTGGTCGGACAGCAGCAGCACTCCCTCGCCCAGGTAGGCGTTCCACTGCACCTTGACCGTGTCGGCGACGTTGAGCCGCTCGAAGGGACGGTCGGCGGCGTACAGCAGGAGATGCGCGCAGGCGTCTCCGCGCAGGTCGGTCAGCCGCAGCTCGGTGCCGCGGGCGAGGACGCGGTGCGTGTAGTTGCCGCCGGCCACGGTCTCGGCCCAGACCAGGTGGCCCGCCGCGCAGGGCGGGGCCGGCCAGTCGCGGGCCGGGACGACGGGCATGGCCTCGGCGCGTGTGCCGTCCTGGGCGCGGGCGTGGGCGCGGGCTCCGTGCGGGGTGGCTGTCGCCATGGATGGACCTCCGGCTCCGGTGCGGTTTCTGTCGCGCGACAGAAATTAGGAGGGGGGTGGGTCGGGGGCGTTGCCCTGTGGTTGCCGCGCCGTTACCGGGCGCTCACGGCGGGGGCCGGGGAGAGGGTGCGGTGAGAGGGCGTGGGTGTTGGGTGGGGCCGCGGTGAGTGGCTGTTGGCCCCGGGGAGGGGGCGCGGTGGCGTCCGCGGGCGGCGGGCTCTCGCTCCGGCGGCCCGGGGAGTGCGGGCGGGGCCGTGTGCGAGGATCGAACTCATGGGGACGACAGGTGGCCGGCGCGTCGGCCGGCCGCGCGCCGCGCGGCGGCCGGAGAGCGGACTGCCACCGCGGGAGGAACTGCTCGCGGCCGCGGCGGAGTTGTTCACGGTGAACGGCTACGCGGCCACCACCACCCGGGCCGTGGCGGAGCGCGCCGGAATGCGGCAGGCGTCCATGTACCACTACGTCTCCGGCAAGGAGGAACTCCTCGCCGCGCTGCTGGAGTCGACGGTCACGCCGTCCCTGGCGTACGCGCGTGAGCTGCTGGCCGACGACGGCAGCCCGGCGGCGCGACGGCTGTGGGAACTGTGCCGGGCCGACGTGCAGCTGCTGTGCGACGGGCCGCACAACCTCGGCGTGCTGTACCTGCTGCCCGAGGTGCGCAGCGAGCGGTTCGCCGGGTTCCATGCCGTGCGCGCCGAACTGAAGGACGCCTACCGGCAGTTGCTGGCCGGGACCGAGGCGGGCGGGGCGCTCGCCAAGAGCGAGCTGGAGCTGCGCACGGATCTGGTCTTCGGGCTGATCGAGGGCGTCATCCTGGTGCACCGCTCCGACCCGGAGCGGCCGGTGTCGGCCTTCGCGGCGGCGACGGCGGACGCGGCGCTGCGGGTCGCGGGGGTCTGAGGACGGCGTCGGCGCGGTGTGCCGCTGCGGAGCACCGGGGGGCGGCGGAAGTGTGCCGTCGAGGAGCGCCGGGGGGGCGAAGGTATGCCGCTGAGCGACGCGGGGCAGTGTTCCTGCGGGTCGTGGGGGAGTGGCCCGGGGATGTGGTGGAGTGGCCCGGCGGGTCGTGGGGAGTGACTCGGGGGCGTGGGGAGTGGCCCGGCGGGCTTCGCCGGGCGGGCTCCCGGTGGGCCCCAGGGGCCCGTTCACTCGTTACGGTGAGTCATCTTCGCATGTCTGTACCCCGCTACGGAGCGTGTGCGACCGTAGTCTCAGCGTGCAAATGGGGCCGAGCGTACTCCTGTCCCAGGCGTCATTTCAGGCGCTTGCGGAATATGACACGGCGATGATCCGGTCGGACTAAGCTCGCCCGCAGCGCGCCGAGTTGAGGTGAATTCGTGCGCTTGTTCCCAAAACTCCCTCAGATCCCGACAGTTCCCTGACGTACCCCGCTGCCAGCACCCCCGCGTACCAGCCGATTCGTTTCAGAGGGCCCACATGGTGAGTGTCCAGACCCCACCCGTACGCCGCGAACTCCCCTTCGCTCGCGTGCTGTTGCTCCCCGCGATAGTGATGGCGGTGGCAACCGGCGCCGCCGTCGCACTCGTCGCGCGGCCGGCGCAGGACGCGGTCGCCGTGTGCGGTGGCATCGCGACCCTGCTGGTGATCCTGACCGGGGCCGAGGCGGTGCGCCGCGGCCGTACGCTGCGCGAGCAGCGCGCCGAGCACGCCCGTCACACCGCGTATCTGGAACAGCGCCTCGCCGCCCACGACGACCGGATGATCCGGCTCGGCCGGGAGATCGTGCCCGCCGCCATCCAGCGGCTGCGCGTCGGCAACTCCCCCGGAGAGGTGATGCGCGACCTCGCCGACATCGACCCCTCCTACCTGGACCTGAGTGAGGCCGAGCGCCACCTCGTCCTGCACATGGTGCGGATCGTGGACCACGAGGAAGCCCTGCGCGACTCCGCCCAGCGCTCCTTCGTCAACGTCGCCCGGCGCGTGCAGGCGATCATCCACCAGCAGGCCGCGGAACTGCGGGAGATGGAGGAGGACCACGGCCGCAACCCCGAGGTCTTCGACGACCTGCTGCGCATCGACCACGGCAACGCGCTGATCGGCCGCCTCGCCGACTCCGTCGGTGTCCTCGGCGGCGGCCGCCCCAGCCGCCAGTGGCCCCTGCCGGTCGCCCTCTACAGCGTGCTGCGCGGCGCCATGTCCCGGATCCTGGAGTTCCGCCGCATCTCGCTCGACAACATCGCCAAGGTCAACATCAAGGGCACCGCCGTCGAGCCCGTCATCCACGCCTGCGCCGAGCTGCTCGACAACGCCACCCGCTACTCCCCGCCGCAGACCAAGGTCCATGTCACCGCGTTCGAGGTGCAGACCGGCGTCGCCATCGAGATCGAGGACGGCGGTGTCAGCCTCAGCGAGGAGGCCCGCGCACGGGCCGAGGGCATGCTGGAGCGCGCCAAGGCCGGTGTCGACCTCCAGGAGCTCGGCGACAGCCCGCGCCTCGGCCTCGCCGTCGTCGGCCGGCTCTGCTCGACGTACAACATGCAGGTGTCGCTGCGCAGTTCCGCCTACGGCGGGGTCCGCGCGGTGCTCATCGTGCCCAGCGACATGATGACCACCGAACCCGGCGTCGGTCTCGCCCACGGCATCGGGGCCACCGCCCTGCCCCAGGCGCTCGACGCGCTCGAGGGGCCCAAGCGGCCGCCCAAGAAGCGCCGCCCCACCAGCCCCCGTGTCCCCGCGACGGTCTCCATGGAGGACGAGGTCCCCGAGGTCACGGAGTGGACCGCGGGCGGCCTGCCGCAGCGCCGCAGCCGGGTCAGAACCCCGCTCAGCCAGCGCCTGGCCGAACAGGCCGCCGCCGAGCGCGCCCTGAGCGAGGGGCGCGACCCCGGACCCCAGTGGGCGGAGCTCAAGGCCGCCGAACCGGCCCGCGAGAAGGACGGCCAGCCCGCACCCGGCATGGCCTTCGAGGCCTTCTGGGAGGGGCTGAAGAAGGTCGCCGCGCCCGGCGAACACCCCACCGCGTTCACCCGCAACCCCACCGCATACACCCATCTGATCGATGACTCGGTCCGCAGCGAGGCCGACGACGAGGGGGACCTCAAGTGATCCAGCAGCGAGCGAACTTCGACTGGATGCTCAAGGAGCTCGCCGACGGCGTACCGGGCGTCGCCATGATCGTGGTGCTCTCCGCCGACGGACTGCGCATCGCCCGGCACGGCGGTGACCCCGACACCGCGGACCGGGTCGCCGCGGCCTGCGCGGGACTCCAGAGCCTGGCGAACGCGGTCGCCCAGGAGATCCCCACCAGCGAGGGGGAGATGAACATGGTGCTCATCGAGGTCGACCGCGGCTACTTCTACATGATGGCGGCCGGCGCCAACGCCTACCTCGCCGTCCTCGCCGACATGATCTGCGACCCCAGCATGATGAGCGCCCGGATGCGTGACCTCGTCGTCCGGATCGGCGCCCATCTGACAAGTCCGCCCCGACGCAACGGGCAAACCGTATGACTCCTCCGCAACGCCGACGACGAGACCCCGATTCCGAGCCCACGTCCGTCCCGTCCCCGCCCGCCGGCAAGGAGGGCGAACGGCCCAACCCCGAAAGGCTGTTCGTCATCGGCGGCGCGGACAGCGGACGGGCGGAGCTCGACCTGGTCACGTTAATCGTGGCGCACGCCGAGCCGTCTCCCTCGACCACTCCGGAACAGGCGGCGGTGCTCCGGCTGTGCGCCGCCCCCCTGTCCGTGGCCGAGCTGTCGGCCTATCTCAGCCTGCCGTTCAGTGTGGTGACCGTGCTGCTCACCGAGATGCTGGCGGCCGAACTGGTCCAGGCGCGCGTCCCCGTCGTCCGCAAGTCGCTCGCCGACCGTTCCCTCCTCGAAGCGGTGATGCATGGACTTCAAAAGCTCTGACACCATCCCCGGCCCACGCACCGAGGACCATCTGCCGCACACGGCCCAGGCCGCGGTGAAGATCGTGATCGTGGGCGGCTTCGGAGTCGGCAAGACCACCATGGTCGGCTCGGTCAGCGAGATCAGACCGCTGACCACCGAGGAGACCATGACGCAGGCGGGCGTCGGCGTCGACGACAACTACGGCTCGGAGAGCAAGACCGCCACCACCGTGGCCATGGACTTCGGCCGCATCAGCATCAGCGACCAACTGGTCCTCTACCTCTTCGGCACCCCCGGCCAGGAACGCTTCTGGTTCCTGTGGAACGGCCTCTTCGAAGGGGCGCTCGGCGCGGTCGTCCTGGTCGACACCCGGCGTCTTCAGGTCAGCTTCGACGTCATCGGGCGGCTGGAGGAGCGCGGCGTGCCGTTCGTGGTCGCCGTCAACTCCTTCCCGGACGCGCCCCGTTACCCCATCGACGAGCTGCGCACCGCCCTGGACCTGCCGGACGAGATCCCGATCATGGAGATCGACGCGCGCCGCCGAGCCTCCAGCCGGGACGCCCTGATGACGCTGATGCGCTTCCTGCACGCCCTCGCCCTGACCGGCGCGCCCGTCTGACCCGTGGGCCGCCCCGCCCGCATCTCGTCTCCCCGCACCCGCTCCACACCCCGCCCCTCGCACCCGCCCCCAGGTGCACCCGGACCCACCGCCGCACCGCGCCGGGTCCGCCCGCCTCCCCCGCACCCGTACGGCCCCCACCCTCGAATCCCCCGACACCTGATCCACCAGCTTCGGAGCCTCCACAGTGACGCCTGAACCCCAAGCACCGACCGGAACGGACGACCCCACCGCCACCGCCCCGCCCCCCGGCTGCCCCGCCCACGGCACGGGCCCCGGCGGCCTGCAACGGCTCTACGGCCCCGGCGCGGCGGACCTCGGCGAGCTGTACGAGAAGCTGCGGGAGGAACACGGGCCCGTCGCCCCCGCGCTGCTCCACGAGGACGTGCCGATCTGGGTGGTGCTCGGCCACGCCGAGAACCTGCACATGGTGCGCACGCCCTCGCAGTACACCCGCGACAGCCGCGTCTGGACCCCGCTGCTGGAGGGCATGGTCAAGCCCGACCACCCCCTCATGCCGCACATCGCCTGGCAGCCCATCTGTTCGCACGCCGAGGGCGACGAGCATCTGCGGCTGCGCGGCGCGGTCACCGGCGCCATGTCCACCATCGACCACCGCGGCCTGCGCCGGCACATCAACCGCCACACCCAGCGGCTGGTCAACCGGTTCTGCGAGGAGGGCAGCGCCGACCTCGTCAGCCAGTTCGCCGAGCATCTGCCGATGGCCGTCATGTGCGAGGTCCTCGGCATGCCCGAGGAGTTCAACGACAGGCTCGTGCACTCGGCCCGCGACGCGCTCAAGGGCACCGAGACCGCCATCGCCAGCAACGCCTACGTCATGGACGCCCTCGGCCGGCTCACCACCCGCCGCCGCGCCCAGCCCCAGGACGACTTCACCAGTTTCCTCGTCATGCACCCGGCCCGGCTGACCGACGACGAGGTCCGCCAACACCTCCGGGTCGTCCTCTACGCCGCCTACGAGGCCACCGTCAACCTGCTGTCCAACGCGATCCGCATGGTGCTGACCGACCCGCGCTTCCGCGCGCAGCTCAACGGCGGGCAGATGACCGTGCCCGAGGCGGTCGAGCAGTCCCTGTGGGACGAACCGCCGTTCAGCACCGTCTTCGCCTACTTCGCCAAGGCGGACACCGAGCTCGGCGGCCAGCGCATCCGGCGCGGCGACGGCCTGCTGTTCGCGCCCGCCCCGGGCAATGTCGACCCGCGGGTGCGGCCCGACCTGGCGGTCAACATGCAGGGCAACCGCTCGCACCTGTCCTTCGGCGGCGGTCCGCACGAATGCCCCGGCCAGGACATCGGCCGTGCCATCGCCGACGTGGGCGTGGACGCGCTGCTGATGCGGCTGCCGGACGTCGAACTCGACATCCCCGAGGAGGAGTTGCGCTGGACCGAGTCCATCGCCTCCCGGCATCTCGTGTCGCTGCCGACGCAGTTCGCGCCGAAGGCGCAGCAGGACATCATGGAGAAGCCGTCGATCCGGCCGCTGCCGCCGCAGCGGCCCGCCTGGCAGGTCGGCACCCCAGGGCAGCCGCAGCAGGCCGCGGTTCCCCAGCAGGCCTCCGCGGCCCAGTCCCCGTCCCAGTCCCTGCCGCAGGCCCAGCCCGCGACGCCCACGCCCGTCCAGGAGCCGGCGTCCGCCCCGGCCGGCCGGCCCGGGGTGTGGCAGCGGGTCCTGCGGTGGTGGAGAGGCGACTGACCCCGGACTCCCGGAGACCGGCCGGCGCCTGAGGGCCCGGGTGTGTCGAGGGCCGCCGCCCCGGCCGCTACCGGCCGGCCCAGTCGGCGTACGAGGTCCACGCGGCGAGCTGCCGGCCGCTGACGAAGCGATGGGGCACGCCCGTGACCGGGTCGGTGAACTCCAGGACGCGCGCGAGCAGTTGCAGTGGGCGCCGGAAGTCACCCTCCGGCACGGGCGGGCCGGGCTCGGGATACAGCGGGTCACCGAGGATCGGCAGACCGAGCGCGCTCATGTGCACCCGCAGCTGATGGGTCTGTCCGGTGGCGGGGAGCAGCCGGTAGCGGGCCGGACCCTCGCCGCGCCACTCGGCTGGCTCGATCCGGCTGACCGCGTTCGGTTCGCCCGCCACCTCGCGGGCGGTGAGCACCCCGCGCTCCTTCACGATGCGGCTGCGCAGCGTGCGCGGGAGGTCGAGACCGGGGTCGTAGGGCGCGACCGCCTCGTACTCCTTGTGCACCAGACGGTCGCGGAACAGCGTCTGGTACGCGCCGCGCTCCTCGGGCCGTACGGTGAACAGCACCAGGCCGGCCGTGAGCCGGTCGAGGCGGTGCGCGGCGCTCAGCGCGGGGATGCCCAGGTCGTGCCGGAGCCGGGCCAGCACGGTCTGGGTGACGTGGGAGCCGCGCGGAGTGGTGGCCAGGAAGTGCGGCTTGTCGGCGACGACGATGTGCTCGTCGCGGTACACGACCTCCACCGGGAACGGCACCGGGACCTCGGGCGCGAGCTCGCGGTGGAACCACACGTACATGCCGGGCACATAGGCCGCGTCCGCCGTCACCGGGCGCCCGTCCGCGCCCACGATCAGCCCGTCGTCCAGCATCCCGCGCACCACCCCGGCGCCCGCGCCGGACAGCCGGTCCACCAGGTGTTCGCCGACCGTGGCCCACTCGCCCTCGCCGGGCAGGCGCACCCGCACCGGGTCCACGCCGTCGCGCTGCGGCAGCGGGGAGGGCGGGGGAGTGCGACGACGGCTCATGGTCGGGCAAGCCTACGTCGCCCCGGTCCTGCCCCGAGGCGCCGGAACCCGGCGGAGCTCCGCCGGGCGGGGTGGGGCCCGTGGGCGGGGGCCGTAAAACCCGTTGGGCCGGCCGCGGCCCCTTGGCAGGATGGCGATCATGCCCTTTCTCACCGCCCCGGTCGTGCCCGCCGGCACCCTCGCCGGCATGCCGCAGCCCACGCTCGACCCCGGCGACGGCCTGTTGCTGCGCCCCTGGCTGGACTCGGACGCGCCCGCGGTGCACGAGGCCTTCCAGGATCCGCTGATCCACCGCTGGCATCTGCGGGCCGCCGAGTCGGTGGCGGAGGTGCGGGAGTGGATCGGGGAGTGGATCAGCGACTGGGTGGAGGAGGACTCCGCGCAGTGGGCCGTCGTCGCGGCGGACGGCGGCCGGCTGCTCGGCCGGGTCGCGCTGCGGGAGCTGCGCCTCGACGAAGGGGTCGCCGAGGTCGCGTACTGGACGACGGCGGCGGCCCGCGGACAGGGCGTCGCCGCACGGGCCGCCACCGCCCTGTCCCGCTGGGCGCTGGACGACATCGGCCTCCAGCGCCTGGAACTGCTGCACTCCGTGGCGAACGAGGGCTCCTGCCGCGTCGCCGCCAGGTCGGGCTTCCGTCTCGAAGGCACCAAACGCCGCTCGGGCCTGCACACCGACGGCTGGCACGACATGCACCTGCACGCCCGCGTGCGCGGCGACTGACCGAAGGACGAGCACAAGGACATCGGCTCGGCGGTTGCACGCCCGCGTGCGCGGCGACTGACCAGGAGCCGAAGCCGAGTCCGGGTCCGGGGCCGTCGCCGGGCGACCGCCCAGGAGTGTCCGGGTGGTCAGGGACCCGGCCGGGCACCCGCATCCCGTCGCCCGGACACGGGCCCTACACCGCCACCTCGTCGTCGAGGCTCCGGTCCTGGAACGGCACCGCGTCCGCGAGCGGCGCGGACGTCGCCTTCCGCCCGCGGTACGCGCGGAAGACCGCGCCCACGGCGACGGTGCCGCCCAGGAACAGCAGGGTGAACCACTGGAAGTACCAGTGCCCGCCCGCAGGGTCGTACACCTCGGCGCGGGGCCAGGCCAGGTTGACCGTCATGAACAGGCCGTAGAGCACGGCGAGGGCGGTGACCGGGACGCCCCAGCGTCCGAGGGAGAACAGCGGGGCGCCGCGTTCGTCCGTGCCGCCCGAGGGGAGGCGGCCGCGCAGCCGGGTCAGCAGCAGCGGGCCGGTGACCATCGCGTAGGCCAGGTACAGCAGGGCGATGCAGGTGGTGCCGATGGCCAGGAACGCCTCGGGGGAGGCGAAGTTGAGCAGGAGCAGCGACGCGGCGAGCACACCGACGACCGTCGCGGGGGCAACGGGCATGCCGGTGCGCGGGTTGACCTGGGCCAGGCGGCCGGCGAAGGGCAGCTGTCCGTCGCGGGCCATGGAGAACAGCATGCGGGAGGCCGAGGTCTGGATCGCCAGGGTGGCCACCGCGATGGCGATCACCACGTCGGCCAGCAGCAGCCTGCCCACGCCGTCGCCCAGGCTGCTGGTGAGGACGTAGGACAGCCCGTCCACGGCCAGACGGCCGTCGGTGAGACTGGGCGCGGCCAGCAGTCCGCCCAGCACGATCAGCCCGCCCAGCAGGCCCGCCGCGCCGAGGGCGGTGAGGATCGTGCGGGGCGCGGTGCGCCGGGGGTCGCGGGTCTCCTCGCTCATCTCGCCCGCGCTGTCGAACCCGATGAGCACGTAAGCCGCCGTGAACGAGCCCACCAGCAGCGCCCCCGTCAGGTCGCCGCCGCCGGTGTGGAAGGTGATGCCGGGGTCGCGCTCGGAGTGGGTGAGCAGCAGCACGACGATGAGGACGGCCCCGATGATCTCGGCCGTGACGCCGACGCGGTTGACCATGGACAGCACGCGGTTGTCGAGGACGTTGACCAGGGTGGTCAGGGCCAGCAGGACGACACCGAGGACGGCCGCGTTCGCCGCGCCGTCGGGGGAGGTGGGTGCCGGGTCGTCGCCGATCAGCTGGAAGCCGGACCACAGGGCGGGCAGCACCATCTGGAGCGCGAGGGCGGCCGCCGCGACCACCACGATCTGGCCGATCACCATGATCCAGCCGGCGAACCAGCCGAAGGCGGCGTTCGACAGCCGCGTCGACCACTGGTAGATCGCGCCCGAGATCGGGTAGCGCGCGGCCAGTTCCGCGAAGCAGGCCGCCACCAGCAACTGCCCGGCGAGCACGGCAGGCCAGGCCCAGAAGAAGACCGGGCCGCCGAAGGCGAACCCGAACGCGAAGAACTGGAAGACGGTCGTCAGGACCGAGATGAAGGAGAACCCGGCCGCGAAGGAGGCGTACCGGCCGAGGCTGCGGTGCAGCTCCTGGCGGTAGCCGAACTCGGCGAGGGAGCGGTCGGCACCTGGGTGGCCGGAGCCGGGCTCCGGTGGGTCGGGGCGCAGGTCGGATGGGGCGGTGGTGGTCACGGCGGCACCTGCCTTCGGCGGGAGGGGGAGGGCGTCGTACGGGGACGAGGTGCGGGGCGAACCCATTTCCTGTCGGGCGACAGAAATTAGGGAGGCCCTGTTTCACCCGCATGACGCGTCCGTGTCACCCGAGCGCCCAAGTCCTCACCGCGCCGAGGGGGTTGTCCCGCCGGGGGCTGCGCGAACTGACGGACGTCTCCCGGGTGACCGCGCACGCCTCTGGGCGTGGCCGCGGACACCTCTGGGCGCCAGTGCCCTCGGCCTCGTCCAACGCCCTTGCTCCGAACGCTCCTTCACGGCCCCGCCCGGCTCCGGAATCGCCGATGCGGCCCCGCCCCGGTGCACCGCAGTGGCGGTACTCCGCCCCGCATCGCCGAACGGCCCCACCTCGCCCCGCATCGCCGAACCGGCCCCACCTCGCCCCGCATCGCCGAACCGGCCCACCTCGCCCCGAGAACGCCGAAGCGGCGGCACCCTCCCCCGGAAACGCCGAAGCGGCGCCACCCTCTCCGAGAGCGCCGAAGCGGCGCCACCCTCCCCGGAAACGCCGAAGCGGCGCCACCCTCCCCGGGTGCCGCCGCTTCCCTTCACGAACACGCGGCTGGTGCCGCCGCGTCCCCGCGTTCACGCCGCCGGTGCGGCGCCCTCCTGCTCCAGTTCGATCCGCGCGTTCCAGTCCCGCTTGGACGCCTGCCAGCCGTCCTCGTCGTGGCCGAGGCGCCAGTAGCCGGAGATGGACAGGTCCTCGCGGGGGACGCCCCGCTCGACCCGCAGCAGGTGCCGCAGCTGCTTCACCCAGCTCGCCTCGCCGTGCACGAAGGCGTGCACCCGGCCCTCGGGCCAGTCCAGCGTGTGCACCGCCTCCACCAGAGCCTCGCCGATGCGCCGGCCGCCGCGGTGCAGCCATACGACCTCCGCGGCGGTGTCGATCTTCAGTTCCTCCCCGGGTCCGGCGATCTCCACGAAGGCGCGCACCTCGGCGTCGTCGGGGAGGGCCTCCAGGGCGGCCGCGATGGCGGGCAGGGCGCTCTCGTCGCCGACGAGCAGATGCCAGTCGGCGGTCGGGTCCGGGGCGTAGGCGCCGCCGGGGCCGAGGAAGCGCACGGTCGCACCGGGCCGCACGCGGATCGCCCAGGGGCCGGCCAGGCCCTCGTCGCCGTGGACCACGAAGTCCAGGGTCAGCTCGAGCGCCTCGGGGTCCCAGGCCCGCACGGTGTACGTCCGGGTCACCGGCCACTGCTCGCGCGGGAACTCCTCGCGGATGCGCTGGAGGTCGTACGGCTCGGGATAGGTCACGCCCTCGGCCGGGAACAGCAGTTTCACGTAGTGGTCGGTGTGGGTGCCCACCGAGAACTCGGCGAGGCCGTCGCCGCCGAGCACCACGCGTTGCAGGTGCGGGGTCAGCCGCTCGGTGCGGACGACCTGCGCGGAGTGGGGCTTCCGTGCCCCGCGGGCCGGACGTAGTGCCATGGCGGCCTCCCTGCGTTCCCTTGCTTAGGTATACCTAAGTTAGCACTACACCCCCTGACATGTGTCCGACCGGTGGCCCACATGAGCGTCGGCGGGTCTCAGGCGCCCAGGGTGAGCAGCAGCCGGTGCAGAGAGTTCCCGAGGCCCCAGCGAGTACCCAGTTCCGCGACCGCCACCGGGTCGCGCGGGGTGCGTGGCAGGGTGGGGTCGACGTCCGGCAGGGGCACGTCGCCCGCGACCCGCACCACCTTCGGGGCGACCGCGAGATAGGGCCGTGCCTCGGTGAGCCGCTTGCGCTGCGTCGGCGTCAGCCTCGCCTCTGGGTCGTCCACCGCGGCCATGATCCCGGCCAGGTCGCCGAACTCCGCGAGCAGCTTCGCGGCCGTCTTCTCCCCGATGCCGGGCACGCCGGGCAGCCCGTCGCTGGGGTCGCCGCGCAGCAGGGCCAGGTCGGCGTAGCCGGGGCCGTCGACGCCGTACTTCTCGCGCAGCCACGCCTCGTCGGTGAGCTGGAGCGTGCCGACGCCCTTGAGCGGATACAGCACCCGCACCCCACGCGTGTCGTCGACCAGCTGGTACAGGTCGCGGTCGCCGGTGACGATGTCGACCGGGCCCTTCGCCCGCGCGGTGAACGTGCCGATGACGTCGTCGGCCTCGTAGCGCGCGACGCCCACGCGGGCGATGCCGATCGCGTCCAGGACCTCCTCGATCACCGGCACCTGCGGGGAGAGGGTGTCCGGCACCTCCTCCTCGTCCGGCCCCGCCTCGCGCTCCTCGGCGACCCGGTGCGCCTTGTACGAGGGGATCAGCTCGACCCGCCACTGCGGCCGCCAGTCGGCGTCCATACAGGCCACCAGCTGGTCCGGGCGGTGGTCCTTCACCAGGCGGTCGATGAACTCCAGCAGCCCGCGCACGGCGTTCACCGGAGTGCCGTCCGGGGCCTTCACGGATTCCGGTACGCCGAAGTAGGCGCGAAAATAGAGGGAGGCGGTGTCGAGGAGCATCAGTCGTCCGGTCACGTCTCGCATCATGCCGTAAGGCACCGACAACGGCCCTTCGGCGCAGCGGCCGTGTGCCGCCCCGGGAATGCCGGGCTTTCCCGTCGCCGGACACCATACGGATTTGAACAACCACGCAGAGCCACGCATGGGCCTGTGAACCGGCCGGACGGGCCCCCGAGTTGGGGTCCCGGTCGCCCGAAGGGCCCGGAACACGCACGGAACGGCGTCACGCGGATGCGGAGCGCGGCTGTCCGCTGGCGCGAACTGAGGGGTCGTACCTCGGACAACGCGTCGGCGATGTGACGCCCGCATGAAACGGTTTGCCGAACATGCGTAGGGTGCAGAGAAGTCATCAGGAGAATCCACCGGGGGCTCCGCGGGAGAATCCACCGGGAGCGGCGCCGCGGTGACCGGCCGGTGACCGGCCGGTGAGCGAGGACGGGCGGAGGAGGGAGCCGGAGCGATGGGCGACCACAAAGAACAGCACCTGCGCGTGGGTGCGGCCGTGCGACGACGTCGCCGGGCGCTGGAGCTCACCCTCGCCGTCGTGTCCGAACGCAGCGGCCTGTCGGTGCCCTTCCTGAGCCAGATCGAGAACGACCGGGCCCGGCCGAGCACCGCCTCCCTGGAGAAGCTCGCCGACGCCCTGCGCACCACGGCCGTCGAACTCCTCGCGGCGGCCGACCCGGCGTGCAGCGTCGACGTCGTGCGCGCCGAGGACGTCGAGCGGCTCCTCGCGCCGCAGGCGCGTTCCCTGGTGCGCGGACATCACCAGATGCACGCCTCGGAGTTCACCGGCGACCATGACGCCGGCCGTGAATTCCAGTACCGCAACGACCGGTTGATGTACGTCGCCGACGGCGGGGTGGAGATCGAGGCGGAGGGCCGCGCCTACCGGCTGGGCCGAGGCGACACCCTCTATCTCACCGGCGGGGTGCGGCATCGCTGGCGGGCCACGGGGCCGGAGACCCGGGTGCTCGTGGTCGCCGTCGCCGAGCACATCGAGGCCGTCGAGGACCGGCCCCGCTGATGCGTGTCGTCTCCCTCGTACCGTCCCTGACCGAGGCCGTGGCCGTGTCCCTGCCCGGCACGCTGGTCGGCGCCACCGACTGGTGCGGTCGTCCGGCGGACCTGGACGTCACCCGGATCGGCGGCACCAAGAACCCCGCGCTGGAGCGGATCGTCGGCCTGCGCCCCGACCTCGTCCTCGCCAACGAGGAGGAGAACCGCGCGCCCGACCTGGCCGCCCTGCGCGCCGCGGGCGTCGAGGTGCTGCTCACCGAGGTGCGTGACGTGCCGCAGGCCTTCGTCGAACTGGAGCGGGTGCTGCGCGCCTGCGGGGCGGCCGGCCGGCCGCGCTGGCTGGACGAGGCCAGGGCCGCCTGGGCCGCGCCGCCCGCCCTGCCCGCGGGGACCAGTGCCGTGGTGCCGATCTGGCGGCGGCCCTGGATGGTGCTGGGCCGGGACACCTTCGCGGGCGACGTGCTCGCCCGCCTCGGCGTCGGCCATCTCTACGCGGGGCACGCCGAGCGGTATCCGCGCGTCCCCCTGGAGGAGCTGCGGGCCGCGGCCCCGGACGTGGTGGTCCTGCCGGACGAGCCCTACCGCTTCACCGCCGAGGACGGCCCCGAGGCGTTCCCCGGA
Organism: Streptomyces sp. NPDC005017; assembly: GCF_042873115.1. Taxonomy (NCBI): domain Bacteria; kingdom Bacillati; phylum Actinomycetota; class Actinomycetes; order Kitasatosporales; family Streptomycetaceae; genus Streptomyces; species Streptomyces sp. NPDC005017. Next base: position 149,260 of record NZ_JBIALD010000007.1, on the reverse strand, counting down.
CTGCCCTGCGCGCTCGTCGACGGCCGGCACCTCACCTGGTACGGGCCGTCGCTGGCGACGGCGCCCCGGGTGCTGGGCGAGGCCCTGCGAGCAGCTCTCCGCTGAGCAGTCCCCGTACCGTCCCGGCCACAGCGGCCGCCCAGGCCGCGAGCAGGACGGCGTAGAGGGCCAGGGCGAGGGCGTCGTAGGCGACGAGTCCGGTGTGCCGGGCCAGGGACGCGGCGCCCGTGACACAGGTGCCCACCGGGAAGGTGAACGCCCACCAGGTCATCGCGAAGCCCATCCCGTGCCGCCCGGCCCGCACCACGAGCACGCCGGCCAGGCCCAGCCACAGCAGCGCGAAGCCCATGACGGGCACGCCGTACAGGACCGCGAGCAACGCGAAGCCGTCGGCGTACGGGGCGGGCACCACGCCCGGCGCCACGTCGGCGAAGTGGCCCGCGGCGGTGGTCGACTGGCCCAGCGGGCCCAGCACCAGGAACAGCGTCGGGGTCAGCGCGAGCGGCAGCGGGCCGCCCGTGACCAGACGGGCGAACACCAGCGGCAGCATCAGCAGCGTGGCCAGCAGGCTCAGCCCGAACAGCGCGAAGCAGCCCAGCAGCAGCGTCTCGCGGGCCTGCCCCGGCGGCAGATACGGCACCAGCAGCGGGCCCAGCGCCGCCGACACCATGGGCGCCACCAGCGGCAGCAGCCACACCGGCGTGACCTGCTCCACGCCCACCCGGTGGCGTACGGCCATCAGGTACGGGACGGCGACGGCCGCGGCCAGCCCCACGGCGGTACCGGCGGTGAACAGCACCACGTCCAGCGCCAGGGCCGCCCCGGGGCCTGTCCAGTACCGCCCCGCCGTCATGGCACCGCCGCCGACGGCCAGCAGGGCCATCGAGAGGCAGCCGTAGAACGGCACGACGGCCGGGTCGAGGAGGTGGGCGCGGGCCTGGTCACGGTGGTGGCGCCAGTGCAGGGCGCGGGCGGCCAGCAGCACGACGAGCAGCAGGAGGGCGAGCGCCCAGACGGCGGCGCGCAGCGGGCGCAGGGAGGGGAGGTCCCCCGGCAGCGCGGTCGCGACGACGGCCGTGCCCATGACGGTGGCGTACCAGTTCGGGCCGAGGTGGCGCAGGGCGGTGGCCGTCGCCGTACGAGGGGCGGCGGGCTTCCCGGTGCGCGAGGTGGGCGCGGGGGAGAGGGGCTGGGCGGCGGTGACCATGGCATCCAGCCTCCGGCCCCCGTGCCGCCTCGACCAGGGGCTATGCCTCTATCACGACATAAGGTGGGGTTATGAGCAGCAGCAAGGGGCGGGACGCGGACGTACGGCCGGGCGGGGGTTCGCTGGCGCACCGGGTGCCCGACCTGGGCGCGCTGGAGCTGCTCCTTGCCGTCGCCCGGCTGGGCAGTCTCGGCGCGGCGGCGCGCGAGGTCGGCATCACCCAGCCCGCCGCGAGCAGCCGTATCCGTTCCATGGAACGCCAGCTCGGGGTGGCCCTGGTGGACCGTTCGCCGCGCGGTTCCCGGCTCACGGACGCGGGGGCGCTGGTGACCGACTGGGCGCGGCGGGTGGTGGAGGCGGCCGAGGCCTTCGACGTGGGCGCGCAGGCGTTGCGGGACCGGCGCGACTCCCGGCTCCGGGTCGCCGCGAGCATGACGATCGCGGAGTATCTGCTGCCGGGGTGGCTGCTGGCGCTGCGCGCGCAGCGGCCGGACACCGCGGTGTCGCTGCACGCCGGGAACTCGACGGCCGTGGCGGAGCTCCTGCTGTCCGACGAGGCGGACCTGGGCTTCGTGGAGGGGCTCACGGTGCCGTCGGGACTGGACTCCGTGGTCATCGCGCACGACCAGCTGATCGTGGTGACGTCCCCGAGCCACCCCTGGGCCCGTCGCAGGCGCCCGCTGGAGGCCTCCGAGCTGGCGGCGACGCCGTTGATCCTGCGGGAGAAGGGCTCCGGCACGCGGCAGGTGCTGGACACCGCGCTGGGCGGCCTGGCCCGGCCGCTCATCGAGCTGTCGTCCACCACGGCGGTGAAGGCGTCGGCGGTCAGCGGTGCGGGGCCCGCGGTGCTCAGCGAACTGGCCGTGCGCGAGGAGCTGGCCATGCGGCGGCTGGTGAGCGTGCCGGTCGACGGCGTCGCCCTGGCCCGCGACCTCCGAGCGGTATGGCCGACAGGCCACCGCCCGGTGGGCCCGGCGAGGGAACTGCTGTCCCTGACCCGGGGGTAGGCGGCGTGGCGGCCGACTGTCGTGTGTCCGTACGTAGTGGCCGTTCGCGCCGTTCCCCGCGCCCCCAAGAGCGGGCGTCGGCCCACTGCCCCCGTAGGGGCGCGGAACCACGTGCGGCAGGGCCTCAGTGGCCTGCGGCCACCCCGCGTGGCGGCCGACTGTCGTGTGTCCGTACGTAGTGGCCGTTCGCGCAGTTCCCCGCGCCCCCAAGAAGGGCGTGGACCGTCCGCCGCTCTGAAGGGGCGCGGGGAACGGCGCGGGCAACCACGTACGACGGCACCCCGACGACAGGCGTCAGCCCCCTGCCCCCCGGCCACCGGCCGTGGCGTCCCTGAAGGGGGCGTTGGCCCACCGCCCCGGTAGGGGCGCGGGGAACTGCGCGAGCAACCACGCACGGCCGCAGCCCGACGACAGACCCAGGCACCCCGCCGAACCGCCGGTCAGGCACCCGTCGAACCGCCGGTCAGGCGCCCGCCCAACCGCCGGTCAGGCACCCGCCGTGACCAGCGCCCGCATCACCCGAAGGTCCTCGCCCATCTCCGGGTGCCACTGGACGCCGAGGGCCCAGTGGGGGGCGGGCAGCTCGACGGCCTCCACCGTGCCGTCGGGGGCGTGGGCGGAGGGGATCAGGCCGTTGCCCAGACGGTCGACGGCCTGGTGGTGGTGGGTCGGGACGTCGGTCTCCTCCGGGACGGTCGCCGCGTACAGGGTGTCCGGGACCGGCTTCACCCGGTGGGTGCCGAAGACGCCCGGCGCCTCGGCATGGCCGTCGATGTGCTGGGTCAGCGTGCCCCCGAGGGCGACATTGAGCAGCTGCATGCCCCGGCAGACGCCGAGCAGGGGCAGGCGGGCGTTCAGCGCGGCGTCGATCAGGGCCAGTTCCCAGGCGTCGCGGGCGTGCGCGGGCGGGCCGGTGCGGGGGTCGCGGGCGGCGCCGTAGCGGGCCGGGTCGACGTCGGGGCCGCCCGCGACGACCAGTCCGTCGAGACGGGCGACGGTGGCGGCGGCCAGGTCCGGCTCGTCCGGCGGCAGCATCGCCGCGAGGCCGCCCGCGCGCTGGACGAGACCGGCGTAGCCGGCCGGCAGCAGGGCCGCCGGCAGCTCCCAGACACCCCAGCGCACGCCAGGCTCCAGATAGGTACTGATCCCGATCAGCGGTCTGTCCGCCATACGCCCTCCCAGGCCGTCAATGGACCGTCCGTGTACCTTTCCCGCGCGGCGGGGTCAGGTGAGGAATCCCCGCAGCAGTGCCGCCGTCCCCGCGCAGTGCTCGCGCATGATCTCCCGAGCCGCGTCCGCGTCCCCGTCGAGCACCGCCTCGACCAGCGCGGTGTGCTGGCGCTGGGAGTGCTCCAGGTTGCGCACCAGCAGCGGGATGCAGTCGAGGAGGTCGTTCACCGAGGCCCGCACGGCCGCGTACTGGGCCGCGAGCGAGGGGGAGCCGGACAGCTCGGCGAGCGTGAGGTGGAGCAGGGTGTCCAGCCGCCGGTAGTCGCCGAGGGGCGCGTCACGGGTGCGGGCCAGGGCCTCGCGCAGCCGGGCGGCCCGCTCCTCGGTCAGGCCGTGCGCCGCGCACAGTTCGACCGCGCCCGTCTCCAGCACCTCGCGGAAGCGCAGCACGTCCTCGACGTCCACCCCGGCGACCCGGCGCCGCAGCTCGTCCTCGCCGCCGCCGTCGGCGCGGGCCAGCACGAACGTTCCGCCGTAACGCCCGCGCCGGGACTCCACCAGGCCCTGGTCCTGGAGCACCTTGAGCACCTCGCGCAGGGTCACCCGGCTGATGCCGAGCCGCTCGGCCAGCTCCCGCTCGGCGGGCAGCCGTCCCCCGGCCGGCACCAGGCCCAGCCGCACGACCTGGAGGATCTGCTCCAGGGCCTCCTCGAAGCCGTTGCCCGCGCGCACGGGCCGCAGCACCGGGGTCAGCCCGTCCGCCCCGTCGGCCGTCCCTCCCGGCATCGCCGCGCCCCCTTCCCAAGCAATGGTTCTCCGCAATACCTTATGGCTTCCGGCTGACCCAAGGAGCCTTAAGGAGGCTTTCCCGTGGCAGACCGCACACCGCCGCTCGGCGTCGAGGAACTGCACGCCCTCGTCGCCGCCGGTGAGATCGACACCGTCGTCCTGGCCTTCCCGGACATGCAGGGGCGGCTCCAGGGCAAGCGGTTCGCCGCGAGATTCTTCCTCGACGAGGTGCTCGCGCACGGCACCGAGGGCTGCAACTACCTCCTCGCCGTCGACGCCGACATGAACACCGTCGACGGCTACGCCATGTCCTCCTGGGACCGCGGCTACGGCGACTTCGCCATGCACCCCGACCTCGCCACCCTGCGCCGCGTGCCGTGGAACCCCGGCACCGCCCTGCTCGTCGCCGACCTAGCCTGGGAGGACGGCAGCCCCGTCGCCGCCGCGCCCCGGCAGATCCTGCGCCGCCAGCTCGACCGCCTCGCCGAGCGCGGCCTCACCGCCCAGGCGGGCACCGAGCTGGAGTTCATCGTCTTCAAGGACACCTACGAGCGGGCCTGGGACGCGAACTACCGCGGGCTGACCCCCGCCAACCAGTACAACATCGACTACTCCATCCTCGGCACCGGCCGCATCGAGCCCCTGCTGCGCCGCCTGCGCAACGACATGGCGGGCGCCGGGCTCACCGTCGAGTCCGCCAAGGGCGAGTGCAACCCCGGCCAGCACGAGATCGCCTTCCGCTACGACGAGGCCCTCGTCACCTGCGACCAGCACGCGGTCTACAAGACCGGCGCCAAGGAGATCGCCGCGCAGGAGGGCGTGTCGATCACCTTCATGGCCAAGTACAACGAGCGCGAGGGCAACTCCTGCCACATCCACCTGTCGCTGACGGACGCGGACGGCGACAACGTCTTCGCCTCTCCAGCCGGCATGTCCGAGGTGATGCGCCACTTCCTCGCCGGACAGCTCGCCGCGCTGCGCGACTTCTCCCTGCTGTACGCACCGAACATCAACTCCTACAAGCGGTTCCAGCCCGGCTCCTTCGCGCCGACCGCCGTCGCCTGGGGCCACGACAACCGCACCTGCGCCCTGCGCGTCGTCGGCCACGGCCGCTCGCTGCGCTTCGAGAACCGCCTCCCCGGCGGCGACGTCAACCCGCACCTCGCGGTCGCGGGCATGGTGGCGGCGGGCCTGTACGGCATCGAGCACAAGCTCCAGCTGCCCGACCCCTGCCCCGGCAACGCCTACACCGCCGACTACGAGCACGTCCCCACGACCCTGCGCGAGGCAGCCGAGCTCTGGGAGAACAGCCCCCTGGCCAAGGCCGCGTTCGGCGACGAGGTCGTCGCGCACTACCGCAACATGGCGCGCGTCGAGGTGGAGGCCTTCGACGCCGCGGTCACCGACTGGGAGCTGAGGCGCTCCTTCGAACGCATGTGAGGCCCTTCTTGTCAGACTTGTCCGCTCAGCTTCAGGTGCTCAACCCCGCCACCGAGGACGTCGTCGCCACCGTCGGCGCCACGAGCCCCGCCGAGGTGGACGCCGCCGTCACCCGGGCCGCCGCCGCCCAGGTGAGGTGGGCCGCCCTCGCCCCCGCCGACCGCGCCCGGCTGCTGCGCCGCTTCGCCGTCGTCGTCGACGAACACCGCGAGGAACTCGCCCGGCTGGAGGTCCGCGAGGCCGGGCACACCATCGGCAACGCCCGCTGGGAGGCGGGCAACGTCCGTGACCTGCTGGACTACGCGGCCGGGGGAGTGGAGCGGCTGACCGGCCGGCAGATCCCGGTGGCCGGGGGCCTGGACGTCACCTTCCTCGAACCCCTCGGCGTGGTGGGCGTCATCGCCCCCTGGAACTTCCCCCTGCCCATCGCCGCCTGGGGCACCGCCCCCGCCCTCGCCGCCGGCAACGCGGTCCTGCTCAAGCCCGCCGAGACGACCCCGCTCACCGCCCTGCGCCTCGCCGAACTGGCCCTCGCGGCCGGACTCCCCGAAGGCCTCTTCCAGGTGCTGCCCGGCCACGGCCCGGTCACCGGGAACGCCCTCGTCGAGCACCCCGGCGTCGCGAAGATCGTCTTCACCGGATCGACCGCCGTGGGACAGCGGGTGCTGGCGAAGGGCTCCGCCCTGCTCAAGCGCGTCACCCTCGAACTCGGCGGCAAGAGCCCCAACATCGTCTTCGCCGACGCGGACCTCGAGGCCGCCGTCGACCCGTTGTCCTTCGTCGACAACTCCGGCCAGGACTGCTGCGCCCGCACCCGCATCCTCGTCCAGGAACCCGTCTACGACGAGGTCCGCGCCCTGCTCGCCGACGCCCTCGCCGCCGTGGTCGTCGGGGACCCGGCCGACGAGAAGACCCAGATGGGCCCGCTGATCTCACGCCGCCAGCTGGAGCGCGTCCGCTCCTACGTCCCCGACGACGCCCCCGCCCTGCGCGGCGGCGCGCCCGACGGGCCCGGATTCTGGTTCCCGCCGACCGTGCTCACCGGCGAGCGGCCCGACTCCGCCGCGGTCCGCGAGGAGATCTTCGGACCCGTAGCCGTCCTGCTGCCGTTCACCGACGAGGAGGACGCGATCCGCCTCGCCAACGACACCTCCTACGGACTGTCGGGCTCGCTGTGGACCAGAGACCTCGGCCGCGCCCTGCGCGTCGCGCGCGCCGTCCGCGCGGGCAACCTGTCCGTCAACTCCCACTCCAGCGTCCGCTACTCGACCCCGTTCGGCGGGTTCAAGCAGTCCGGCATCGGACGCGAACTGGGCCCGGACGCCCTGACCGCCTTCACCGAGACCAAGAACGTCTTCATCAGCACGGAGGGCCCCGCACAGTGACCGAAGACACCCAGGACGCCGTCTGCCGCCGCCTCCTCGGCCGCACCGCCGTCGTCACCGGAGCCGGCAGCGGCATCGGCCTCGCCACCGCCCGCCGCCTCGCCTCCGAGGGCGCCCACGTCGTCTGCGCGGACGTCGACGAACCCCGCGGCAGGGCGGCCGCCGAGGAGACCGGCGGGCTGTTCGTCAAGGTCGACGTCACCGACCCCGAGCAGGTCGAGGCGCTGTTCAGAACGGCGTACGACACCTACGGCAGCGTCGACATCGCCTTCAACAACGCCGGAATCTCCCCGCCCGACGACGACTCCATCCTGGAGACCGGCCTGGAGGCATGGAAGCGCGTCCAGGAGGTCAACCTCACCTCCGTCTACCTGTGCTGCAAGGCCGCCCTGCCCTATATGCGCCGCCAGGGCAAGGGCTCCATCATCAACACCGCGTCCTTCGTCGCCAGGATGGGCGCCGCCACCTCCCAGATCTCCTACACCGCCTCCAAGGGCGGCGTCCTCGCCATGTCCCGCGAACTGGGCGTGCAGTTCGCCCGCGAGGGCATCCGGGTCAACGCCCTGTGCCCGGGACCGGTCAACACCCCGCTGCTCCAGGAACTGTTCGCCAAGGACCCCGAGCGGGCCGCGCGCCGCCTGGTGCACATCCCGCTCGGACGCTTCGCCGAGGCCGAGGAGATCGCCGCCGCGGTCGCCTTCCTCGCCAGCGACGACTCCTCCTTCGTCAACGCCACCGACTTCCTGGTAGACGGCGGGATCTCGGGGGCGTATGTCACACCGCTGTAGGCCACGTCCTACAGTGCCGGGGTGAGCATGTCACCTCCGCCCGGCTGGTACCCCGACCCGCACGCCCCCCACCTGGAGCGATGGTGGGACGGGGCCGCCTGGACCGAACACCGGCGCGGCCCCGAGGCCTCGGCACCGCCGCTGCCCGTCGCCCCGCCCGGCGCTCCGGGGCGGGCCAGGGCCGTCGCGCTGACGGTGGCGGGCGCGGTCCTGGTCGCCGCGATCACCACCGGCGCGATACTCCTCCGCGGCGACGACGAGCCCGACACCCCGGCCGACCCGGCGCCCACCACGTACTTCACGGCCGCGCCGACGACGAGCGCGCCGCCGTCCCCCACCGCCGAGGACTCCACCGACCCGTCCGTCGTCGTCGACCAGCTGAGCGGCATCACCTTCCCGCTGCCGGAGGGCTGGGTGCGGCCCGAGCACCTCACCGACAACACCGTCGTGATGACCACCGACGGCATCTACGACTGCCCCGGCGACTACGGCCTGTGCCGCCGCGGACTGGTCAGCTCCCGCACGGTCGCCTCCGACGGCGAGACCCCCGAGGAACTGGCCCTCGCCGACATCGCGGAGGCCGCCGACACCGCCTACGACCGCAACACGATCGGCCAGCGGCCCTTCGGCGGCGTGGAGTCCCACCGGCAGGTCGCCGCAGGCCCGGTCGCCGTGGCCGGACGGGCCGGGTACTTCGTGCGCTGGCGCGTGACGACCGCGAAGGGACCCGGCGGATACGTGCAGTCGCTGGCCTTCCCCGCCGGTGTCGGCGTGGAGTCACCGGTCGTCGTCCGCTTCGTCTTCGACGCCGGCGACGAGGGCCCGCCGCTCACCGACATGGACCTGATCACCGACGGCATCCGCCCGGTCGGCGACGCGGACACCGGCGGCGGAGTGGGCTCCGGAGTGGGCCCGAGCGACTGACCGACCAGGGCCCTTCTGATGGATCTCCGCGGCTGGATCTCCGCGGCGTCGCGACGCCCGGCGCGCACTCCCCCAGCGCCTCAGGGGTGTGGGAGATGCCCCCAGCCGTGCGGTACGGAGGGTCAGGCGGCTCCGCCACACGACCCTCCGCGCCGCACACCGATCGCACGCGCCGAACGCCGCTCCTACTCCCACGGAGATCCACCGGAAGGGCCCTACAGGAACGTACGGCCCTCGCCCCGGTACGTCGGCACGGTCGCCGTCACCCGGTCGCCCTCCACCAGGTGCAGCGTCTCGAACCGCTCGCACAGCTCACCGGCCTTCGCGTGCCGGAACCACACCTTGTCGCCGATCAGCAGATCGTCCGCCGGGGCCCCGAGCAGCGGGGTCTGCACCTCGCCCGCACCCTCCTGCGGGTCGTAGCGCAGCCCCTCGGGCAGATACGGCACCGGCGACCGGTCCGGGCCCGCCGCGCCCGAGGCCGGATACCCGCCCCCGAGGACGGTCACGATCCCCACGCCCGGCCTGCGGACGACCGGCTGGGCGAACAGCGCGGCCGGACGCCCGCTGAACGACGTGTAGTTGTCGAACAGCCGCGGCACGTACAGCCCCGACCCCGCCGCGATCTCGGTGACCGCGTCCTCGGCGGCCGTGTGCTGCACACTGCCCGTGCCACCGCCGTTGACGAACTCCAGCTCCGGCGCGACCTCACGCACCGCGCGCACGGCCGCGGCCCTGCGCTCGGCCAGCTCACGGCGGGCCGCGGCCTGCATCAGCCGGATCGCCCGCGACCGCAGCGGCCGCCCGGCCACCGCGTCCCCGACGCCCGCGACATGACCCTCGTACGCCATGACCCCGACGAGCCGGAAACCCGGACGCCGGGTCACCGACCGTGCCAGTTCGGCGAGTTGGGCGGGGGAGTGGCACGGGGAGCGCAGCGCGCCGACCCGCACCCGGCCGCCAAGCAGCTTCAGGGACGTGTCCAACTCGAGGCAGACCCGCACCACTTCACGTCCGCCCGCCCGCGCGGCCTCGATCAGGTCGAGCTGCGCCGGATCGTCCACCGTCACCGTCACCGCGGCGGCCAGCTTCGGATCGGCCGCCAGCTCCGCGAAACCGGCACGGTCGGCCGACGGATAGGCCAGCAGCACGTCCTCGAAACCGGAACGGGCCAGCCACAGGGACTCGGCGAGGGTGTACGACATGATCCCCGCGAAGCCGTCCCGGGCCAGGACCCGTTCCAGCAGGGCCCGGCAGCGGACGGACTTGCTCGCGACCCTGACCGGTTTCCCGCCCGCCCGGCGGACCAGATCGTCCGCGTTGGCGTCGAAGGCCTCCAGATCCACGATCGCGACGGGGGCGTCGAGGTGGGCGGTGGCCCGGTCGTAACGGGCCCGGTCAGCGGCACGCGCAGTCATGAGCGCAGCCTGCCAGACAGGATTACCGCGGGGTAGGGGGACGATCCGGGCAGATGTCTCCGGCTGGTGGGACCGGTTCCCCCAAGGCCCCGGTCAACCCGTAGAGTGACGCGCACGCACGCAGCGACGACACCGTCCGGACCGCCCGCGAGGGACCGCCCGCAGGGGCCGGCACGGCACGACGAAACGGGGGGTGCATGAGCACGGAAGCGCGACGCGCCCCCGTCCCCCCACGCCCCGCCACCCCGCCGATGCCGACCTCACCCCCGATGCCCACGGACCCCCCACCGAGCCCCGCCGCGCAGCCCGACCGCCCCCCCGCCGTGCCCGCCGCCGACCCGTCGGCCCCCGGCGCCCGCGGCGGTGCCGCTCCGGCGCCGCGTCCGTCCGCCGGGCCCCGCGACCAGGGCGGTGACGGCTCCGGCGCCGTTCGGCCGCGTTTCCCGAGCCTGCACTCCCGGCCCCGCCCGGACGCCGCCGTGACCTCCCGGCCCGGCCCGCCGCCGCCCGTCGCCTCCGCCCGCTTCCCGGACATCCCGCCGCGGCCAGGCGGCACACCGGGCGAGACGCGCGAGGAGGCCACCACCCGGCTGCGCCCCCTCCCGGCCCAGCCCCCCACACCCCAGGTCCCCGCCCCGCCGCGGCCCTGGAGCGCCCCCTCCCCGGCCCCCGACCCGGCACCCACGCCGCCGTCCCCCGCCTGGGCCGCCCCCGCCCCACGGCCCGTGGTCACCTTCGGCCTGCCCGAGATGGTCGACGACCGCCCGCGCGCCCCCCGGGGCCCGGCGCGCACCGTCGCCGCGGCCGCCTGTGTAGTCCTCGGACTCGGCCTCGTCGGCGGTGCCGTGGCCGGCAGCTGGCTGGTCGGCGGCTCCGCCGAGGAGCGCGAGCGCAGCACCTTCACGGCCGCGGGCGACCTCTGGCACAGCGTGCCCGTCGACCGCCTCTTCCCGGCCACCGTCCAGGGCACCGGCGCCGGCCCCGGCGGGGCCGACCGCACCTGGATCCGGATCGCCGTCGCCCCCGACTCCGGCTGCGCCGAGGCCTTCGACCCGCTGCTGCGCAAGGCCCTCGCGCCCGTGGGCTGCGAACGGCTGCTGCGCGCCACCTACACCGACGCCACACAGAGCCATGTCACCACCGTCGGCCTGCTGTTCACCGACGCCGACGCGAGCTCCATGCGCTCCCTGGACCGCCGCTTCGACACCGAGGACCTGGACGAGCGCACCGATCTGATGCCCCGCCCCTACGCCGCCGAGGGCACGGTCGCCGCGCGCTTCGGCGTCCACCAGCGTGCCTCCTGGACCGTCTCGGTGCTCACCGACGCCCCGGTCGTCGTGTACGCCGTCTCCGGCTGGGCCGACGCCCGTACGGTCGACGAGCCCGAGCCGGCCGGCGACGCCATCCGCGCCGGCGCGGCCGAGGCCCCCGCCCAGGCCGGACTCGGCCACGAGGCGCAGGGCCTGGCCGACCGCATCGAGCGCGGCCTGCGCAAGGACGTCGCCCGCGCCACGGAGCAGCCGTCATGACCGCGCGTGGGACCGTCAGGGCCGCGCTGCTCGGCGGCCTCCTCGCCGCCTCCCTCGCGCTGGTGCCCCCCACGGCCGCGCACGCGGACGTCATACGTGCCTCGCAGTGGGCCCTCGAGGCCATGCACACCGAGGAGGCCTGGCGGACCACCAAGGGCGAGGGCATCACCGTCGCCGTCCTGGACACGGGCGTGGACTCCAGCCACCCCGACCTCGTCGGCAGTGTGCTGCCCACCAAGGACATGGTCGGCTTCGGCGCGGGCAAGGGCGACCGTGCCTGGGCCCGGCACGGCACGGCCATGGCCGGCATCATCGCGGGCCACGGACACGGCCCCGACGGCGGTGACGGCGTCCTGGGCATCGCCCCCGGCGCCAAGGTCCTGCCGGTGCGCGTGATCCTCGAGGACGGCGACCCCTCCCGCGGCAAGGCCCGCAAGACCCGCGGCAACGCCCTCGCCGACGGCATCCGCTGGGCCGCCGACCACGGCGCCGACGTCATCAACCTCTCCCTCGGCGACGACTCCAGGTCCGCCCACCCCGAACCCGCCGAGGACGAGGCCGTCCAGTACGCCCTGAGGAAGGGCTCCGTCGTGGTCGCCTCCGCGGGCAACGGCGGCGAGAAGGGCGACCACATCTCCTACCCGGCCGCCTACCCGGGCGTCATCGCCGCGACCGCCGTCGACAAGTTCGGCACCCGCGCCTCCTTCTCCACCCGCCGCTGGTACGCCACCGTCAGCGCCCCCGGGGTCGACGTGATCATCGCCGACCCCGACCGCAAGTACTACGAGGGCTGGGGCACCAGCGCCGCGGCCGCCTTCGTCTCCGGCGCGGCCGCCCTGGTCAAGTCCGCCCACCCCGGTCTGACCCCGGCGCAGATCAAGAAGCTCCTCCAGGACACCGCCCGCAACGCCCCGGAGGGCGGCCGCGACGACTCCCGCGGCTTCGGCTTCGTCGACCCGGCCGCGGCCATCGAACAGGCGGCCCGCCTGAAGCCGGAAGGCCTCGGCTCGGCGGCCTACGGCAAGAAGTACTTCGGCGACGGTCCCGACACCCCCGGCCCCACCACCTCCACCGCCACCTGGGCAGCCCCCCTCGCAGCCACCACGGGCGCCCTCCTCCTCACCACAGCAGTACTCCTCTGGCGAACCCGCAGAAGAACCCCCTAGAAAAAGGACCGCAGAGAACAACGCCCCAGCTTCAAGGGCCGCGGGGACCTAGGCACTTTTTCAGGGCCGCGGGGAACTGCGCAGTCTTGAGGGGCGCGGGGAACTGCGCGAACAACAGGGCAACGGTCCGGCTTCAAGGGGCGCGGGGCACTGCGCGAACAGCGGCGCAACGAACTGCACATCCCGGCGCCCGCAGACGGGCCACCCCGACGGCCGCACCGGCGATCACCACGGCACAGGTCAGGGCCGACCACAGGAACCACAGGAACCACAGGAGGGGACGGCGACCGGGACGCGCTGCGGACGACGGCATGCCCGAGATCGTGGGGGCCGTGTATGCGCGGGCCGTCAGACGGACGTGACATCCGCGTACGGGAACCCTGAGAAGCGGATGAGTCCCCGGCCCCCGATAGGGTCGGACCCGTGGTGAACAAGAACATCCCCGACCCCGGCTTCGGCGACGACGACGGCTCCGCCGACCCCCGGCTGGCCGCCGCCCTCGCCGCCTGGGCCGAGGACCGTACCGCCGTAGGACCCGTGCTGGAGGCGCTCAACGGCACCCGGCTCCTCGTCCCCGTCGTCGCCGTGCTCGGCGAGGTCGAGGAGGACGAGAACGGGCTGCGCCGGGAGAAGACCAGCGACATGGCCGTGCCGACCCTGAAGGCGGGGAACCGCACCGCGCTGCCCGCCTTCACCTCGACCGAGTCGCTGGCGCGCTGGGACCCCGAGGCCCGCCCCGTGGCCGTGCCCCTGCACCAGGCGCTCCAGGCGGCCGCGCACGAGAAGGCCGACACGGTGGTGCTGGACATGTCGGGTCCGGTGGCGTTCGAGCTGACCGGTCCCGTGCTGCTGGCGCTCGCGGAGGGCCGTACGAGCACGGACCCGCTGGCCGACCCGGCCGTCGTGGCGGCGGTGCGGGCCGCGGTGGAGGCCGAACCCGCGGTGCGCGGCGCCCACCTCGGCCCGGGACAGGCGGACGGCACGCTCGCGCTGGTCCTGGACCCCGCCACGCCCCCGGCCGAGGCCGTCCGCGCGGTCGCCCGGCGGCTCGCCGCCGACGAGACACTGAGGGCCCGCCTGGTGCGCGGTCTCGACCTGGCAGTACTGCCGGCCGGGACGACGCCTCCGGGCGAGCCCCTGTTCGTACGCGACTGAGGCCGGGGCCTCGTGGACGTACGCGGGCAGGTCGACGGCCTCACCCGCGTACCGGCCCGGTCTAGCCGTAGACCGGGCCCGTGTACTTCTCGCCCGGGCCCTGGCCCGGCTCGTCCGGGACGACGGAGGCCTCGCGGAAGGCGAGCTGGAGGGACTTCAGACCGTCGCGCAGCGGGGCGGCGTGGAAGGAGCTGATCTCGGTCGTGCTCGCGTCCAGCAGACCGGCGAGGGCGGTGACCAGCTTGCGGGCCTCGTCCAGGTCCTTGTACTTGTCGCCCTCCTCGGTGAGGCCGAGCTTCACGGCGGCGGCGCTCATCAGGTTGACGGCGACGGTCACGATCACCTCGACCGCCGGCACCTCGGCGATGTCGCGGGCCATATCGTCGAAGGGGCGCGGTTCTGGGGAGGTCTCACTCATGCCCCACACGATAGGCCCCGGTGCACGCCGGTTAGCACCACCCCCGGGATGCTGCTAGCCTTGTGTGACGACCGGTTGGACGCTCGCGTGTCCGGCCCACAAGTGGAGGCTCCGATCTCCCACCCGACCGCCCTCCGGGACGGCGGGTCACCCCGGTCAGGCGGCCACCATCGTTCCGTACGGACGATGGAGTCGCCCGAAAGTGCGCCCCGCGATCTCGCGGTGGTGCTCCGGTAGTGTTTTCGGAGCCCCGCCTGTGATCGTCCGGGGCATTTTTTGTGCTTCGGCGCGGTTAGGTCTAACGCAAACACACACATCGCGGCGCTCAAGCCAGACCGTCGCGTGGTGCTACCGAGGAGGATCCATCAGCGCCGAGCCCCGCATCAACGACCGGATTCGCGTTCCCGAGGTGCGACTTGTCGGTCCCAGTGGCGAGCAGGTGGGCATCGTCCCGCTGGCCAAGGCACTGGAGCTTGCGCAGGAGTACGACCTGGACCTGGTCGAGGTCGCGGCGAACGCCCGTCCGCCCGTGTGCAAGCTCATGGACTACGGGAAGTTCAAGTACGAGTCGGCCATGAAGGCCCGTGAGGCGCGCAAGAACCAGGCGCACACGGTCATCAAGGAGATGAAGCTCCGGCCGAAGATCGACCCGCACGACTATGACACCAAGAAGGGTCACGTCGTCCGGTTCCTCAAGCAGGGCGACAAGGTCAAGATCACGATCATGTTCCGTGGTCGCGAGCAGTCCCGGCCCGAGCTGGGCTACCGACTGCTGCAGCGTCTCGCGGAGGACGTCCAGGACCTCGGTTTCGTCGAGTCGAACCCGAAGCAGGACGGCCGGAACATGATCATGGTTCTCGGTCCGCACAAGAAGAAGACCGAGGCGATGGCCGAGGCCCGTCAGGCGCAGGAAGCCCGCAAGGCGGACGCGAAGGCCAACCCCGGCCGCTCGCAGAACGCCGCGGACATCGACACCGCCGCGGAGCCCGAGGCCGCCGAGGCCCCTGCCGAGGCTTCCGCCGAGGCGTGATCCCCAGGGACGCGAGTCCCCGAGGACGTAACCGATACAAGAGCGACGCTCCACCGTGCCCGGTTTCACGACCGGGCACAGGAGCGCCACCGACGAGGAGATAACGGCGCTATGCCGAAGAACAAGTCGCACAGCGGTGCCAGCAAGCGCTTCAAGGTCACCGGCTCCGGCAAGGTGCTCCGTGAGCGCGCCGGCAAGCGCCACCTGCTCGAGCACAAGTCGTCCCGCGTGACGCGTCGCCTCACCGGCAACGCCGAGATGGCCCCGGGCGACGCCGCGAAGATCAAGAAGCTTCTCGGCAAGTGACGTGAGCGGTGCCCCCACCGGGCGCCGTACGTCAGGACCGGGACCCCATCGATTTCGGGCCGTGTGAGGACACCCACGGCCCCGCTACAAGGAGTTAACAAGTGGCACGCGTCAAGCGGGCAGTCAACGCCCACAAGAAGCGCCGGGCGATCCTCGAGGCGGCCTCCGGCTACCGCGGTCAGCGTTCGCGCCTGTACCGCAAGGCCAAGGAGCAGGTCACCCACTCGCTGGTCTACAACTACAACGACCGCAAGAAGCGCAAGGGCGACTTCCGTCAGCTGTGGATCCAGCGCATCAACGCCGCTGCCCGCGCCAACGGCATGACCTACAACCGCTTCATCCAGGGTCTGAAGGCCGCCAACGTCGAGGTCGACCGCAAGATCCTCGCGGAGCTGGCCGTCAACGACGCCGGCGCGTTCGCCGCGCTGGTCGAGGTGGCCCAGAAGGCGCTGCCGAGCGACATCAACGCGCCGAAGGCCGCGTGACGCTGCGCTGGGCTTGAGCCGAAGTGCTCGTGCGGACCCGTGGGTTGTTGCCCGCGGGTCCGTTTCGTTGAGTGGTGCAAGTGAGTGTTGAGCGGTGCAGGTGAGTTCGGCACCGCCGGAATCCGCCGACGTGGCTGATCGCCGTCGCGGCGGAAACGAGTTAGGTGATCTGTATATGCCTCCCGTGCCCCCAGAACTGATCTCTCCCCGCTCCCCCCGTGTGTCCGCCGCGCGGCGGCTCGCCAAGCGGAACTTCCGGGGCAAGGAGCGGCTGTTCCTCGCGGAGGGGCCGCAGGCCGTGCGGGAGGCGGCGGCGCACGGGGACAACCTCGTGGAGCTGTTCGCCACCCTGGAGGCCGCCGAGCGGTACGCCGACATCGTGGGGGAGGCGCGGGACGCCGGAGCCCGGGTGCACCTCGCCTCCGAGCAGGTCATCGAGGACATCTCCACGACCGTGACGCCGCAGGGGCTGGTCGGGGTGTGCCGGTTCCTGGACACGCCGTTCGAGGAGATCCTGCGGGCACGGCCCAGGCTGGTCGCCGTACTGGCGCATGTGCGCGACCCCGGCAACGCCGGCACCGTGCTGCGCTGCGCCGACGCCGCCGGCGCCGAGGCGGTCGTCCTCACCGACGCCTCCGTCGACCTGTACAACCCCAAGGCCGTACGGGCCTCCGTGGGCTCCCTGTTCCACCTGCCCGTCGCCGTCGGCGTCCCGGTGGAGCGGGCCGTGGCCGGGCTCCAGGAGGCCGGTGTGCGGATCCTGGCCGCCGACGGGGCGGGGGACCGGGACCTCGACGAGGAGCTGGACAAGGGGACCATGGGCGGACCCACCGCCTGGGTGTTCGGCAACGAGGCCTGGGGTCTGCCGGAGGAGACCCGCGCCCTCGCGGACGCCGTCGTGCGGGTGCCCATCCACGGCCGGGCCGAGAGCCTGAACCTCGCGACCGCGGCGGCCGTATGCCTGTACGCCTCGGCCCGTGCACAGCGCGCCGCCGGAGGCTGCCGCTCTGTGACCGAGAGCTAGTAGGGTGACCTGCCCGGGGGCCCCTCCCCCAAGCTCTCGGCTGCGCTGAGCGGGGAGGCACCTCCATGCCGTCTGAGAGGTGGGGTACGGGGATATGACCGTGGGCACGGGCAGCGCACCGGGGGCGAACGAGTCAGGCCGCCCGCCCGAGCCACGCTCCGAAGCTCCCGGGCGTCACGATCCCCGCGACCTCGGCCTCCACCCCGACGACCTGCCCGACGGGCTCGTCGTCGCGGCCGGGGACGGGCGGGTGATCTGCTTCAACGCCGCCGCCGAGCGCATCACGGCGGTCGCCGCGGCCGACGCGCTCGGGCAGCCCCTGGACAAGGCGCTGCCGCTGGAGGACCTGGAGGGCCGCCGGTGGTGGCAGCTCACCGACCCCTACGGCGGGCTCGCGATCCGGACCGGACAGCCGGAGCGCAACCTGCTGCTGCCGGGCGGCCGCGAGGTGCTCGTCACCGCCCGCTACGTGCGTACCGGACCCACCGGGCCCGTCCACCGGGTCGTCGTCTGTCTGCGGGACACCGAGGCCCGCCGCCGCACCGAGCGCAGCCACGCCGAACTGATCGCCACGGTCGCGCACGAACTGCGCTCGCCGCTCACCTCGGTCAAGGGCTTCACCGCGACCCTGCTCGCCAAGTGGGAACGGTTCACCGACGACCAGAAACGGCTGATGCTCGAGACCGTCGACGCCGACGCCGACCGCGTCACCCGGCTGATCGCCGAACTCCTCGACATCTCCCGGATCGACTCCGGACGCCTGGAGGTGCGCCGGCAGCCCGTCGACATCGGCGCCGCCGTCGGCCGCCACATCCAGGCGTACGTCGCCGCCGGACAGCCCGCCGACCGGTTCCTGCTCCGGCTCGAGCAGCCGCTGCCCGACCTGTGGGCCGACCCCGACAAGATCGACCAGGTGCTCGGCAACCTGCTCGAAAATGCCGTGCGGCACGGCGAGGGAACTGTCACGATCGAGGTCAGGCCCGCCCCGTCCCCCCGCGAGGGAGAGGACACCGGCACGTCGGTCACCGTGAGCGACGAGGGCACCGGCATCCCGGAGGAGTCCATGAACCGCGTCTTCACTCGCTTCTGGCGGGGCAGCAAGCGCGGCGGCACCGGGCTCGGGCTCTACATCGTCAAGGGCATCGTCGAGGCCCACGGCGGCACCATCACCGTCGGCCGCGCCCCCGTCGGCGGCGCAGAGTTCCGATTTACCCTGCCCGTGGCGGCCCCGGCGTATCTCGCCTAGTGGCCCACGGGCGCATCCGTACACCCTCACCCCGTTAGACTCGGCCTTTGGCACCTTTGTGTCCTGCACACGGCCCTGCCGAGCTCACCGGCCGGTCACGGGGACCATCCGCCAGCCAATCGGAAGCACGGGAAGAGATGTCGGCACCGAATAAGTCGTACGACCCTGTCGAGGTCGAGGCGTTGAAACCGGAAGAGATCGAGCGCATGCGGGACGAGGCGCTCGCCGCCTTCGCCGCAGCGGGCTCCCTCGACGCGCTCCAGGAGGCGAAGACCGCACACGCCGGCGGCACCTCCCCGCTGTCCCTCGCCAACCGCGAGATCGGCGCCCTGCCCCCGCACGCCAAGGCCGCCGCCGGAAAGCTGGTCGGCCAGGCCCGCGGCGCGGTGAACAAGGCGCTCGCGGCCCGCCAGACGGAGCTGGAGGCCGAGCGTGACGCGCGCGTACTGGTCGAGGAGGACGTGGACGTCACGCTGCCCCACGACCGCGTACCGGCCGGCGCCCGGCACCCGCTGACCACCCTGTCGGAGCGCATCGAGGACGTCTTCGTGGCCATGGGCTACGAGGTCGCCGAGGGCCCGCAGGTCGAGGCCGAGTGGTTCAACTTCGACGCGCTCAACATCGGCCCGGACCACCCGGCCCGCGGCGAGGCCGACACCTTCTTCGTCGAGGGCCCCGACGGCGGCTCCGAGTCCGGTGTCGTACTGCGCACCCACACCTCCCCGGTGCAGATCCGCTCGCTGCTCGACCGCGAGCTGCCGGTCTACGTCATCTGCCCCGGCCGTGTGTACCGCACCGACGAACTGGACGCGACCCACACCCCGGTCTTCCACCAGGTCGAACTGCTCGCCGTGGACGAGGGCCTGACCATGGCCGACCTCAAGGGCACCCTGGACCACATGGTCCAGGCCCTGTTCGGCGAGGGCATGAAGACCCGGCTGCGCCCGAACTTCTTCCCCTTCACCGAGCCGTCCGCCGAGATGGACATGGTGTGCTACGTCTGCCGCGGCGAGTCCGTCGGCAACCCCGACCGGCCCTGCCGCACCTGCTCCAGCGAGGGCTGGATCGAACTCGGCGGCTGCGGCATGGTCAACCCGAAGGTGCTGGCCGCCTGCGGAGTCGACCCGGAGAAGTACAGCGGCTTCGCCTTCGGGTTCGGCATCGAGCGGATGCTGATGTTCCGCCACAACGTCGATGACATGCGAGACATGGTCGAGGGTGACGTCCGGTTCACCCGGCCCTTCGGGATGGAGATCTGATGCGGATCCCGCTTTCTTGGCTGCGGGAGTACGTCGACCTGCCGGCGAGCGAGACCGGCCGTGACGTCCAGGCCAAGCTCATTTCGGCCGGTCTGGAGGTCGAGACGGTCGAACAGCTCGGCCACGACCTCAAGGGCCCCCTCGCCGTCGGCCAGGTGCTGACCATCGAGGAGCTGACGGAGTTCAAGAAGCCCATCCGCTTCTGCACCGTCGACGTCGGCCAGGCCAACGGCACGGGCGAGCCCCAGGAGATCGTCTGCGGCGCCCGCAACTTCCAGGTCGGCGACAAGGTCGTCGTGGCGCTCCCCGGCGCCGTGCTGCCCGGCGACTTCCAGATCGCCGAGCGCAAGACGTACGGCCGGATGTCCCGCGGCATGATCTGCTCCAGCGACGAGCTCAGCATGGGCGACGACGGCACCAAGGGCATCATCGTCCTGCCGCCGGAGACCGAGGTCGGCCGCGACGCGGTCGAACTGCTGGAACTGGTCGACGAGGTCCTGGACATCGCCGTCACCGCCAACCGCGGCGACTGCCTGTCCATCCGCGGCGTCGCCCGCGAGGCCGCCATCTCCTACGGTCTGCCGCTGCGCGACCCGGCCCTGCTCGACGTGCCCGCGCCCAACGCCTACGGCTACCCCGTCCAGGTCTCCGACCCGGCCGGCTGCGACCGCTTCACCGCGCGGACCGTCTCCGGCCTGGCCCCCGAGGCGCGCTCCCCGATCTGGCTCCAGCGCCGGCTCCAGAAGGTCGGCATGCGCCCGATCTCCCTCGCCGTCGACGTCACCAACTACGTGATGATGGAGCTCGGCCAGCCGCTGCACGCCTACGACCGCACGCTGGTCCAGGGCGCCATCGGCGTGCGCCGCGCGGGGGAGGGCGAGAAGCTCAAGACCCTCGACGGCGTCGAGCGCAGGCTGCACGCCGAGGACCTGGTCATCGTCGACGAGCGCGGCCCCATCGGCCTCGCCGGTGTCATGGGCGGCGCCGACACCGAGATCGCCGACCACGACGATCTGGCAAACGCCACGGGTGACGTCGTGATCGAGGCCGCGCACTTCGACGCCGTCTCCATCGCCCGTACGGCCCGGCGGCACAAGCTGTCCTCCGAGGCCTCGCGCCGCTTCGAGCGGGGCGTGGACCCGGCCGCGGCCGCGGCCGCCGCCCAGCGGACCGTGGACCTGCTGGTCCTCCTCGCCGGCGGCACCGCCGACGCGGGTGTCACCGAGGTCGTCGCGCCCTCCGCGCCGCACAGCATCACCGTGCCGGCCGACCACCCCGACAAGGTCGCGGGCGTCACCTACGGCCGCGAGACCGTGGTGCGCCGCCTCCAGGAGATCGGCTGCGACGTCTACGGCCAGGACGAGCTGGTCGTCACCGTCCCGTCGTGGCGCCCCGACCTCATGGAGGCCAACGACCTCGCGGAGGAGGTCATCCGCCTGGAGGGCTACGAGAACCTGCCCTCCACGCTGCCCAAGCCGCCGTCCGGCCGCGGCCTGACCCACCGTCAGCGGCTGCACCGCCGCGTCGGCCGGGCCCTGGCCGGCGCCGGCTACGTCGAGGCGCCCAACTACCCCTTCATCGGCGAGCAGGTCTTCGACCAGATGGCGCTGGAGGCCGACGACCCGGCCCGCCGCGTCGTGAAGCTGGTCAACCCGCTCAACGACGAGGAACCCGCGCTCCGTACGTCGCTGCTGCCGGGTCTGCTCGGCGCGCTGCGCCGCAACGACGGCCGCGGTTCGCACGACCTCGCCCTGTTCGAGACGGGGCTGGTCTTCCGGCCGCGCGAGCAGCGGCGTGCCGCCACGCATCTGTCCGTCGACCGGCGCCCCACCGACCAGGAGATCGCCGAGCTCGACGCCGCGCTGCCCGAGCAGCCGCGCCATGTCGCCGCTGTGCTCGCGGGCGCCCGTGAGCAGGCCGGCTGGTGGGGCAAGGGCCGTCCGGCCGACTGGGCCGACGCGATCGAGGCCGGCCGTCTGGTGGCGCGCGAGGCCGGGGCCGAACTGGTCGTCCGCAAGGGCGCCTACGGGCCGTGGCATCCGGGCCGCTGCGCCGAGTTCGTCGTCGTCGCCGACGGCGCGGAGACGGTCGTCGGGTACGCCGGTGAGCTGCACCCGCGGGTCGTGAAGGCCTTCGGTCTGCCCGACCGTGCCTGCGCGATGGAGCTGGACCTGGACGCGCTGGAGCGGGTCTCGGACGGTGTTCCCCAGGCGCCGGGCATCTCCGCGTTCCCCGTGGCCACGCAGGACGTCGCGCTCGTCGTGGACAAGCCGGTGCCGGCCGCGGAGGTCGAGGCGGCGCTGCGCGACGGGGCCGGTGAACTGCTGGAGGCCATCCGGCTGTTCGACGTGTACGAGAACGAGGAGCAGCTCGGTGAGGGGCGCAAGTCCCTCGCGTACGCGCTGCGGTTCCGTGCCGTCGACCGCACGCTGACCGTGGACGAGGCGTCTGCCGCGCGCGACGCCGCGGTGGCCCTCGCCGGTGAGCGGACCGGGGCGGTTCTTCGCGGATGAGTTCCCGGGGGATCGTGGTCACGTCACCCGTGTGAGTGGCAGAACCAGGTGAAGTGGTTCTGCTGAGCCATGACCCCGACGGAATCGGACCGGCCTTTCGGGGCCGGTCCGATTCCGTGTCGTCAGGGCCTGGACGGGGGGCCGACGGACATCGGGTGCTGCGCCGTATGGACCGGGTGCGGGCCTGCCACCTGCGGGGACGGGTCCAGGGGACGCTCTGCTGATACTCCGGAACGATCGGAGGGCGGCCAGGTGCGGGTCATCGGCGGTGAGGGAAACCGCGCGGGAGGCGATCACCCACCCGCAGCCGACGGACCACCTGCAGCCCGGCGGCCGTTCGCACGGGCCGGCGTCGCCGTCCGCCCCGCCACGGAGTGTCGGGCAGGCAACGGGGCGGACGGCGCGAAAGCGGGCCACCGTACTTTACGAGGGGGAGCCGGCGGCCCGGCCGGCCTCTTGCGAGGCAACCCAGTCAACCGGCCGGAAACTCTCCGCGACAGCGCGCACACGGTACGGATGCACGTACTCCGTTCACACCCCGTGTGAAGTCCGACCCACTACGCTGTCCGGCACCGAGCCTCCGGGGGGCACCCATGCAGCCCAACACACTGCTCGACGCGATCCTGGACGAGGCCGGGGTCTCGCACGCAGGGCTGGCCGCGCACGTCAACCAGGCCGGAAGGGCGCGTGGTCTGACGCTGCGTTACGAACACACGGCCGTGGCCCGGTGGCTGAAGGGCCAGCGCCCGCGCGGCCAGGTCCCCGATCTGATCTGCGAGGTGCTCGCGGCCCGGCTGCACCGCCCGGTCACCCTCGACGACATCGGCCTGGGCGTACCCGGCGAGCCGACCGTCGCCCACTCCGGCTCGCTGTCCGGGTTCGTCGAGCGGGCCACGGCCCTGTGGCGCTCCGACGAGCAGCAGCGCCCGCACATCCTGGGCGCGCCCGCGGTCACGGGCACCCCCGCGGTGATGCCGGTGTGGGAGTGGGAGAACCCGCCCGAGGACGTGGACGTCTCGCGCGGCGGCCGACACCGGGTCACCCCGGCCGACCTGGACATGCTGCGGGCGGCGCGTACGCACTACGAGCAGCTGTACCGCAAGGCGGGCGGCATCGCGACGCGCAGCCGGATAGTGGGCTTCCTCAACGCCGAGGCCGCCCCGCTGCTGCGCGGCAGCTACACCGATGCCACGGGCCGTCAACTGCACCGGGCGACGGGCGGGTTGGTGGCCATCGCCGGGATCTGTGCCTATGACTCCGACGCGCACGGGCTCGCCCAGCGCTACTTCCACCAGGCGCTGCGGCTGGCGAAGGCCAGCGGTGACCGGGGGCTCGGCGCGTATGTGATCGCGCTGCTGGTCAACCAGTCGCTGTACATGCGCGAGCACCGCCAGGCGGTCGCCTTCGCGGAGGCGGCGCTGCGGGCGGCCGGCAGGCACATCACGCCCGCACTCGCCTCCGATCTGTACGCGATGCAGGCGAAGGCGTACGCGCACCTGGGCGACGGCACGAGCGCGCTGTCCTGCATCCGGCGGGCCGAGACCGCCGCCGAACGCATCCGGCGGGGGCACGAACCCGATGAGACCGGCTATGTCCAGCCGGGCCTGGTCAACGTCCAGGTGGCGGAGGCGCTGCTCAGCCTCGGGGAACTGCGGGCCGCGGCCGAGCACGCGGCGGCCGCGGTGGACACCCCGGCCCACGACCGCGGGCGGGTGCACCGGCTGGCCATGCTCACCACGATCGAGCTGCGTCAGGGGAATGCCGACAAAGCGGTGGTGACCGCCGTGGAGATGGCCGAGCAGGCCCGGGGAATGGAGTCGCAGCGCCTGCGGGACAGACTCCGGGCGGTGCGCGAGCATCTGGTGAGCAGCGGCTGCGCGGGTACGGCCGGGGCGGCGGAACTCATCGACGGGGCCCTGCGCGTACCGCTGTGACGGACCGAGGGCTCCGGCTCCTGTGTGACCCCTGTGCGCCCAGCGCGCTGCGATGGCTCGTCCCTGCGCCTGCTGCCGGACCGCTCCTGCTGCGATATTGCCACTTACTCGACGGAAGGTGGCAGAACCGTGCAGTGGACGAAACAGAACGAACAAACTGTGTACTCGAACCGCTGGTTCAGCGTCAATCTGGCGGATGTCGAGCTGCCCGACGGCAGGCATCTCGACCACTTCCTGATCCGGCTGCGGCCCGTCGCCGTGGCCACGGTGGTGAACGAGGCCAACGAGGTCCTGCTTCTGTGGCGCCACCGTTTCATCACCGACAGCTGGGGCTGGGAACTCGCGGCGGGCGTCGTCGAGGAGGGCGAGGACATAGCCCGCGCGGCGGCCAGGGAGATGGAGGAGGAGACCGGCTGGCGGCCGGGACCCCTGCGCCACCTGATGAGCGTGGAGCCGTGCAACGGGCTCACCGACGCCCGGCACCACATCTACTGGTCCGACGAGGGCGACTACGTGGGGCACCCCGTGGACGACTTCGAGTCCGACCGCCGGGAGTGGATTCCGCTCAAGCTCGTTCCCGACATGGTCGCCCGCGGCGAGGTCCCGGCCGCCAACATGGCGGCCGCACTGCTGTTACTGCACCATCTCAGGCTCGGCCACGACGTCCCGACCTAGAGGCCGCCGTCATGGTGTGCGAACGCCGCGGGCCCGGCGCTCCGAGAAGTGCCGGGCCCGCGACGACGACCGTGCGTGATCAGCCGTAGGTGTAGAAGCCCGAACCGGACTTGCGGCCCAGCCGGCCCGCGTCCACCATGCGCTGGAGCAGCGGGGGAGCGGCGTACAGCGGTTCCTTGTACTCCGCGTACATCGAGTCGGCGATCGAGACGATGGTGTCCAGACCGATCAGGTCGGAGAGCTTCAGCGGGCCCATCGGGTGGGCGCAGCCGTACTCCATGCCGTTGTCGATGTCCTCGCGGCTGGCGATGCCGGACTCGAACATCCGGATCGCCGAGAGCAGGTACGGCACCAGCAGCGCGTTGACCACGAAGCCCGAGCGGTCCTGGGCGCGGATCGCGTGCTTGCCGAGCAGCTTCTCCGCGAAGCCCTGGGCGCGGCTGATCGTGCCCTCGGAGGTGGTCAGCGCCGGGATCAGCTCGACGAGCTTCTGCACGGGGGCCGGGTTGAAGAAGTGGATGCCGATCACATGGTCGGGGCGGGAGGTCGCCACGGCCAGCTTCACCAGGGGGATGGAGGAGGTGTTGGAGGCCAGGATCGCGTCCGGGCGGGTCATGACCTGGTCCAGGACCTGGAAGATCTCGGTCTTGACCTGCTCGTTCTCCACGACCGCCTCGATCACCAGATCGCGGTCGGCGAACTCGCCGAGGTCGGTGGTGAAGCTCAGGCGCGCCAGCGTGGCGTCCCGCTCCTCCTCCGAGAGCTTGCCTCGCTCGGCGGCCTTGGCCAGGGAGTTGAACAGCCGGGTGCGGCCGATCTCCAGGGCCTCGCCGGTGGTTTCGGCGACCTTGACGTCCAGTCCGGCGCGGGCGCACACCTCGGCGATGCCCGCGCCCATCTGACCGCAGCCCACCACTCCGATGCGCTCGATGTCTGTCACATCGTCCCTTTCGCTGCTTGTGTACGGCTGTGGCAGTCGGCGGTGTTCCGCCGTGCTCCGTTCGTGCACGTTACCCCCAGGAATCGATGATCGATCGCCGGGGTCGGGGGATGCTGGGCGCGTGATCGAACCGTGGTGGAGCCGATACGGAAAGTCAGAGGTGCCCGCATGGGACGGATGTCACGGCGAGCGTTCGCGGTGGCGGCACTGTCCAGCCTGGTCACGGCGGGTGAGGCCGGGGCGAGGGACGGCGGCGCGGACCCGGGCGGGCGCCCGCGCGCGCTGATGGAGATGCGGGGGATGTGGCTCGCGACGGTCGCCAACCGTGACTGGCCCTCGCGCCCCGGGCTGTCCGCCGCCGTGCAGCGCGCCGAGCTGATCACCCACCTCGACCGGGCCGTCGCGTGCGGTCTGAACACGGTGATCTTCCAGGTGCGGGCCACCGCCGACGCGCTGTGGCCCTCGCCGTACGAGCCGTGGGCGCAGAGTCTGACCGGCGTGCAGGGCCGCGACCCCGGCTGGGACCCGCTGGGCACCGCCGTGACCGAGGCGCACGCGCGCGGACTGCAGCTGCACGCCTGGTTCAACCCGCTGCGGATCGCGCTGCACGCCGACCCGGGGAGGCTGGTGGCCGGCCATCCGGCCCGCCGCCGGCCGGACTGGGTGGTGGCCCACGGCGGCCGGCTCTACTACGACCCGGGCCTGCCCGAGGTCCGTGCCTTCGTACAGGACGCGATGCTGGACGCCGTCCGCCGGTACCCGGTCGACGCCGTGCACTTCGACGACTACTTCTACCCCTATCCCGTCCCCGGCCAGACCTTCGACGACGCCCGCGCCTACGACCTGCACGGCGGCGCGTTCACCAGCCGCGCCGCCTGGCGGCGGGACAACATCGACCGGCTCGTGCGCGACACCGCGGCCGGGATCGCGAAGGCGCGGCCCGGCACCCGCTTCGGCATCAGCCCGTTCGGCGTGTGGCGCAACAAGGACAGCGACTCGCGCGGTTCGGACACCCGGGCCCTCCAGGCGTACGACGACCTGTACGCCGACACCCGCAAGTGGGTGCGCGAGAACTGGATCGACTACGTCTGCCCGCAGCTCTACTGGCACATCGGTCACACCGCCGCCGACTACGCCGAGCTGGTCCCCTGGTGGGCCCGGGTCGCCAAGGGCACCGGCACCCAGCTGTACATCGGCGAGGCCCTGTACAGGGCGGGCGACCCGGCGCAGCCGACGGCCTGGCAGCAGCCGGCGGAACTCTCCCGGCACCTCACGCTGGCCCGGAGCCACGCCGAGGTGCGCGGGCACGTCTTCTTCGCGGCGACGGACGTGGCCGTCGACCGCGTCGGGGCGATGGAGCGGGTGATCGCCGACCATTACAGCGGGCCGGCGGTGCCCCCGAGCTGACCGTGCCGGTTCACGTTCCGGACATCGGCCTCATGTGCCGGATCTCGGTGTCCGGTCCGGGCGAGCAGATGCCCTCGTGCCCGTCCTCGAAGCGGACGCGGTACGGGGGATTGCCCTGCTGGCCCATCACTTCGACGATCTCGCCGACCTTGTCGTGTTGGCCGACCACCCGGCCGTGCTGGACAAGCTGGTCGCCCACGGTTGCACGCATCTGGGCCTCCTCACGGGTGCGGAGCAGCGGTCCGTGGCCTTGAGTCTACGGCGGGAGGGGTGCGGGAGAGCGGTCCGCGCGGTCCCCTCAGCCGCGGGCCCGCTGCGTGACGGCGATGCACACCAGCACCGCCGCGGCCGTCAGCGGGGCGGCCACTGTCAGGTGCTCGCCCAGCAGCAGCACCGACCACACCAGTGTGAGCAGCGGCTGGGCCAACTGCAACTGGCTGGCCTTCGGGATGCCGATGGCGGCCATGCCCCGGTACCAGACCACGAGCCCCAGGAACTGCGAGCCCGCCGCGACCCACAGCAGACCCGCCACGCTGTGCGCGGTGAGCTCGGCGGGCTCGTGGGACAGCGCCACCGCCGAGGCCGCCACGGCGAGCGGCAGGCAGAGCACCAGGGCCCAGCCGATGACCTGCCAGCCGGGCATCACCCGGGCCAGCCGGCCGCCCTCGGTGTAGCCTGCCGCGCACACCAGCAGCGCCCCGAACAGATACAGGTCGGCGCCGCCGAGGGCGCCCCCGCTCTGCTGCACGGTGAACGCGGCGACCGCGGCGGCCCCGGCCAGCGCCGCCAGCCAGAAGGTCCGCGAGGGGCGGGTGCCCGTCCGCAGCGCGGAGAACAGGGCGGTCGTCAGCGGCAGCAGCCCGACCACCACGGCGGCGTGCGCGGTGGTGGAGGTCTGCAGTGCGAGCGTGGTGAGCAGCGGGAAGCCGACGACGACTCCGGCGGCCACGACCGCGAGCCCCGGCCAGTGCGCCCGCGCGGGCAGCGGTATCCGCAGCGCCAGCAGACAGCCGCCCGCGATCAGCGCGGCGAGGACGGCGCGCACCGCCACCAGCGACCAGGGGCCGAACCCCTCGAGGCCCCAGGCGGTCGCGGGAAAGGTGAGCGAGAAGGCGGTGACGCCGAGGGCGGCCTGGAGGACACCGAAGGCGGGCTGCTGCGGGGCGTCCACCGCTATCCTGCTCGGGGCGATAGCGCTACTCTGTGCTCTCATGCAAGAGCGTAGCAGTGTCGGTGAACTGGCCAACAGCCTGCGCGGTGAGCTCAACCGCTACTCTCCGGGTGAGAAGCTGCCGTCGAGCCGTGCCCTCGTCGAGCGGTTCCGGGTCAGCCCGGTGACCGTGTCGCGGGCCCTGGCGCAGCTCGCCGCCGAGGGGCTTGTGGTGACCCGGCCCGGAGCCGGTGCCTTCCGGGCGCGGCCCCGTGAGACGCCCGCGGCGGCCGGGGACACCTCCTGGCAGGAGGTCGCCCTCAGCGCCGACGGCGCCGCCGACGTCGTACCGCGCACCGTGGACGCCTCCGGGGTGACGGTGTCGCTCGCGGCCCCGCCGCCCGGGGTGACCGAGTTCAACGGCGGCTATCTGCACCCCTCCCTCCAGCCGGAGAAGGCGATGGCCGCGGCCCTGTCCCGGGCCGGACGCCGGCCCGGCGCGTGGGGGCGGCCCCCGCTGGACGGGCTGCCCGAACTGCGCGAGTGGTTCGCGCGCGGCATCGGGGACACCGTCGGCGCCGCCGAGGTGCTGATCGCGGCCGGCGGACAGTCCGCGCTCACCACCGCCCTCCGCGCCCTGGCCCCGCCCGGCGCCCCCGTCCTCGTCGAGTCGCCCACCTACCCGGGCATGCTGGCCATCGCCCGCGCGGCGGGACTGCGCCCGGTGCCGGTGCCGATGGACGCCGACGGCGTACGCCCCGAGCTGCTGGCCGACGCGTTCAGGGCGACCGGGGCCCGGGTGTTCGTCTGCCAGCCGCTGTTCCAGAACCCCACCGGCGCGGTGCTCGCCCCCGAGCGGCGGGGCGAGGTGCTGCGCATCGCGCGCGAGGCCGGGGCGTTCGTCGTCGAGGACGACTTCGTGCGGCGCCTCGCGCACGAGGACGCGGGCGAACTGCCGCGGCCGCTGGCCGCCAACGACCCCGACGGCGTGGTCGTGCACGTCGGCTCGCTCACCAAGGCGACCTCGCCGAGCTTCCGGGTGAGCGCGCTGGCCGCCCGAGGGCCGGTACTGGAACGGCTGCGCGCCATCCAGGTCGTCGACACCTTCTTCGTGCCCCGGCCCCTTCAGGAGGCGGCCCTGGAACTGGTCGGCTCCCCGGCCTGGCCCCGCCATCTGCGCTCCCTCGGCGCACAGTTGCGCGCCCGGCGCGACGCCATGGTCTCGGCGCTGCGGCTGACCCTGCCCGAGCTCGACCTGCCGCACGTGCCCTGCGGCGGCTACCAGCTCTGGGCACGGCTGCCCGAGGGCATCGAGGAGTCCGCCCTCCCGGCCGCCGGTGCGCGCGCGGGCGTCGCCCTCACCCCCGGCCGGCCGTACTTCTGCGCCGAACCGCCCGCGGGGCATCTGCGCCTGAGCTTCGCCGCGGTCGCCGGCACCGGCGAGATCACCGAGGGCGTACGCCGACTGCGGGCGGCCTGCGACGAGGTGCTCCGGGCGAAGGCGCCGGGCCCCGGCCGGTGACGGCCGCGCGGCGCACCGGGCGAAAACCCCTGGCCCCGGCCGGCGAAGGCCTGTAAGCCTCCCGCCATGACAGACACCTTCGCGCTGCCCGACGGCTACGAGATCTCCACCGACCCCGGGCGCATCGACGCGGCACGCGTGCACCACTGGCTGTCCACCGACGCGTACTGGGCGCTCGGCCGGCCGCGAGAGAAGCAGGACCGGGCCATCGCCGCCTCGCTCAACCTCGGGGTCTACGACAGCGCCTCGGGCGAGCAGGTGGCGTACGCGCGGGTGGTGACCGACGGGGCCACCTTCGCCTGGCTGTGCGACGTGTACGTGGACCCCTCGGCGCGCGGCAAGGGCATCGGCACCGCCCTGGCGGCGGCGGTACGCGGCGAACTGCGCCCCCTCGGGCTGCGGCGCGTCCTGCTGGCCACCCACGACGCGCACGACGTGTACGCCAGGGCGGGTTTCGCGCCGCTGGAGCGGCCCGACCGGTTCATGGCGCACGTTTTCGGCCAGTGAATCCGGGGCCACTCTGGGTGACCCAGAGGTAACAGCTCTTGACCTGCCCGGTTTCTCGGCTCACCATCCCCGCATGGCACTTCGGGTCACTTTCGTCGCGGCCGCGCGCAGCTCCCCGCTGCTCGCGGAGCGCTTCCAGGACGAACGGCCGCTGGACCAGGCGGGCTGGGACGAGATCCAGCACGAGGCCTTCGGGCTGTACCCGCTGGCGCACGCCGATCTGCGCTACTGCTCGCCCACCGCGCGCTGCCGCGCGACCGGCGACGCCCTGGGCTACGCGCCGCTCGTGCAGCTCGCCCTGCGCGACTGCGACATGGGCCGCTGGCGCGGGCTCACCCTCGGCGAGGCGATGGCGCGCGAGCCCGGCGCGGTCGACGCCTGGCTCGCCGACCCGCGCTCGATGCCGCACGGCGGCGAGTCGCTGATCGGGTTCATCTCCCGGGTCGGCGGCTGGCTGGACACCCGGCCGCCCGAGGACGGCTGCCGGATCGTCGCCGTCGCCGAGCCCTCCGTCATCCGGGCCGCGCTGGTCTACGCCCTGAAGGCGCCGCCCGCGACCTACTGGAACCTCGATGTGCGGCCGCTGTCCATCACCACCCTGGCGGGCCACCACGGCCGCTGGAACCTGCGCTTCGACGGGTCCTACGCCCGCGCCTCGTAGTCGGTCGTCAGCAGCAGGTCCTTGGCCGGGCCGCCGACCCGCCACACCGTGCGCCAGCGGTCCGGGCCGGCGACCGTGAACTCGCCGCGGTAGAGGTCGGCCGCGCACGGGTGGCCGACGGTGTGCCGCCCCGTGGTCAGGTCGAGGTCGTGGAACGCCCGTCCGTCGGCGAACCGCACGTCCGCCGTCCCCGGCCGCGGCCCCGGCAGGAACCGCAGGGTGCGCACGGCGGGCCGCGCCGTGCCGCGCCAGGTGAAGGTGCCCGACTCGTGGTGCAGCAGACCCCCGCCGTCCAGGGGCGTGAACGCGGTGGTCCCGGTGAACGTGCCCTCGGTGCCGTCCGTGAGATCCCGGACCGCCCGTGCCACCCGCCAGCTCCCCGCCAGGTAGGCGAACACATCCGGCACCGGCCAGAACTCGCCCATCGTCCTTCGCTCTCCGTCCCGTACGCCGTCAGGCAGTCCTCCGCCCCCCGTCCTGCCGTTCGCGTCACCGGGGCTCCGCCCAGGGGTGCGTGGCAACTTCCCGCCGGACTCTGTCACCTTCCCGCGTATCCGACGGCCCCGACCGGGAAGTCTGGCCAGCGGGCAGCCGCTCCTGGGCGGCGGCCCCCAGGGTTGGGCAGCACCGGACCGGCCCCCGGTCCGTGATTGCATAAACGTGCAACGATACGTATAGTCATGCCATCCAGGAGGAGGGTTCCATGACGGTGCGAGCGGCAGTGGCCGGAGCGAGCGGGTACGCGGGCGGGGAGGTGCTGCGCCTGCTCCTGGGGCACCCCGAGGTCGAGATCGGTGCCCTGACCGCCAACTCCAACGCCGGACAGCGGCTCGGGGCGCTCCAGCCCCACCTGCCGCCCCTGGCCGGCCGGGTGCTCCAGCAGACCACCCCCGAGGTGCTCGCCGGGCACGACGTCGTGTTCCTCGCCCTGCCGCACGGCCAGTCCGCCGCTGTCGCCGAACAGCTCGGACCGGACGTCCTGGTCGTCGACATGGGCGCCGACTTCCGGCTGAAGGACGCCGCCGACTGGGAGAGCTTCTACGGCTCCCCGCACGCCGGCACCTGGCCCTACGGCCTTCCCGAACTTCCGGGTGCCCGCGCCGCGCTGGAGGGGTCCAAGCGCATCGCGGTACCCGGTTGCTACCCCACCGCGGTCTCCCTCGCCCTGTTCCCGGCGTACGCCGCCGGACTCGTCGAGCACGAGGCCGTGATCGTCGCCGCCTCCGGCACCTCCGGCGCCGGCAAGGCCCCCAAGCCGCATCTGCTGGGCAGCGAGGTCATGGGCTCCATGACCCCGTACGGCGTCGGCGGCGGCCACCGGCACACCCCCGAGATGATCCAGAACCTCAGCGGGGTCGCCGGGGACAGGGTGAGCGTCTCCTTCACCCCGACCCTCGCCCCGATGCCCCGCGGCATCCTCGCCACGTGCAGCGCGAAGGCCCGGGACGCGGTCACCGCGGAAGCCGTCCGCACCGCCTACGAGAAGGCCTTCGCGGACGAGCCCTTCGTCCACCTCCTTCCCGAGGGGCAGTGGCCCGCCACCGCCTCCGTGTACGGCTCCAACGCCGTGCAGGTGCAGGTGGCGTACGACGAGGCGGCCGGCCGCGTCATCGCGGTCAGCGCCATCGACAACCTGACCAAGGGCACTGCGGGCGGTGCCGTCCAGAGCATGAACATCGCCCTCGGTCTCGACCAGACCACCGGGCTTTCCACGATCGGAGTCGCACCGTGAGCGACGTGCGTGCAGCCGCCGGTCCGCAGACAACGACGAAAGCCGCACCGCTGCGCCGCACGGGCGGAGAAGCGAACGAGGAGACCCAGTGAGTGTCACCGCCGCCAAGGGCTTCACGGCCTCCGGCATCGCCGCAGGCATCAAGCAGAACGGCAACCCGGACCTGGCCCTCGTGGTCAACACCGGTCCGCGCCGCGCCGCCGCGGGCGTCTTCACCTCCAACCGCGTCAAGGCCGCGCCCGTCCTGTGGTCGCAGCAGGTCCTCAACTCCGGTGAGCTCGCCGCCGTCGTCCTCAACTCCGGCGGGGCCAACGCCTGCACCGGCCCCAAGGGCTTCCAGGACACCCACGCCACCGCCGAGAAGGTGGCCGACGTCCTCGGCGTCGGCGCCGGCGAGGTCGCCGTCTGCTCGACCGGCCTGATCGGTGTGCTGCTCCCGATGGACAGGCTGCTGCCCGGCGTCGAGACCGCCGCCGCCCAGCTCTCGGAACACGGCGGCGAGAAGGCCGCCATCGCCATCAAGACCACCGACACCGTCCACAAGACGTCCGTCGTCACCAAGGACGGCTGGACCGTGGGCGGCATGGCCAAGGGAGCGGGCATGCTCGCCCCCGGCCTCGCCACCATGCTGGTCGTCGTCACCACCGACGCCGACGTCGACAGCGCCGTCCTGGACCGGACCCTGCGCGGCGCCACCAAGGTCACCTTCGACCGCGTCGACTCCGACGGCTGCATGTCCACCAACGACACCGTGCTGCTGCTCGCCTCCGGCGCCGCCGGCGTCACCCCGGCCGAGGACGAGTTCGCCGCGGCCGTCCGCCAGGTCTGCGACGACCTGGGCCAGCAGCTGATCCGGGACGCCGAGGGCGCCAGCAAGGACATCAGGGTCGAGGTGATCAACGCCGCGACCGAGGACGACGCCGTGGAGGTGGGCCGCTCCATCGCCCGCAACAACCTCCTCAAGTGCGCCATCCACGGCGAGGACCCCAACTGGGGCCGGGTGCTCTCCGCGATCGGCACCACGGGGGCCGCCTTCGAACCGGACCGGCTGGGCGTCGCCATCAACGGCGTCTGGGTCTGCAAGAACGGCGGCGTCGGCGAGGACCGCGAGAAGGTCGACATGCGCTACCGCGAGGTGCACATCGTCGCCGACCTCGCCGCGGGCTCCGAGACCGCCACGATCTGGACCAACGACCTGACCGCCGAGTACGTCCACGAGAACAGCGCCTACTCGTCATGAGCACCCGTAAGCACACCGCGCTGCCGAAGGCGCAGATCCTCATCGAGGCGCTGCCCTGGCTGACCCGTCACCACGGCCGGACCGTCGTCATCAAGTTCGGCGGCAACGCCATGGTGAACGAGGAACTGAAGGCCGCCTTCGCCCAGGACGTCGTCTTCCTGCGGCACGCCGGCCTGAGGCCCGTCGTGGTGCACGGCGGCGGCCCCCAGATCAGCGCCGCCCTCGACCGGCACGGCATCGTCAGCGAGTTCAAGGCCGGCCTGCGCGTCACCACCGAGGACGCGATGGACGTCGTCCGCATGGTGCTCGCCGGGCAGGTGCAGCGCGAACTCGTCGGCCTGCTCAACCAGCACGGCCCGCTCGCCGTCGGCCTGACCGGCGAGGACGCCCACACCATCACCGCCACCAAGCACCTGCCCCGGATCGACGGCGAGAGCGTCGACATCGGGCGGGTCGGCGAGATCACCGCCATCGACAGCGGCGCGATCGAGGCCCTCCTCGCGGACGGCCGTATCCCGGTCGTGTCCTCCATCGCCCGCAGCCAGGACGACGGACACGTCTACAACGTCAACGCCGACACCGCGGCCGCCGCCCTCGCCGCGGCCCTGGGCGCCGAGACCCTCATGGTCCTCACCGACGTCGAGGGCCTCTACGAGGACTGGCCGAACAGCGACGAGGTGATCAGCCGCCTGACCGCCTCCCAGCTGGAGAAGCTGTTGCCCGACCTGTCCGCCGGCATGGTCCCGAAGATGGAGGGCTGTCTGCACGCCGTGCGCAACGGCGTGCGCACCGCCCGCGTCATCGACGGCCGGGTCCAGCACTCGATCCTGCTGGAGATCTTCACGGACGAAGGCATCGGCACGATGGTCGTGCCCGACGGAGCCGATCAGGGGGAGTCATGAGCAACCAGGAACTGACCGCGCGGTGGCAGGGTGCCCTGATGAACAACTACGGCACCCCGCGCCTGCCCCTCGTGCGCGGTGAGGGCCTGAAGGTCTGGGACGCCGACGGCCGGGAGTACCTCGACTTCGTCGGCGGCATCGCCACCAACGCCCTCGGCCACGCCCACCCGGCCGTCGTCGAGGCCGTCGGCCGCCAGATCGCCTCCCTCGGCCACATCTCCAACTTCTTCATGGCCGAGCCGACCGTCGCCCTCGCCGAGCGGCTCCTGACCCTGTTCGGCCGGGACGGCAAGGTCTTCTTCTGCAACTCCGGCGCCGAGGCCAACGAAGCCGCGTTCAAGATCGGCCGGCTCACCGGGCGCACCCACATGGTCGCCACCCAGGGCGGCTTCCACGGCCGCACCATGGGCGCCCTGGCCCTCACCGGCCAGCCCGCCAAGCAGGACCCCTTCCTGCCGCTGCCCGGCGAGGTCACCCACGTCCCCTACGGCGACGCCCAGGCCCTGGCCGCGGCCGTCACCGAGGACACCGCACTGGTGATCATCGAGCCGGTCCAGGGCGAGAACGGCGTCGTCGTCCCGCCCCCCGGCTACCTCAAGGCCGCCCGCGCCATCACCGCCGCCACCGGTGCGCTGCTCGTCCTGGACGAGGTGCAGACCGGCATCGGCCGCACCGGCCACTGGTTCGAGTACCAGGCCCACGACGGCGTCCTGCCCGACGTGGTCACCCTCGCCAAGCAGCTCGGCGGCGGCCTCCCGCTCGGCGCCACCGTCGCCTTCGGCCGCGCCGCGGAGCTGCTCCGGCCGGGCCACCACGGCACCACCTTCGGCGGCAACCCGGTCGCCTGCGCCGCGGGCCTCGCCGTCCTCGACACCATCGCGAGCGAGGGGCTGCTGGCCGCCGTCAAGCGGCAGAGCGAGACCCTGCGCGCCGGAATCGAGGCCCTCGGCCATCCGCTGGTCTCCCATGTCCGGGGCGCCGGCCTGCTCCTGGGTATCGTGCTCACCGAGCCACTCGCGCCCCAGGCGCAGCAGGCGGCTCAGGACGCCGGTTTCCTGGTGAACGCGCCCGCTCCCGATGTCGTACGGCTCATGCCGCCGCTGACCATCGGCGACGAGGAAGTGGAAGCGCTGCTTCAGGCACTGCCCGGCATTCTTGACACGATCGGGGACGGACGAGCCGGGGAATGAGACGACGATGAGTCACGCGCAGGACCACGAAGCGACCTCCGGGCCGGCCGTGCCGCAGACCCGCACCGCACGCCACCGGCGGATCGTGGACATCCTCAACCGGCAGCCCGTGCGGTCCCAGAGCCAGCTGGCCAAGCTCCTCGCGGACGACGGGCTGACCGTCACGCAGGCCACGCTCTCCCGTGACCTGGACGAACTGAACGCGGTGAAGATCCGCAACACCGACGGCGAGCTGATCTACGCCGTGCCGAGCGAGGGCGGGTTCCGCACCCCGCGGGCCCCGCTGGGGGAGTCGGCCAAGGAGGAGCGGATGCGGCGGCTCTCCCAGGAACTGCTGATCTCCGCGGAGGCGTCCGCGAACCTCGTGGTCCTGCGGACGCCTCCGGGGGCCGCGCAGTTCCTGGCCTCGGCGATCGACCAGGCCGAGCTGCACGACATCCTCGGGACGATCGCCGGGGACGACACGCTGATGCTGATCAGCCGGAACCCCACGGGTGGGCAGGCGCTGGCCGACCATCTGCTGAGGCTGGCCCAGAACGGTCACTGAGGGGGCGCGGCCGTTCACGGGGGAGGCATGCGGTCGGGTTGCGCGTGCGGGCCGGTCGTAGCGGGGCGCGCCCGCGCGGCGGTGGCCGCACATCGAACAGAGCCCCGCGCCCCTTCAGGGCGCTCGGATCAGCCCAGCCAGGCCGCGAGGCCCTGGGTGCAGCGGACCTCGTCGCCCGCCGTGATGAGGAGGCCTTCCGCGTCGGGGAGGGATTCCAGCCAGGTCAGGCCCTCGCGTGAGCCCATCGCGAAAGCCGCTGTGGCCCAGCAGTCGGCCCAGGTCAGAGACGGCGCCACCACGGTCACCGCCAGCAGGTCGGTCACCGCGGAGCGGCCCGTGCTCGGGTCCGTGATGTGGGTGCCGCGTTCGGTGGTGCCGGAGGTGGCGACCGCCAGTTCGGGGGCCGTACCGGCCGAGATCACCGCCGCCAGGCCGCCGGGCCGCAGCGGGTCCGACACCCCCACCCGCCAAGGGCGTTCGGCACCGGGAGCGCCCAGCAGCTGCACGTCCCCGCCGCCGTTGACGCTGACGCCGGTCGCCCCGGCGGCCGTCAGCCGCCGTGCGGCCCGTTCCGTCGCCCAGCCCTTGACGATGCCGGTCGGGTC
Source organism: Streptomyces sp. NPDC005017 (assembly GCF_042873115.1). Classification (NCBI taxonomy): domain Bacteria; kingdom Bacillati; phylum Actinomycetota; class Actinomycetes; order Kitasatosporales; family Streptomycetaceae; genus Streptomyces; species Streptomyces sp. NPDC005017. The sequence continues at coordinate 111,989 of NZ_JBIALD010000007.1, read as the reverse complement.
CAGCCGGCCCGCGTAGGACGTGCTGAACCAGCCGTTGCTGACCCGCTCGGCCCGCGCGCCCAGCTCGAGCACCTCGGCGACCTCCGGGGCGCACCCGGCCAGGGACACCTCGCCCCGGGCCAGCCGGGAGAGCTGACTGTCCTCGCGATAGGTGCTGAACACCTCGTCGGCCCGGTGCAGTTCGGCCACGGCGTCGGCCAGGGCCGCCCGGACCGCGTCGGGGTCCCCGCCGCGGACGTCGAAGGAGAAGACCGTCCCCATGACCTCTTCCGTCCGACGTGCCGCGGCGGGAGTCGGTGACCGGTCGCCCTCAGGCACCGGAGACCTGGTCGAGAGCCGACTGGAGGGACTGCCGGTAGCCCTCGCTGGTGTACGTCGCTCCCGAGACAGTGTCGATCTGAGCGTTCTGCGCCGCCACCGCCGCCTGGTTGAGGCGCGGCACGGCGTTGCCGGTGATCTCCGAGCTGCGGCCGCCGCTGGGCGCCTGCACCGCGGCGGCCTGCGTGATCTTCCCGCCGACGACGGTGACCCGGACCTGGACGGGCCCGTACTGGGTGCGGGCGGCCGTGCCGGTGACCGTGGTGCCGGCGGGGGCCTGGGCGCCGCCCGCGCCGCCGCCCGCCGCACCGCCCGTCGCGCCGCCCTGGGCGACGGGCGGCGGGGCCGGGACCTGGGCCGCCGCGCTGGCCGGGTCCGTCCCCGGCTTCAGCGCCAGCAGCAGCACGATCCCGGACACGGTCGCGGCGGTGGCCAGCACGAAACGGCGGACGGGGTGGTTCTTCTTCATCGAAACTCCTGGCGCGCCCCGGACGGGGTCACATCTCGAAGGACTCGTGGTGGATCCGCCGGGCCGGGACACCCGCGTCCCGCAGTGCCTGGTACACCGACCGCGCGAACCCGGTCGGCCCGCACATGAACACGTCGTGGCGCTCGACGTCGGGGATCTTGCGCTGGAGGGTCTCCGCGGAGATGTCCGGCCGTTCCCCGTCCGGGCTGTTCACCGCGTACATCAGCCGCGCCCCGCGCTCGTCGGCGATCGCCGCCAGCTCGCTCCACAGCGCCAGGTCCTGGGTGCTGTTGGCCCGGTAGAGCAGGGTGATGTCCCCGGCGGCGCCGGGCAGCGTCTCGAACAGAGCCCGCATCGGCGTGATGCCCACCCCGCCCGCGACCAGCAGCACCTTGCCGCGGCTGCGCCGCTGGGCGGTCAGCGCCCCGTACGGCCCCTCGGCCCAGACCCGGGTGCCCGGGGTGAGGTCGCGCAGCCGGGAGCTGTGGTCGCCGATCGCCTTGACGGTGATCCGCAGCAGACCGGGCCGGGGCGCCGCCGACAGCGAGTACGGGTGGGAGCTGAACCGCATGCCCGGCGCGAGGAACCGCCAGCGGAAGAACTGGCCCGCCTCCGCGCCCATCCGGTGCAGCTTGCGCCCGCTGATCAGCACGGACACGATGCCCGGCGTCTCCTCGATCACCGCCTCGACCCGCATCCGGTGCCGCAGGTTCAGCCGGACCGGCGTCAGCACCCGGTACCAGATCATCAGCGCGGTGACCCCGGCGTACAGCCCGGTCCAGACGGTCTTCGCGATCGGCTGCACGGCGAAGTCGTTGCCGGTGGCGATCTGGTGCCAGAACGTCAGGAACACCGCCGCGTACGTCAGCAGATGCACGTGGTACCAGGCGTCGTACGGCAGTCTGCGCCGCACCCCGCCGACCGAGACCAGTCCGATGAGCAGCAGCAGACCGGTACCGATGGCGGCCTTGCCCATGTCGGGCAGCTCGGTCACCGACTCCACCGTCTGCGCGACGATGTCGCCGAAGCCGCGGCCGGACTGGAGGGCGTACCCCCACATGGTGAGCACGACATGGGCGATGACGAGGCAGAGGGTGTACCGCCCGCTCATGGCGTGCCAGCGCGCGACCCGGTCGGACCCGACCCGTCGCTCGAGAGCGGGCACCCGGGCCATCTGGAGCACCACCAGCGCCATCAGATAACCGGCGATCAGCCCGGTGATCCGGCCCGCGTTCAGGATCCAGCCGGCCCGGTCGGCCACGGCGGGCGTGTTGTCCCACCACAGCCAGAGCACGGCGGCCGCGCCCGCCCACAGGCCGAACAGCAACGGCACCGCGGGCGAGCGGCGGGGCCGAATCCGACGCATGGTCTGCCGCCTGGCGGCCCGACCGCTTGCGAGGGTCGTGGTCACGGTTCCTCCGGGAGCGGGGACTTGTGTCTTCCCTGGGCCCTGAGATACGCAAGGGAACGCCGAGCCGTTCAGCGACCACCGCGGGACGTGGCCACCCGGACGTGTCTACCCGGTTGTGGCTACCCCGGCATGGGCGGCAGCGGCAGGGGCAGCCCCGGGAGGCCGTCGAGGCTCGTGGCGATGTGCTCCTTCTTCTCGAAGTACGCGCTCAGCGAGGCGTCGTCCTCCCGCTCGAACCGCCGCCCGTGCAGATCCCGGTCCTGCTCGTAGGACATGAACGGCACCGCGTACCCGCAGCTGTCCCGGATCACCTCCGCGGTGACCACGACGATCGCCCGCAGCCCGTGGTGCGCCGGATCGATGCCGTCGAAGTGCGCCAGCAGCTCCCCGAACCGGGGGTCGTCCCGCAGCACGGCCTCGCCGTGCCCGTGCACCCGCACGATGTTCGGCGGCCCCTGGAAGGCGCACCACATCAGCGTGATCCGTCCGTTCTCCCGCAGATGCGCGACCGTCTCGGCGGTGGAACCGGCGAAGTCCAGGTACGCCACGGTGAGTTCGTCGAGCACGACGAAGGAACCCCTGAGACCCTTGGGGGAGAGGTTGACGGTGCCGTCCGCCGCCAGCGGGGCGGTCGCGGTGAAGAAGAGCGGCTGCTCCTCGATGAAGGTCCGGAGCCGGCCGTCTATGCGTTCGTAGGTCTTTCCCATGATCAAGGATTCTCCGGGGACACGGAACCTCTGTCCCTCGGATATCGCCACCGGCCGGGAACGCCCCGCCACGACCACCGACTTTGACGAATCATGCAAAGGTCTGCATACTCATGCATACCAACGGCGACATCCTAGGAGCAGTGCAGTGAGCAGCAGCAGCGGTGACGTACGGCTCTGGGGCGGTCGTTTCGCCGACGGTCCCGCCGAGGCCCTGGCGAAACTGTCCGCGTCCGTCCACTTCGACTGGCGGCTCGCCCCCTACGACATCGCCGGTTCCCGTGCCCACGCGCGCGTGCTGCACAAGGCGGGCCTGCTCACCGAGGACGAGCTGACCCGGATGATCGCGGGCCTGGACCAGCTGGAGGCGGACGTCGCCGACGGCTCGTTCACCGGGACGATCGCCGACGAGGACGTCCACACCGCCCTGGAGCGGGGCCTGCTGGAGCGGCTCGGCCCGGACCTCGGCGGCAAGCTGCGCGCCGGCCGCTCCCGCAACGACCAGGTCGCCACGCTGTTCCGGATGTACCTGCGCGACCACGCGCGCGTCGTCGCGGGCCTGATCGCCGAGCTCCAGGACGCGCTGATCGGTCTCGCCGAGGCGCACCCGGACGTGGCGATGCCCGGCCGCACCCACCTCCAGCACGCCCAGCCGGTGCTGTTCGCCCACCATGTCCTGGCCCACGTCCAGGCCCTGTCCCGGGACGCCGAGCGGCTGCGCCAGTGGGACGAGCGCACGGCGGTCTCGCCGTACGGCTCCGGCGCCCTCGCGGGTTCCTCGCTCGGCCTGGACCCGGAGGCGGTCGCCGCGGACCTCGGCTTCGAGCGCGGCAGCGTCGGCAACTCCATCGACGGCACGGCCTCGCGGGACTTCGTCGCCGAGTTCGCCTTCATCACCGCGATGATCGGGGTGAACCTCTCCCGGATCGCCGAGGAGGTCATCATCTGGAACACGAAGGAGTTCTCCTTCGTGACCCTGCATGACGCCTTCTCGACGGGCTCGTCGATCATGCCGCAGAAGAAGAACCCGGACATCGCCGAGCTGGCCCGGGGCAAGTCCGGCCGCCTCATCGGCAACCTCACGGGCCTGATGGCCACGCTCAAGGCGCTCCCGCTCGCCTACAACCGCGACCTCCAGGAGGACAAGGAGCCGGTCTTCGACTCCATCGACCAGCTCGAGGTACTCCTCCCCGCCTTCACCGGCATGATGGCCACCCTCACCGTGCACCGCGAGCGCATGGAGGAACTGGCCCCTGCCGGCTTCTCCCTGGCCACCGACATCGCCGAGTGGCTGGTCAAGCAGGGCGTGCCCTTCCGGGTGGCCCACGAGGTGGCGGGTGAGTGCGTCAAGGCCGCCGAGGCCGAGAACAAGGAACTGGACGAGCTGACGGACGAGCAGTTCGCCAAGATCAGCGCCCATCTGACCCCCGAGGTCCGCACGGTCCTCAACGTCCCCGGCGCCCTCGCCTCCCGAAACGGCCGCGGCGGTACGGCCCCCACCGCGGTGGCGACCCAACTCGCCGAACTCAAAACCGACGTCGAGACCCAACACGCCTGGTCCACCGCCAAGACCCCCACCCCATGACCCGCCCCTCCTCCCTCGCCCCCGCGCCCTGAAAGGGCCGCGGGGGAACGACGCCTTGAAGGTGGGCGGGGAACGACGCCCTGAAGGTGGGCGGGGAACGACGCTTTGAAAGGGGCGCGGGGAACTGCGCAATCCCACGGTCAAGGGTCAGCCACAGCCCCACCCAAGCCCCACCCCCAAGGGGCGCGGGGAACTGCGCAATACCCACGCACGCGGTCGCCTAAGGGGCGCGGGGAACTGCGCAAACGACGGTCAGCGGTCAGCCGCAGCCCCACGAAAGCCCCCACCCCCAGGGGGCGCGGGGAACTGCGCAATCCCACGGTCAGCGGTCAGCCGCAGCCCCACGAAAGCCCCACCCCCAAGGGGCGCGGGGAACTGCGCAAACGCCCCCACCACCCGGCACCCGCAAGCCACCCCCCAAGCACCTCGCGGCCGCGAAACCGCCGCCGTCACAACAGAACATCGCGGGTTACGTTGGTCGAGGCCCCACCCGAGCCAAGCCGGAGCCAAGCCCGAGCCAACCGCAGAGCCAAACGAACGGAGCCCGCGATGCCCTTCGCCCGCCTCGCCCAGGCCACCACCCCCACCTGCCACCTAGGCCTGGGCCTGGCCGCGGTAGGCCGACCCGGCTACATCAACCTCGGCCGCGACACCGACCTCCCGGAGGACCGCACGGTCGAAGCCCTGAGGGCCCGCACCCACGAACTCCTCGACGCGGCCTACGCCCAGGGCGTCCGCTACTTCGACGCGGCCCGCTCCTACGGCCGCTCGGAGGAGTTCCTCGCCGACTGGCTGAACACCCACCCCAACGCCGACGACATCGTCATCGGCAGCAAATGGGGCTACACCTACACCGCGGACTGGACCACGGACGCCGAGCACCACGAGGTCAAGGACCACAGCCTCGCCACGTACGAACGACAGCGCGCCGAGACCGACGCCCTGCTCGGCGACCACCTCGACCTGTACCAGATCCACTCGGTCACCCCGGACAGCCCGGCGCTCACCGACAAGACCCTGCACGCCGAACTCGCGGAGGCGGCCGCACGAGGCGTCTCGGTCGGCTTCTCCACCAGCGGCCCGGCCCAGGCGGACGCGATCCGCGCCGCGCTCGCCGTCACGGTCGACGGCGAACCCCTCTTCCGTACGGTCCAGTCCACCTACAACGTCCTGGAGACCTCCGCCGCCCCCGCCCTCGAAGAGGCGCACGACGCCGGACTCACCGTGATCGTCAAGGAGGGCATGGCCAACGGCCGCCTCGCGGACCCGCACGCCCCGGCCGCGCTGAAGGCGGTCGCCGCGGAGAACTCCCTCGGCTGCGACGCCGTCGCCCTCGCCATGGTGCTGCGTCGGCCCTGGGCCGGCGTGGTCCTCTCCGGCGCGGCGACCACCCTCCAGCTCGCCTCCAACCTGCACGCCCCCGTCGTGGACCTCGACGACGAGCAGTTCGCCCGGCTGACCGCGCTCGCCGAGGACCCGCACACGTACTGGGAGCAGCGCAGCCGACTGCCCTGGCACTGAAACACCACGAAACACGGCACCCCCGCACACCACACCCACAACACCGACGGCCATGAGACGCGCGCGCCCACAATGAGACATCAACGTCTCACATGGGCTATGCTCGTCTCATGGCTGTCGACCGTGACCTCGTGCTGCGCACCGCCGCCGCGCTGCTGACCCGCAAAGCGACCGCGACCATGGACGAGGTCGCCAAGGCCGCCGGCATCAGCCGCGCGACCCTGCACCGGCACTTCGCGGGCCGCGACGCGCTCGTACGCGCCCTGGAGTCCCAGGGGATCGCCGAGTGCGAGGCCGCTCTGGTCGCGGCCCGGCTGGACGAGGGCAGCGCGAGCGACGCGCTGCGCAGACTGGCGCGCGAGATAGAGCCCGCGACCGGACTGCTGTCGTTCCTCTACAGCGAGAACCAGCTGTTCGAGGGCGAGGGCCAGAACGAGGGCTGGGCCAGGCTCGACGCCCGCGTCGCGGCACTGTTCCGCCGCGGCCAGGACAGCGGGGAGTTCCGCATCGACCTCAGCCCGACCTGGCTCACCGAGGCGCTCTACGGCCTGTTCGCGGCCGGTGCCTGGGCAGTACAGGACGGCAAGGTCGCCCGCAACGACTTCCAGTTCATGATCGTCGAGCTGCTGCTCGGCGGTGCACTACGGAGAGAGGAATCATGACCAGCACCCTGCGGCCGGCGTCCACGACCGAGGCGGTGAAGCGCCCGGGCCGCTGGCTGGCGCTGTCCGTGCTCGTGCTCGCCGTGCTGCTGGTGGCCGTCGACGCGACGGTCCTCGGTCTCGCGACTCCCTTCATCAGCGAGGATCTCAACCCCTCCGGCACCCAGCTGCTGTGGATCGGTGACGTCTACTCCTTCGTGATCGCCGGTCTGCTCGTCACCATGGGCAGCCTCGGCGACCGGGTCGGCCGCAAGCGCGTCCTGCTGGTCGGCGCCACGGCGTTCGGCGCGATATCCGTGCTCAACGCCTACGCGACGACCCCCGAGATGATGATCGCGGCCCGCGCGCTGCTCGGAGTCGCCGGTGCCACCCTGATGCCGGCCACGCTCGCGCTGATCCGCAACCTCTTCCACGACCCGCGCGAGCGCAGCCTCGCCATCGGTATCTGGGGCGCGACGGCGTCGGCCGGTACGGCCGTCGGCCCGATCGTGGGCGGCTTCCTGCTGGAGCACTTCTGGTGGGGCTCGGTCTTCCTGATCAACCTGCCGGTCATGATCGTCCTGGTCCTCGTCGGCATCAGGACCCTGCCCGAGTCGCGCAACCCCCGGCCCGGCCCCTGGGACCCGGCCAGCGTGCTGCTGTCCCTGGTGGGCATGATCGCCGTGGTGTACGCGGTCAAGGAGGCCGCTTCGCACGGCCCCGGCTGGGAGGCGCTCGCCGTGGGCGCCCTGGGCGCGGCCGCGCTGTACGGCTTCGTACGCCGGCAGCTCACCCTGCCGACCCCGCTGCTGGACATGCGCCTGTTCGCCCGGCGTGGCTTCAGCGGCGCGGTGCTGGCCGACCTGCTGACGGTGCTCGGTATGTCCGGCCTGGTGTTCTTCCTCTCCCAGTATCTGCAACTAGTGCAGGGCAGGCGCCCCTTCGAGGCCGGTCTCGCGGAACTCCCCGCCGCGGTGGGCGCGGTGGCGGCCGGTCTGGTCGCGGGCCAGGTGGCCCGTCGCCACTCGGTGCGCGCGGTCGTCTCCGGCGGTCTCGCCGCGGTCGGCCTGGCCCTGGGCGCCCTGGCGTTCATCGACCAGTCCACCGGCTACCCGATCCTCGGCGCGGCCCTGCTGATCGTCGGCGTCGGCGCGGGCTTCTCGTTCACCGTCACGGCCGACGTGATCCTCGGGTCCGTACCCAAGGACCAGGCGGGCGCCGCGTCCGCAGTCTCGGAGACGGCGTACGAACTTGGCGCGGCCCTCGGCATCGCCCTGCTGGGCTCGATCGTGACGGGCATCTACAAGGGCTTCCCGGCCCCGGCCGGCACCCCTGCCGAGGCCCACGAGTCCCTGGGCGGCGCGGTCGAGTCCGCCACGCACCTCCCCGCCACCACGGCCGAGCCCCTCCTCGACGCCGCCCGCGAGAGCTTCGTCGACGGCCTCGCCTTCGCCTCGGCGGCCGGCGCGACAGTCCTCCTGGCCGCCGCGGCAGCAGCCTGGTTCATGCTCAAGAACCAGACCCTGGAACCCACCGACTAGAACAACGCCCCTCCTCAAGGGGCGCGGGGAACTGCGCGACAAGCTACAGACGACCCGCACACACCCCCCGGCAGCAGCGAACCCCGCCCCACCGCGAAGCGCTACGCGGCCTTCGCCTTGGTCGCGTACATGTCCACATACTCCTGCCCCGACAACCGCATGACCTCGGTCATCACCGAGTCCGTCACGGCCCGCAGCACATACCGGTCCCGGTCCATCCCCTCGTACCGGGAGAACTCCAGCGCCTCACCGAACCGAACGGTGACCCGGCTCGGCCGGGGCATCCCCGCCCCACCCGGCTGGATCTTGTCCGTGCCGATCATCGCGAAGGGCACGACCGGCGCCCCGGTCATCAGGGTCAGGCGGGCGATACCGGTGCGGCCGCGGTACAGCCGCCCGTCGGGCGACCGCGTCCCCTCGGGGTAGATGCCGAACACCCGCCCCTCCTCCAGCACCCGGCGCCCGGTCATCAGCGCGGCCACCCCGCCCTTGCCGCCGTCGCGGTCCACGGGGATCATGCCGACGCCGGTGAAGAACCAGGCCATGAGCCGGCCCTTGAGCCCCTTGCCGGTGACGTACTCGTCCTTGCCGATGAAGAACACCTGCCGGTCGCAGACCAGCGGCAGGATCATCGAGTCGATGAAGGTCACGTGGTTGCCCGCGAGGATGACGGGACCCTCGCCCGGGATGTTCTCCACTCCCTCCACCCGGGGGCGGAACATCAGGCGCATGATCGGACCGAGCACTGCCTTGATGAGGGCGAAGCGGGACAACGGGTCCTCCGGTGTCGAGGTGGACGACGGTGAATTCTGTATGAGTCTGTGCAGGTGAGGACGATACTCGCGGCCACGGGGGTTGCGCACATCGGGTTCACACACGTCTTACGCGAAATTGACCGCTGTTTACCTGCGGCGGCGTCGCGCAGGACGCCCGTAACCCGGCGGCGACGATGTGACGGACATCGCGCGGGACCGTGACCACCGGGTGCCCCGCCCCGGCGGGGCCAAGCCGACGGCCCGTCATTCTCGTCCTCCGGTACGACATTCAGCGTCATCCATGTGTTCCAGCCGGAGTATCCCTCCGGTCATGTCCACGCCCCTACCATCGGCGCGCACACAAGCGACAGGAACGACGGCAAGGAGGCCGCCCATGGGAACGCACGAGTCGAACGAGCCGCAGCCGGCCGGTACCGGACGGCGGGCCCTGCTGGGCGCGGCCGTCCTCGGCGCGGGTGTCCTCGGCCTGTCCGGCACGGCGCGGGCCGCCGGAGCGCCGGGCGGGTCCGTGCAGGGCGGCGGGATCAGGAGCCTGCCGAAGCCGACGATCATCGGCCATCGCGGCGCGAGCGGCTACCGCCCCGAGCACACACTCGGCGCCTACCAGCTCGCGCTCGACCTGGGCGCCGACATCGTCGAGGCCGGCGACCTCGTGCCCACCAGGGACGGTCACCTGGTCTGCCGCCACGAGCCGGAGATCGGCGGCACCACGGACGTCGCGAGCCACCCCGAGTTCGCCGACCGCAAGGTCACCAAGATCCTGGACGGCGTCTCCGTCACCGGCTGGTTCACCGAGGACTTCACCCTCGCCGAGCTGAAGACCCTGCGCGCCGTCGAGCGCATCCCGGCCAACCGCCCGCACAACACCCTCTACAACGGCGTCTGGGAGATACCCACCTTCGAAGAGGTGCTGCTCTGGCAGGACGAGCAGACGCGCAGGCGGGGCAGGCAGGTCTGGATCTACCCCGAGCTCAAGCACCCCAGCTACTTCCGCAAGCTGGGTCTCGGCCTGGAGGAGCGCGTCGCCAAGGTGCTGCACAAGCACCGCAAGGACCGCCGCAACTCGCCGGTGATCCTCCAGTCCTTCGAGCCGACCGGCATCCAGCGGCTGAACAGGCTGGTCGACAACAACCTCGTCGTCCTGCTCTCCGGCGCGGCCACCCGCCCCTGGGACTTCGTCGAGACCGGCGACCCGCGCACCGTCGCCGACCTGGTCAAGCCGGCCGGCCTGCGGGAGATCGCCTCGTACGCCCAGGGCATCGGCCCGACCCTGGACCTGGTCGTCCCCAGGGACGCGGGCGGCAACCTCACCACGCCGACCACGCTGGTGTCCGACGCGCACAAGGTCGGGCTGATCCTGCACCCCTGGACCCTGCGCAACGAGAACCCGTTCCTGCCCGCGAACTTCCGCAAGGGCACCGACGCCGACGCCTACGGCGATGTCTTCGGCGCCTACCGCACCTACTTCGCCACCGGCATCGACGGCGTCTTCACCGACCAGCCCGACACCGGCCTGCTCGCCCGCGAGGCCTTCGTCAACGGCTGAGCACGCCGCCCCTCCTGAAGGTGAACCACCGGCCGTCCGGGCAACTGCCCGCCCGGACGGCCGCGTCGTGCCGCATATGACGCACGACATGCTCACCGCCCTGCGCCCGCTGCTCGCCGCCGAGGCCTCGGCCGAGGCCCATGCCACCGGCACCGAGCCCGGCGACCTGGAACAGGCGGTCTGGCTGCGCCTGCTGGAGCGCCTCGACGCGGACGCCCCGCCGCACCACCCCGAGCGCTGGCTGCGCGCCGCCGTCCGCGCCGAGGCCCGCCGCAGCCGCCGTACGGCCCGCTTCGAGCTGCCGTACGGTACCGAGCCGGCCGACCCGGCCGACCGCGACCCCGAGCAGCAGGTCATCGGCGCCGCGCGGGGACGGGCCCTGCGCGAGGCGGTCGGCCGGCTCCCCGGCCGCTGCCCCCAGCTGCTCGCGGCGCTGCTGTCCTCGGGAGACCTCACCTACCGGGAGATCGCGGGCGAGTTGGGTATCTCACAGGGAAGTCTTGGCCCGGAACGTTCCAAATGCCTGGGATGTCTGCGGCGTTTGCTCACCCGGGAGGTTGCGGCCGGGGGAGCACGGGGATAGGAGTGAGGACTAAAGGCAACAGGTGAGCGGGAGGCGTGCACACATGGGCATGAGCGTGACCATCTCCGAGGCGACCGACCAGGACGTCGAGCAGATCTTCCGGTTGCAGTACCTGTGCTTCCAGAGCGAAGCCGCGCTGTACGGCAACTACCGCATCGACCCGCTCGTGCAGAGCCTGGACTCCGTGCGTCAGGAGGTCGCCGCCGACTGCGTGTTCGTGGCCCGGCTGGGCGACGAAGTGGTCGGCTCGGTGCGCGGCCGGGTCGCCGGGGACGGCTCCGCCGCCATCGGCAAGCTCTGCGTCCACCCCCGCCTCCAGGGCCACGGCATCGGCGCCCGCCTGCTGCGCGCCGCCGAGTCAGCCCTCGCCGCGCAGCGCGGCGCCACCCGCTTCCGGCTCAGCGCCGCCCACCGAAGCGAAGGGGGCCTGCGCCTGTACCGCCGCGTGGGCTACGTCGCCGTGGGCACGGACAAGGGGACGGACGGCGTACCGATGATCATCCTGGAGAAGGCCGCGGGCGACTACGCGGCCACCGCCTGACACCGTCGAGCGCGCGGGGCCGTGCCACGGGCCGCGCCCCGCTCCTCCCCCTGCCGCCGGGACGGCTCAGGCGGTCCGCTGCGACCGCGCCCTGCGCAGCCAGTACATCGCGGACAGCGGCAGCAGGACGGGGATGAACAGATACCCCATGCCGTAGTCCGACCACACGGTCGCGTCGGGGAACGCCGAGGAGTCGGCCAGGGTCCACGTACCGACGGTCAGCACGCCCAGCAGCTCCGCCGCGCAGCACACGAACGCCGCCCTGCGGGCCCTCTCCCCGCCCCGCACCAGCGAGTACGTGATGAACCCGTAGACGAGCCCGGCCACCGCCGAGAGCGAGTAGGCCAGCGGCGCCCTGTCGAAGTCCGTCGAGATCTGCACGGCCGAGCGCGACACCGCGCCCACCACCATCACGCCGTACAGCCAGACCAGCAGCATGCCGGGTCCGCCGATCAGCCGGGCGGGCTTGTCCTGGCCGGTGTTCGCCTCGGCCTCGCCGGTCGTCATCTCAGCCTCCCCAGATGTCGTAGAGCCGTACTTCCAGCACCGCGAGGACGACACCGCCGGCGGTGACCGTGAGCGAGCCCCAGCGGGTGCGCTCCGCCAGCGACATGAACCCCGTCACGGGCACGCACGCGAACGCGCCCAGCAGATACGCCACGAAGATCGTCGTGCCCTGCTCCGGCTTCTCGCCCCGCGCCAGCTGCACGATGCCGATCACCAGCTGGATCAGTCCCAGCACCGACACCACGGCCATCCCGATGAAGTGCCAGTCCTTCGTCGGCTGGTCACGGTAGGCCGCCCAGCCGCACCAGGCGGCGAGCAACAGCGCGGCGACGCCGGTCACCAGCGTCAGGACATCAGACATGCGGCGACCCTATTACGCGGCGGACGGCTCGCCGCAGCCGGGCCCTGACCTCCGGACGCGGGCTCCGGCCGAGCTCGGCATAGGGTCTAGACCATGTTGATCCACACGCGTGCCCTGCTCTTCGACAACGACGGCACCCTGGTGTCCAGCCTCGCCTCGGTGGACCGCTGCTGGGGCCGGTGGGCGGCGGAGTTCGGGATCACCGCCGAGGAACTGGCGCGGGTCGCGCTGCACGGCCGTACCGCCGCCGAGACGGCCGCCGACCTGCTGCCCGCGGACGTCGTGCCCCGGGCCGTCGCGAGGATCGAGCAGCTGGAGGTCGACGACGTGCCCGGCGGCGTGGAACTGCTGCCCGGCACCCGGGCCTTCCTGGACGCGCTCCCGGCCGACCGCTGGGCCGTCGTCACCTCCGCCACCCGCCGCCTGGCCGAGGCCCGCCTGGACGCCGTCGGTATCCGGCCCAAGACCCTGATCACCGCCGACGAGGTCACCCGCGGCAAGCCCGACCCGGAGCCCTATCTGCTCGCCGCACGGCACCTCGGCGTCGACCCCGCCGACTGCGTCGTCTTCGAGGACGCCCCGGCCGGGCTCGCCGCGGGCCGGGCGGCCGGAATGCGGACCGTGGCGTTGGCCACAACCCACCGGCCGGGACAGCTCTCCGCGGACCTCGTCGTGAGGGACCTGTCGGCCTTGTCCGTACTGGTCACCGACGTCGGCGTGGAGATCGCCGTACGCAACTGAGAACGTTTCCACGGCTGTCCACGGCTGTCCACTATGCGGACGGCCGTGTCCGGTCAGAAGCGTCCGTCTGGTTTACTGATCGCATGACCACGACGAGCGACCGCATCTCTGCGACCGGGGCGACCATGACGCCCGGTGCTCGTCGTCTGTGTCTCCACGCGCACATGTGTTGCCCCATGTGCCGAATGTGCGCCTTCTAGAGGGCCCCCGCACCATCTGAGCCTCGCGCCCCGAAGCGAGCGCCCGCTCGTGTCCCACGCACCTGAGATGCCTGGACCGAGCACGCCCCGCGCACAGTTTCTCCCCCGGTTCCACCGCGCCAGCGAGAACCGTGCCGCGATCCGGCTGTTCCCGACCATGCATGCCACGTGCACGGTGCCCACCAGCGCGCCGCGCACTCGACAGTGACGGAAACCCCAGTGATCACCACAACGGGCCTGACCAAGGTCTACCGCTCCCGCGGCCGCGAGGTCACCGCCCTCGACGGCGTCGATCTTCACGTCCGCGAAGGCGAGGTGTACGGCGTCATCGGCCAGTCCGGCGCCGGAAAGTCCTCGCTCATCCGCTGCGTCAACCTCCTCGAACGCCCCACCTCCGGCACGGTCACCGTGGCCGGGCGGGACCTCACCGCGCTCGCCGGCCGGGGCCCGCGCGCGGGCCGGGAACTGCGGCAGGCGCGCAGCCGCATCGGCATGGTGTTCCAGCACTTCAACCTGCTGTCCTCACGCACCGTCCAGGACAACGTCGAGCTGCCCCTGGAGATCCTCGGCCACTCCGGCAGGGACCGCTCCCGCAAGGCGCTCGAACTGCTCGACCTGGTCGGACTCGGCGACAAGGCCAAGGCCTACCCCGCCCAGCTCTCCGGCGGCCAGAAGCAGCGCGTCGGCATCGCCCGCGCCCTGGCCGGCGACCCCAAGGTGCTGCTCTCCGACGAGGCCACCAGCGCGCTGGACCCGGAGACCACCCGCTCCATCCTCCAACTGCTGCGCGACCTCAACCGCCAGCTCGGCCTGACCGTCCTGCTCATCACGCACGAGATGGACGTGGTCAAGTCGATCTGCGACTCGGCCGCCCTGATGGAGAACGGCCGCATCGTCGAGTCCGGCACCGTCAGCGAACTGCTCGCCACCCCCGGCTCCGAACTGGCCGCCGCCCTCTTCCCGGTGGGCGGCGAGGCCACCGGCGAGGACCGCACCGTCGTCGACGTCACCTTCCACGGCGAGGCCGCGACCCAGCCGGTCATCTCCCGGCTGGCCCGCACCTACAACATCGACATCTCCATCCTCGGCGCCGCCATCGACACGGTCGGCGGCCTCCAGGTCGGCCGGATGCGCATCGAACTCCCCGGCCGCTACGAGGACAACGTGGTGCCGATCGGCTTCCTGCGCGAACAGGGCCTCCAGATCGACGTATTGGACACGCTGGGCGACGCGCCCCTGCTGGTGAAGGACGGTGCCCGGTGACCTGGTCGGAGATGCAGCCGCTGCTGGAGCAGGCCTGTACCGAGACACTCGTCATGGTCGGCTGGTCCACCCTGATCGCCGTCCTCGCGGGTCTGCCCATCGGCATCCTGCTGGTCCTCACGGACAAGGGCGGACTGATCCAGAACACCGTGGTGAACAAGGTCACCGGGCAGATCGTGAACGTCGGCCGCTCGATGCCGTTCATCATCCTGATGGTCGCGCTGATGGACTTCACCCGCTGGATCACCGGCACCACCATCGGCAGCGCGGCCGCGATCGTGCCCCTCGCCATCGGCGGCATCCCGTTCTTCGCGCGGCTCGTCGAGACGGCTGTCCGGGAAGTGGACGGCGGTCTCGTGGAAGCCGTGCAGTCGATGGGCGGCAACACCTGGACGATCGTCCGCAAGGTCCTCGTCCCCGAGTCCCTGCCCTCGCTGATCGCCAGCACCACCACGACGGTCATCGCCCTCATCGGCTACTCCGCCATGGCCGGCACGGTCGGCGGCGGCGGCCTCGGCGACCTCGCCGTCCGCTACGGCTACCAGCGCTTCGAGACCGGCCTGATGTGGACCACCGTGGCGATCCTCGCGGTCGCCATCTCCCTCATCCAGTTCGCCGGCGACTACGCCGCCCGCTCCCTGCACCGCCGCGGCGCCCGCTCCGGGCCCGGGCCGAAGCTCCGCCTGCTCAAGGCGAAGGAGCCGGCCACGGCCGACGTCGGCAGGGCCGCGTAGACGAGCCCCCGCGCCCGCCCCGCCCCGCCCCGCCCCGCCCCACAGACTCCCCGTCCCACCCACGACGGGGTCGCACCACCCATAAGGAAAGGCACTTTTCGTGCGTAACACCGCCAAGATCACCACCGCCGTCCTCGCCGCCGGAGCCCTCACCCTCGGACTCTCCGCCTGCGGCTCCGACAACTCCGGCTCCGGTGCCGACGCCGACGGTCCGCTGATCGTCGCCGCCAGCCCGACCCCGCACGCCGAGATCCTCGACTTCGTCAAGGACAACCTGGCGGAGAAGGCGGGCCTCGACCTCGAGGTCAGGGAGTTCACCGACTACGTCACCCCGAACACGGCCACCGAGGACGGCTCCGTCGGCGCCAACTACTTCCAGAACCAGCCGTACCTCGACGACTTCAACAAGAAGAACGGCACCCACGTCGCGCCCGTCGTCACGGTCCACCTGGAGCCGCTCGGCCTGTACTCCGAGAAGGTCAAGAGCGCCGACGCCCTCAAGAGCGGTGCCACCATCGCCGTCCCCAACGACACCGTGAACGAGGCGCGCGCCCTGAAGCTGCTCGCCGACAACGGCCTGATCACCCTCAAGGACGGCGTGGGCAACGAGGCCACCCCCGCCGACATCACCGAGAACCCCAGGAACTTCAAGTTCAAGGAGCTGGAGGCGGCCCAGACCCCGCGCTCCCTCAAGGACGTGGACGCGGCCGTCGTCAACGGCAACTACGCCATCGAGGCCGACCTCAAGCCCGCCCAGGACGCCCTCGTCCTGGAGTCCGCCAAGGACAACCCCTACGGCAACTTCCTCGCCGTCAAGGAGGGCAACGAGAACGACCCGCGCGTCAAGAAGCTCGCCGAGCTGCTGACCTCGCCCGAGGTCAAGAAGTTCATCGAGGACGAGTACGCCGGCTCGGTCATCGCCTCCTTCTGAACCCACTGACGCCCTTTCAGCGGGCGTTCACCGCACCCGGTGTCCCCTCTGCGCGAACGCGTGCGCGAACGGAGGGGCCCCCGGGTGCGGTTCGGTGCTTTCATGCTGCATGCTGGGCAGTTCAGCGGACCTCACGGTTGCGAAGACGTCCCGAGGCTACGGAGCGGCGCATGACGAGCACCTTCCCCAACATCTCCATCAGCACGGAGCGGTTGGTGCTGCGTCCCCTCGACGAGGACGACGTCCCCGCCCTCGCCGAGATGATGAACGACGAACAGATCGCGGCCTGGACCGACGTACCGCAGCCCTTCGGCGAGGACGGCGCCCGCACCTGGATCACCGAGTACGCCCACGCCGAGCGCGCGGCCGGCCGCGGACTCGACCTCGCCGTCACGGAGTTCCTCACCCAGCGCCTGGTCGGCGTCATCCAGCTCGGCAGGACCGACTGGCACATCCGGTCCACCGAGCTGTCGTACATCGTCGCCCCCTGGGCCCGCGGCGAGGGCTACGCCTCCGAGGCCGCCCTCGCCACCGCCCAATGGCTGTTCGGCGACCAGAAGTTCGAGCGCATCGAGATCCGCACCGCCGCCGCCAACACCGCCTCCCAGCAGGTGGCCCAGAAGATCGGCTGCATCAGCGAGGGCGTGCTGCGCAACGCCTGCATAGTCCACGTCCGCGCCGACGACGGCACCTGGACCGACGTCCGCACGGACTTCATCGTCTGGAGCCTGCTCCCCGAGGACCTGGAAGGCGCCGCCGAGCAGCTCGCCGACACCGCGGGCTTCACCGCGTACGCCGACTGGAACTGACCGCCCGCGGCCGCATGCGACAGCCCCGGCCGCACAGCACGAGCAGGTAGGCTCACCAGGTCCGCCCCGCCGCGGGCCACCCCCGACGACGACCCGCGACGACCTGCGAAGACCCCAGGAGACTGACGACGATGGCCGACCGGGTCACGGTGATCGGCTGGGACGGCTCGCCGCTGACCGCGGCGGCACGCGCCGCCCTGGGCGCGGCCACGCTGGTGGCCGGCGCGGCACACCATCTGGCCCTCCCCGAGGTGCCTCCCGCCGCCGAACGCATCCGGCTCGGCAGCGTCGCCCTCGCCGCCCGCCGGATCGCCGGCCACCGGGGCAGCGCGGTCGTGCTGGCCGACGGCGACCCCGGCTTCTTCGGCGTCGTACGCACCCTGCGCTCGCCCGAGTTCGGCCTGGAGATCGAGGTCGTCCCCGCGGTCTCCTCGGTCGCCGCCGCCTTCGCCCGCGCGGGCATGCCCTGGGACGACGCCCAAGTGGTCGTCGCACACCGGCGCACCCTGCGACGCGCGGTGAACGTATGCCGCGCCCACACCAAGGTCGCGGTCCTCACCTCGCCCGGCGCCGGCCCCGCCGAGCTCGGCCTGCTCCTCGCCGGCGTCCACCGCACCTTCGTCATCTGCGAGGAACTGGGCACCGAACGCGAACAGGTCACCGTCCTCACCTCCGACAAGGCGCCCGACCACACCTGGCGCGACCCCAACATCGTCATCGTCATCGGCGGCCGCTCCGGCCCCGGAGCCGCCGCCGAGGACACCGGCTGGCTCGCCGGCCGCGACCCCGCCGCCGGCCCGCGCGGCTGGACCCAGCCCGCCGGCGCCTACGCCGGCACCCTCGGCGAGGGCGAGTCCGACCTGCTGCGCGCCGCACAACTGGCCCGGCTGGGCCCGCGCACCGGCGACCTCGTCTGGGACATCGGCTGCGGCTCGGGCGCGTTCGCCGCCGAGGCCGCCCGCGCGGGCGCAGCCGTCCTCGCCGTCGACCACGACATCGACGCCTGCGCCCGCACCGACGCCGCCGCGCGCCGCTTCGGAGTCCAGCTCCAGATCGTCCGCGGCACCGCCCCGCACGTGCTGGAGGACCTGCCCGAACCGGACGTCGTCCGGGTCGGCGGCGGGGGAGCGGCCGTCGTCTCGGCGGTCGCCGACCGCCGCCCCGCGCGCATCGTCGCCGACGCCGCCACACGCGACGCCGCCGAACGCATCGGCCGCGATCTGACGGAGCACGGGTACGACGTCGAGTGCGCCCTCATCCAGTCCGTGGAGCTCGACACCCGTGCCTGGACGGAGAAGGAGCGGAGCGTCGCGTTCCTGCTGTGTGGAGTGCTGCCGGATCGCTCCCCGTGATCCTGTTGTCGTACCGCGCGCGGTAGGCTGGCCGATCGTTGTACCGCATCTCGGTCGACCGGCACTTCGTCGGTCAATGTCCGGAAAGCGCACCCCTTTTGGGGTGAGTGTGGTACGGCAGAACCGGAGGACGCGCAACGTGGCGCAGTCCACAGCGGACCGTTGCGGATCAAGCTGTCGTGACGGCGGCACGCCAGCGACAATGCCACCGAATGGCTTTGTCGCCTTTTTTGGGCGGGTCGTTCGTGCCGCTGGACACGCACGCTCGTTCTTCACTGTGGGGCGGTCGGTGCGCCGTCCCGGGTGAGCTGGTCGTAGAGGCACTAACCGATGGGCGAGGGGTTCGCATGACCGACACCGGCCAGGTCCCGGGCGAGGGACTGCCGGAGAACGCAGGCACGGTGGAACAGCCGGGCGTTCCCGGGCACGGCGCGTACACCTACCTCGCCGAGTCTCCCGCGGAGGACGAGGACCTGCTGCTGCCCGGCGCCCAGAGCGCCTGGGGCAACGAGGTCGCCCCGCCCGCGCCCGAGCCGGTCGTCGAGACCGTGCACGAGCCGGACCCGCACGAGACGGGCGGCCGCGACAGCGGCTCCGTCGACCTGAGCGGCGTCCGTCTCCCCAACCCCGCGCCGATGGCCGGCCGCCGCCCGCTGCATCTGGGCCCGCCCCTGCCCGACACCTCCGCCAGCCCGGTGCGCTCCCTCGCCGACCGCGGCCCCGCGGGTGCTCCGGTGCGCCAGCCCGGCCCGGAGTACGTCGACGCGGCGCGCGCCCGCGAGACGCCCGCCCAGGGTGTGCCGGTGCCGTCGCAGCCCGGCGCGGTCCCGCAGGCCGCGGCCCAGGCCATGCCCCAGGGCGCGGTGCCGTGGGGTGCCCCGGCCCAGGCGGCCCCCGAGACCGTTCAGGCCCCGGCGTCCGTCCCGGCCCCGGCTCCCGCCCCGGTGGCCGAGCAGGCCGTGGCCGACGCGACGGCCCCCACTGCGGAAACGGTTGCCCCGGCCACGCTCCCCGAGCCGGAGCCGGTGGGCGCGGCCCAGGCCACGCTGGCCCGCCTCACGATCGAGGCGACGGCGGCCGCGCAGGAGCCGGTCGCGTACGAGGCGGAGGCGCCCCGGGCGGCGATCCCCGAGCCCGCTCCGGCTGAGCCCGCTCCGGCCCAGGCCGAGCAGGTGGCAGCGCCGGTAGCAGAGCAGGTCGTGGAGCCCGTCCAGGAAGCCGTCCCCGCGTCGGCCGAGACGCCGGAAGCCGCCGAGCAGGCCACCGAGGAGCCCGCTGTCCTGGCAGAGGCCCCGCAGCCCGAGGGCACTCCGGCCCCCGAGCCCGTCCAGGAAG
The DNA here is from genome assembly GCF_042873115.1 of Streptomyces sp. NPDC005017. Classification (NCBI taxonomy): domain Bacteria; kingdom Bacillati; phylum Actinomycetota; class Actinomycetes; order Kitasatosporales; family Streptomycetaceae; genus Streptomyces; species Streptomyces sp. NPDC005017. Next base: position 92,117 of record NZ_JBIALD010000007.1, on the reverse strand, counting down.
CCGCCGCGGAGCCCGCCCAGCAGCCCACGGCCCCCGAGCCCACGGCACCCGCTGAGGCCCAGCCCGAGGCTCAGGCCGCCGAGGCCCAGGCCCTCGAGGCCCAGACCCCCGAGCTCGCGCCCACGGAGCCCACCCCGGCCGCTCAGCCCGAGCCGGAACTCCAGCAGCCCGCCCCGGCCGCTGACCCCGCGCAGCGACTCCAGCAGCCCACCCCGGCGGCCCAGCCCGAGCCCGAACTCCAGCAGCCCACTCCGCTCGCCGAGCCCGAGGCCGAGTTCCAGCAGCCCACCGCGGCGGCCCAGCCCGAGGCCGAGTTCCAGCAGCCCATTCCGCTCGCCGAGCCCGTGCCGGAGCCTCAGCAGGCCGCCCCGGTCGCCGAGCCCCCGCAGCCCACCCCCGAACCCGCGGCCGCCGACGGCGAGATCGCCCCGCAGGGGCCGTCCGCACCGGTCGACGAGACCCGCACGGGTGGTGCGGGCGGGAACGAAACGCCCGAAGGCGAAGCCGAGGCCGCAGCGCCCCCACACCCGCTGCCCCCCATCCCCGAAGCCCTCGCGGGCCCCCAGGCGATCCCCCAGGACCTCCAGGCACCGCGGGAGCCCGAGGCGCCCCAGCAGCTCCACGCTCCGCAGGAGCCCGACGCCCCGCAGCAACTCCTCGCCCCGCTGGAAGCCGACGCGCCGCAGCAACTCCCCGCCCCCGAGGCGGTCCCGGCCCTCGTCGCCCAGGAGCCGGCCCCGGCGCAGATCCACCCCGGCACGCTCCCCCTGAACCCCACCCCCACCCCGCTGGGCGAGTTCGTCCCGGTGGAGGGCGCCCCCGTACCGACGACCCCTCACCTCGCCCCCACCCCGCCGCACCCCCTCCAGGTACCGGCCCAGCGCGACACGGCCCCCGAGCCCGAGCAGCCCGTCACGGACCTCGTGCAGCAGGCGGACGACCTCCAGACCCGGGCCGCCGAACAGGAGGACGCGCAGGAGGCACAGGGCGCGCAGCCCCTGGAGGCCCCGCACGCCCAGGAGGTCCAGGAGACCGAAGCCTCCGCCGAGGCAAGGCAGTCCGCCGGCCCTGCCGCCCCCGCGTACGACGACGCCGAGCGCGAGGCCGTACTGAAGGTCATGCGCGAACGCCGCGACATCCGCAACGGTTTCCGCAGCGACCCCATCCCGCACGAGGTCCTGCTCCGCGTCCTGGAGGCCGCCCACACCGCGCCGTCCGTGGGCCACTCGCAGCCCTGGGACTTCGTGGTGATCCGGTCGGCCGACACCCGCCGCACCATGCACGAACTGGCCACGCGCCAGCGCGAGGCGTACGCGAAGTCGCTGCCCAAGGGCCGGGCCAAGCAGTTCAAGGAACTGAAGATCGAGGCCATCCTCGACACCCCGGTGAACATCGTCGTCACCGCCGACCCGACCCGCGGCGGCCGGCACACCCTGGGCCGCCACACCCAGCCGCAGATGGCGCCGTACTCGGCCGCCCTCGCGGTGGAGAACCTCTGGCTCGCCGCCCGCGCCGAGGGCCTCGGCGTCGGCTGGGTCAGCTTCTTCGACGAGCGCGAGATGGTCCGCTCCCTCGGCCTGCCCGAGCACCTGGAGGTCATCGCGTACCTGTGCGTCGGGTACGTCGACGAGTTCCCGGCCGAGCCCGAGCTGATGCAGGCGGGCTGGTCCAAGCGCCGCCCGCTGTCCTGGGTGGTGCACGAGGAGACGTACGGCCGCCGCGCCCTGCCCGGTGAGGAGCCGCACGACCTGCTCGCGGAGACCGTCGCCCAGATCCGCCCGCTGGACGCCAAGGCCCTCGGTGAGGCCTGGGAGCGGCAGAAGCGGATGACCAAGCCGGCCGGGGCGCTGGGCATGCTGGAGATCATCTCCGCCCAGCTGTCCGGTCTGTCCCGGCAGTGCCCGCCGCCGATCCCGGAGCCCGCGGCCGTCGCGATCTTCGCGGGCGACCACGGGGTGCACGCCCAGGGCGTCACCCCCTGGCCTCAGGAGGTCACCGCGCAGATGGTGGCCAACTTCCTCGGCGGGGGAGCGGTCTGCAACGCGTTCGCCAACCAGGTCGGCGCCGAGGTCTGCGTCATCGACGTGGGCGTGGCCGGCGACCTGCCCGCGACCCCGGGCCTGCTGCCCCGCAAGGTCCGCGCGGGCACGTCCGACATGACCACGGGCCCCGCGATGACCCGCGAGGAGGCCAAGCAGGCCATCGAGGTCGGCATCGAGACGGCCCGCGATCTGGTGGCCGCCGGCAACAAGGCGCTGCTGACCGGTGAGATGGGCATCGCGAACACCACCGCGTCCGCCGCCCTGATCTCCGTCTACACGGACACCGACCCCGCCGAGGTGACCGGCCGCGGCACCGGCATCAACGACGAGACCCTCGCCCGCAAGACCGAGGTCGTCCGCCGGGCCATCGAGGTCCACCAGCCCGACCCGGCCGATCCCATCGGGGTCCTGGCCGCCATCGGCGGGTTCGAGCACGCGGCCATCGTCGGCCTTCTCCTCGGCGGCGCGTCGCTGCGTACGCCGGTGATCCTCGACGGGGTGAGCGCGGGCGCCGCCGCCCTGGTCGCCCGGGCCATCGCCCCCGAGGTGCTGGCCGCGTGCATCGCCGGTCACCGCAGCGCGGAGCCGGGCCATGTGGCCGCCCTCAACAAGCTCGGCCTGCGTCCTCTGGTCGACCTCGACCTCCGCCTCGGCGAGGGCACCGGCGCCCTCCTGGCCCTCCCGCTCGTGCAGAGCACGGCACGGGCCATGCACGAGGTGGCGACGTTCGACTCGGCAGGGGTCACAGAAAAGTAGGCCGCACGCGGCGGCTGTGGGCAGGCGTTCCTCCCCCAGTGCCTTAAGGCCTGGGGGGTACCCCCAGGGCGGAACGGGTGGGCACAGCCGCCCACGGACCCGCACGTCCGGGGGTCCGGGGACAGAGCCCCCGGTTTCGGGAAGGGGCGGGCTGGGGGAAGGAAACCCCACCCGCCCGAGCCACCCACCCGGCGCGCCCCGTAAAATCCGCACGTCAGGGCCGCTTCAACGCCGCAGCACGCCCCCGCACCGCCGCCTGTTCGAGGAGCGCACCCCCATGGCCGAAAACCCCGCCTACCCGGTAGGCCTGCGCCTCACCGGCCGCAAGGTCGTCGTCCTCGGCGGCGGCCAGGTCGCGCAGCGCCGCCTCCCGGCCCTGATCGCCGCCGGCGCCGAGATCCACCTCGTGTCCCCCGAGGCGACCCCCTCGGTGGAGGCGATGGCGGACGCGGGCGAACTGACCTGGCACCGGCGCCCGTACGAGAGCGGCGACCTCGCCGAGGCCTGGTACGCCCTGATCGCCACCAGTGACGCGGACGCCAACACCCGGGCCTCCGCCGAGGCGGAGCTCCACCGCGTCTGGTGCGTCCGCTCGGACGACGCCGACGCGGCCACCGCCTGGACCCCGGCGACCGGCCACAGCGAGGGCGTGACGGTCGCGATCCTGACCACCGACACCAGGTCCCGCGACCCCCGCCACACGGCCGCCGTCCGTGACGCGGTCGTCGAGGGCCTGCGCGACGGCACGCTCGTCGCCCCGCACCACCGCACCCGCACCGCCGGTGTCGCCCTGGTCGGCGGCGGTCCCGGCGACCCGGACCTGATCACCGTGCGCGGCCGCCGGCTGCTCGCCGAGGCCGACGTCGTCATCGCCGACCGTCTCGGCCCGCGCGACCTCCTCGCTGAACTCCCGCCGCACGTCGAGGTGATCGACGCGGCGAAGATCCCGTACGGCCGTTTCATGGCCCAGGAGGCCATCAACAACGCGCTGATCGAGCACGCCAAGCAGGGCAAGTCTGTCGTCCGCCTCAAGGGCGGCGACCCGTACGTCTTCGGACGCGGCATGGAGGAGCTCCAGGCCCTCGCCGAGGCGGGCATCCCCTGCACGGTGGTGCCCGGCATCTCCAGCTCGATCTCCGTCCCGGGCGCGGCGGGCATCCCGGTCACACACCGGGGCGTGGCCCACGAGTTCACCGTCGTCAGCGGTCATGTGGCCCCCGACGACGAGCGCTCCCTGGTCGACTGGCCGTCCCTCGCCAGGCTGACCGGCACCCTGGTGATCCTCATGGGCGTCGACAAGATCGGGAAGATCGCCGAGACGCTCGTCGCGCACGGCAGGTCCGCGGACACCCCGGTCGCCCTGGTCCAGGAGGGCACGACGGCCGCGCAGCGCCGGGTCGACGCGACCCTCGCGACGGTCGCCGAGACCGTACGCGCCGAGGAGGTCAAGCCCCCGGCCGTCGTCGTCATCGGCGAGGTCGTCCGGGTCGGGCCCGCGACCTAGACGTAACCCGAGGTAACTCACCCGCTCCCGAGCCGTTGGCACCGCACGCACGACAAGGCAGTATCACCCTGTGGCCGATCTCATCACCGTTGACGACCCCGCCGACCCGCGCCTGAGCGACTACACGGGCCTGACCGACGTGGAGCTGCGCCGCAGGCGCGAACCCGCCGAGGGCCTGTTCATCGCCGAGGGCGAGAAGGTCATCCGCCGGGCCAAGGACGCCGGGTACGAGATGCGCTCGATGCTGCTGTCCGCGAAGTGGGTCGACGTCATGCGCGACGTCATCGACGAGCTCCCGGCACCCGTGTACGCGGTCAGCCCGGAGCTCGCCGAGCGCGTCACCGGCTACCACGTGCACCGCGGCGCGCTCGCCTCCATGCAGCGCAAGCCGCTGCCCGAGGCGACCGAACTCCTGCGCTCCGCGCGGCGCGTGGTCGTCATGGAGTCGGTCAACGACCACACCAACATCGGGGCGATCTTCCGCTCGGCGGCCGCCCTGGGCATGGACGCCGTACTGCTCTCCCCGGACTGCGCCGACCCGCTGTACCGCCGCAGCGTCAAGGTCTCCATGGGCGCGGTGTTCTCCGTGCCGTACGCCCGGCTCGACAGCTGGCCCAAGGACCTGGACTCGGTCCGCGAGGCGGGCTTCACACTGCTCGCGCTCACCCCGGACGAGAAGGCGAGGAGCCTCGACGAGGCGGCCCCGCACCGGATGGACCGGGTGGCCCTGATGCTCGGCGCGGAGGGCGACGGCCTCTCCACCCAGGCCCTGGTCGCGGCGGACGAATGGGTGCGCATCCCGATGTCCCACGGCGTCGACTCGCTCAACGTCGGCGCGGCCGCGGCCGTCGCCTTCTACGCGGTCGCCACGGGCCGCCCGGAGGCCTAGGGCCCTTCTGACGGATCTCCGCGGCGTCGCGACGCCCGGCACGCACCCTCGCCGCACGGTGCGGAGGGACAGGTGGCTCCGCCACACGACCCTCCGCACCGCACACCGATCGCACGCACCGAACGCCGCTCCTTCTCCCACGGAGACCCCTCAGAAGGGCCCTGGGGCCCTGTCCGGTCAGATCCCCGCCCGCCGGACGCACGACGGGTATCTGCCGGACGGGACCCGGCCCCACGCCTCACCGCGCGGGGGCCTCGGCCCCACGCCTCACCGAACCGGTCCGGCCCCACGCCTCACCGAGCGGTCGACAGCTCCATCGTCGACCGGTACTGCAGTTTCATCGTGGCGCCCCGGTCCAGGGGCGTGTACGACGGCACGGCCTTCTCCTGCCGCTCGCGGCCGCCGGTGCCGCCGAGCCCGCTCGCCGAGCTCTGGCAGCCCTGCACCAGCGCGATGCCGACCGCCACGAGCAGGGTGACCACGACGAACACGAACAGCCGCTGCCGCAGCAGCCTCGGGTTGGCCGGACGCAGCTTGGTCCCGGTGCCGCGGGGCGCCGGACGGCCGCCGCGCGGCACGGGCCGGCTGCCGCTGCCGCCACGCGTCGAGCTGCGGCCGGCGGGAGTGTTCCGGGGTGCCGGTGTGGGCCGGGCCTGCCCGGAGCGCGAGGCCGTACCACCCCGGGAGGCGCTGCCGCCCCGCGACGGGGTCGCCCCGCGCTGTGCGGCCGGACCCCGCGAGGGCGTCGCGCCCCGGGGCGGGGGAGTGCCCTGCGGCCGGGGCCTGCGCTGCTGCTGGAGCCGCTGCTGTTCGGGATGGACGCGCTGCTGCTCGGGGTAGGTGTCCGTGAGCCGCCCGGCGGGCCGGTCGGACTCCGCGGCGCGGGGCGCGGGCGGACGGCCCTCCAGCAGGATCTGGGCCTCGCGGGCCGCGATCTCCTTCAGCCGCAGGGACAGTTCGAGCGTGCTGGGCCGCTCCTCCGGGTCCTTCGCGAGACAGGCCCGCACCAGCGGGGCGAGCGCGTCGGGGACGCCGTGCAGCTGGGGCTCCTCGTGCACCACGCGGTACAGCATCACCTCCGAACTGCCGTGTCCGAAGGGGGAGTCGCCGGTGCAGGCGTAGGCGAGCGTGGCGCCCAGCGAGAAGACGTCGGTGGCGGGTGTGACGGCCGCGCCGCGCACCTGCTCGGGGGCGAGGAAGCCGGGGGAGCCGACGGCGGTGCCGACGTGCGTGAGGGTGGAGGCGCCCGTCGCCCAGGCGATGCCGAAGTCGATGATCCTGGGGCCCTTGGGCGACAGCAGGATGTTCGACGGCTTCAGGTCCCGGTGCACCACCCCGGCCTCGTGGACCGCGACGAGCCCCTCCGACAGAGCGGCCCCGACCGCGGCGACGTCCGCCGCGACCAGCGAGCCCTCCTCGGCGACCTTGTCGTGCAGCGAGGGGCCGGGCACGTACTGCGTGGCGAACCAGGGCCGGTCGGCCTCCAGGTCCGCGGCGACCAGCCGGGCCGTGCACCCGCCCCGGATGCGCCGGGCGGCGGACACCTCGCGCGCGAACCGGGAGCGGAACTCCTGGTCCTCCGCCAGATCGGGCCGGATCACCTTCAGCGCGACCCGCTGCCCCTTCTTGTCGGAGCCCAGATAGACCACACCCATGCCGCCGGCGCCGAGACGCCGGTGCAGTTTGAACGAGCCGACGACGCGCGGGTCCTCGCGCCTCAGGCGCATCATCGCCATGTTCATCCCCGCTGCCCGGTCCGTGTGACGTGCCACAGCTTACGTTTCCGCGGCCGTGTGCGCGCAGAGGCCGCGCCCTCTCGGTCCGATCGATTGTCAGTGCCCGGTGGGAGACTTGAAAGACGGTCAGGCAAGGCGCGAACGGGGCGGCTCCAGGCTGCCCAAGATCCCAACGGCCAGACTCAGAAGGGGGATTGAACCCGTGAAGGGTGATCGCGTGGAGATAGTCGTGGACGCCGGCGACACGACCCGTACGTACGAGGTGGTGGCGAGCAGAGCGGGCCGCAGGGTGGAGACGGCGGTGCGCCGGGGGGTGGTGGAAGTGAGCGAAGTCACCCGGACCGGGACGGTGGTGCGGACCGCCCGTTTCATGGCGACCCGGGTCCTCGCCCTCGTGGAGCAGCCCGTGCCCCGCGAGGACAGCTCGGAAATGACCGGACAGACCGGGCGCCCCCTCCGGGAAGACCCCGAGACCTAGGACCATGTCTCCACCCAGGGGAGTACGCGAGGGCGAAGGGCTCATCCTCCGGGAGGCCCGGCATTCGGTACGAGGGCATGACGTCCCAGGCCCGCAGCGAGCCTAGATTTGAAGTCAAGCGGCGGGTGCAGCACTCGTCCCCCGAGGTCAGACGCCCGCCGCTGCCAACGACAACTGAAGCGGTCAGGAGAGGGACCATGGCCCACGCGGCACCGCGGACAGCGCTCCGCACGCGCCGGGACAAGGCGCACACAGCCTTCCGCGCACGCCGTACGGGGCGTCGCCACCCACTGGTGGCGACCGCCATGGCCCTGCCCCTGGCGGTCCTGCTCCTCGTCGTCTTCGACGGCTGGGAGACAGTGGCCACACAGGCGTCGTCCGTGGGCGTGATGCTGGGGCGCTGAGCGGCGACCCCAGGCCCGGAAGAGCGGTCCGGGCGGGGACATCCACCCATAACCCCGTGGGGACGGGGGTGCGGCGGACGGCAAAAAAATGCCGGCGCAGCTGGGGAGCTGCGCCGGCATTGCTTTTCCCTCTCCGGGCGACCCGGTTCCCGTACCCTCACGGCCAGAGCGACCTGGGGGGATGAGTGACCGCAGACCTGTTGTCCGAGCTCACCGTGCGGGCCCGGCGCGCGGCACACCCGCGCACCGACGACTGCGCCTGCGCGGCCGCCCCTCTCGCCCAGCGCCCGGACGCCACCGTCGTACGGCACGGCCCGACGGTCGCGAAGGCGCACGCTCCCGGCAGCACCGCCGGTGATCTCGCGCCCCGTCTCGCCCTGGCGGCCGCGCTGCCCGCAGTCCTGCTGCCGCCCCTGTCGTCCACGCCCGTCGCCCTGCACGGCCGCCCGGTGACGTTCTGGCCGTACGGCACCCCCGTGGACCCCGAGGACCCCGACGCGGCCCCCTGGGAGGCCGCGGGCGCCCTCCTCGCGGCCCTGCACCGCACGCCCGCGCCCGACGGCCTGCCCCCGATGCGGGGCCCGGCCAAGGCGGCCCGCGCAATCGCGAGGCTGCGCGAGGGGGCCCCGGGCCACCCGGCCGCCGGACCCGTCCTGCGCGCATGGGAGACGCTCCCGCCCTGGGCCCGCGACGAGCGGCCGATGCCGGACACCACGACCGTGTGCCACGGCGACCTGCACCTCGGACAACTGGTCCGGCACCCCGCGCCCGGCGGGTCCTGGCGGCTGATCGACGTCGACGACCTCGGCACCGGCGTCCCCGCCTGGGACCTGGCCCGCCCGGCGGCCTGGTACGCCTGCGGCCTCCTCCCGCCCGAGGAGTGGACCCGCTTCCTGGACGCCTACCACGGCGCCGACGGCCCGGCCGTGCCCCCGGACGGCGACCCCTGGTCCGCCCTGGACGTCCCCGCCCGCGCCCTGACGGCCCAGACGGCGGCCCTGGCGATCACCAAGGCCGTCGCCGCGGACCGCGCGCTCGACGAGGTGGAACAGGCGCTGATCGACGCCTGTGCGCGCATGTGTCCCGTATCACCGCAGTTGACGACGAGTTTCGCGAAGTAGCGTGCAACCGGGCGCGAGGCGACGGAGTCTGTCCTGGAGACACCCGAAGCAGGACCGAACGGCGAGGAGTTGAGCCGATCATGCAGTGTCCGAAGTGCCACGGCGCGATGCACACGTACAACCGCAACGGCGTCCAGATCGAGCAGTGCTCCAACTGCCGGGGCATCTTCCTCGACTACGGCGAGCTGGAGGCGCTGACCCGTCTGGAGTCCCAGTGGTCGCAGCCCGCCCCGCCCGTGCCCCCGGCCCCGGCCGCCTACCCGGCCGCGCCCGTCCCGCCCGCCCCCGCCTGGGGAGCCCCGCACGGCGGTCACCACCGGCACAAGAGCTTCGGCCGCATGCTCTTCTCCAGCTGATCCGCCGAGCCGCACCGCACACGAAGAAGCCCCCGGTCGCGGACCGGGGGCTTTCGGTGTGGACGATACTGGGATTGAACCAGTGACCTCTTCCGTGTCAGGGAAGCGCTCTCCCGCTGAGCTAATCGTCCTCGGGACCCTGAACCCGCAGGTCAGGGGCATTGCGTGCGCGATACTGGGATTGAACCAGTGACCTCTTCCGTGTCAGGGAAGCGCTCTCCCGCTGAGCTAATCGCGCGGGGATCCTCGCGGATCAGGTCCTTGCGGACCAGTGGACGATACTGGGATTGAACCAGTGACCTCTTCCGTGTCAGGGAAGCGCTCTCCCGCTGAGCTAATCGTCCTTGGAGGTGGAGACGGGATTTGAACCCGTGTAGACGGCTTTGCAGGCCGTTGCCTCGCCTCTCGGCCACTCCACCAGGAGTGTAGGGGATCGGGAAACCCCCTCTTCCTTCGAGCGGACGACGAGGCTCGAACTCGCGACCTCAACCTTGGCAAGGTTGCGCTCTACCAACTGAGCTACGTCCGCCTGTCGTTTCGGTCGGCTTGCGCGTCCCGGCGACGTGTTGAACTCTAGCGGATTCCTGGGCCAGCACAAAAACGCGTTTGTGCAGCGTGCTGCGCCCCACCTGGTCGGCGACCCGGCCGGAGCTCCCACGACGACATGCCCAGGTCACCCGCAGGACACCCGCCATAGACTCGACAACGTGCTCGACCTAGCTCCTCTGGCCCGCTTCGGCGACCGCGTCGCCACCGGCCTTCTCGACGTCACCGACGACCCCGCGGCCCTCGACTCCACCGGCTTCTGGGCCGTCTGCGCCGACTTCGAGGGCCGTCTGACCTGTGCCCGCTTCGCGGACGTCCGCGAGCAGCCGGTGCCCGCGCCCGTGCCGGACGCCTGGCACGGCCCGTCGCCCGACGGGTGGACCTCGTCGCTCGACCGCGCCGCCTACACCGCGGGCGTACGCCGCATTCGCGAGCACATCGCGGCCGGCGAGGTCTACCAGGCCAACCTCTGCCGCGTGCTGTCCGCGCCCGTCGCCCCCGACGCCGACGTGGACGCGCTCACCGCACTGCTGGCCCGCGGCAACCCCGCGCCCTACGCCGGGACGATCCGGCTGCCGGAGCACGGCGTGGAGATCGCCACGGCGTCCCCCGAACTGTTCCTGCGGCGCGCCGGACGGGTCGTCGAGTCGGGCCCCATCAAGGGCACCGGCCGCACCGAGGCGGACCTCCTGGACAAGGACTACGCCGAGAACGTGATGATCGTGGACTTGGTCCGCAACGACATCGGCCGGGTCTGCGCCACCGGCACCGTGACCGTCCCCGACCTGTGCGCCGTCGAGAAGCACCCGGGCCTGGTCCACCTCGTCTCGACCGTCCGCGGCGCCCTGCGCGACGACGCCGGCTGGGCCGAACTGCTCGACGCCGCCTTCCCGCCCGGCTCGGTCACCGGCGCCCCCAAGTCGAGCGCCCTGCGGATCATCGAGGCGCTGGAGACCGCGCCGCGCGGACCGTACTGCGGAGCCGTGGGCTGGGTCGACGCCGACCGCGGCACCGCCGAGCTGGCCGTCGGCATACGCACCTTCTGGATCGACCGCGCCGAGGGCGTGCTGCGCTTCGGCACCGGCGCCGGCATCACCTGGGGCTCGGACCCCGAGGGGGAGTGGCGCGAGACCGAACTGAAGGCGTCCCGCCTGCTCGCGGTAGCGTCGGGAGCGTACGAGGTGAGTGGAGAGGGGCTCTAGAAAGTGAAGATCTGGCTCGACGGCGGGCTCCAGGACACCGAGTCCGCTCGCGTCTCCGTCTTCGACCACGGCCTGACCGTGGGCGACGGCGTCTTCGAGACCCTGAAAGCGGTGGACGGCAGGCTCTTCGCCCTCACCCGGCACCTGGACCGGCTGACCCGCTCCGCCCGCGGCCTCGGCCTGCCCGACCCCGACCTCGACGAGGTCCGCCGCGCCTGCGCCGCCGTCATCGAGGCCAACCCGATGCCGCTCGGCCGGCTGCGCATCACCTACACCGGCGGCCACGGCCCCCTCGGCTCCGACCGGGGCGAGCACGGCCCGACCCTCGTCGTCGCCCTCGGCGAGACCGGCCGCCGCCCCGACTCCACCGCCGTGATCACCGTCCCCTGGACCCGCAACGAGCGCGGAGCCCTGACCGGCCTGAAGACCACCTCGTACGCCGAGAACGTCGTGGCCCTGGCCCGCGCCCACCAGCACGGCGCCTCCGAGGCGCTGTTCGCCAACACGGTCGGACAGCTCTGCGAGGGCACCGGATCCAACGTCTTCGTCGTCCTGGACGGTGAGATCCACACCCCGCCGGTCGCCTCCGGCTGCCTGGCCGGCATCACCCGGGCCCTCGCCGTGGAGTGGACAGGCGCCAGGGAGACCGACCTCCCGCTGGACGTCCTCGAGCGCGCCGACGAGGTGTTCCTCACCTCCACGCTGCGCGACATCCAGGCCGTCCACCGGATCGACACCCGCCAACTGCCGGGCGCGCCGGGGCCGGTGACGGCGAAGGCGATGCAGGTCTTCGACGAGCGCGCCGGCGACGACCTGGATCCGTAGACGCGTATTCGGGCTGCCGCAAGGCCCCTTCGGCGGGTAGAACTCCGTTGATGACCACGACCCTGCGGCCGACCGAGCCGCTTCAGCGCGCCGCCGACGGGGCGCTGTCGCGCCACTTCTCGGTGTGCGTGAACAGCCGTCCCGTCGGCGTGGTGCACCTGGCCACCCATCCCGTGTTCGGGCCGTCCGTCGCCCAGATCCGCGACCTGCGCGTCGAGGAGCCCGACCGCCGGCGCGGCCGCGGCACGGTCGCGGCGCTCGCCGCCGAGGAGGTGGCCCGGGCCTGGGGCTGCGCCCGCATCGAGATCACCGTGCCCGCCGACGCCGGACCCGCCCTGCGGCTCGTCACCGCCCTCGGCTACGTCCAGCGCAACCGCGGCATGGAGAAACGGCTCGGCACGGTCCCGCCCGCCCTGCCCGAGGGCAGCCGGGCCCGTCCGATGACCCCGGCCGAGTTCGGCCCCTGGAACGACAAGGGCATGGCCGACTACGCCCTCAACTGGATCGACCGCGGCGTCCCCGAGAACGAGGCCCGGGAGAAGGCGCGCAGCGACAACGAGGCCCTGCTCCCGCAGGGGCTGGACACCCCGGACGTGCTGCTGAGCGTCCTGGAGCACGAGAGCGCGCCCGTCGGCACGCTGTGGCTCGCCCTCGCCCCGGGGCGCGCGTACGTCTACGACGTCGAGACCGACGCCCGCTTCCGGGGCCGGGGCCACGGCCGTTCCCTGATGCTGCTCGCCGAGTCCCAGGCCGTCGCCGCGGGCCGGCGGACCATCGGGCTCAACGTCTTCGTGGGCAACACCCCGGCGGAGCGGCTCTACGAGTCGCTGGGATACCGGCCGGTGGGCTACTCGATGTACAAGCAGCTGCTCTGAGCCCGCCGGGGCGGGCGGGGGCGGCTCGTCGTTGTGCTGGGCGAGCGGCCCGCCCTGGGCTCAGCCCTGTCCGGCGAGGAGCCGGTCCGCGATCTCCTCGACGCGCTCGCGCAGACCCTCCTGGCTCCTGCCGCCGTCGAGACGCTCGCCGTCGATGACATAGGTCGGCGTGCCGGTCACGCCGATAGCCTTGCCCTCGGCCTGGTCGGCGTCGACGATCAGGATGTGCCGGCCGTCGATCAGCGCCGTGTCGAACTCCTCGGCGTCCAGACCGAGTTCACGTGCCACGTCGACGAGGAAGGCCTCCCCGCGGCTCGCCAGTTCCTCCACGCGGCCCAGCACCGCCTCGACGTACGCCCAGCCCTGCCCCTGTTCGGCCGCCTCCTCGGCGGCCTGCGCGGCGGCGAAGGCGTGCTTGTTCTTCTCCAGCGGGAAGTGGCGCAGCCGCACCTCCAGCCGGTCGCCGTAGCGGGCCCGCAGGGCGCTGAGGTCGTCCAGGGCGGTACGGCAGTCGGGGCACTGCAGGTCGCACCAGACGTCGAGAACAGGGGCCGTGGGGCGCGCGGGGGCGGGGGAGGTGTCGCTCATGGGCACAGTCTTCCAGCCCAGGTCGGGACGGCCCAATCCGGTGGGCGCGGACCGAGGCGGTCCCGTCGCCCAGGTCATGAACGGTGCGGCCGCCGTCCCCGGTGGGGGTGACCCGGGGGCGACCCGGACTCAGGGAGGAGACGACCCGGAGATGTCCCTGATGTCCCGCTGGACCATGGCCGGGCGGGGTCCGGCAGGTGCACGATGGAGGGGACGAACCACCATGTCCGACCGAGTGTGCCTGGAGGACCGGATGATTGCCGAGACGGTGTGTTCCGCCGTCGCCGTGGCCGGGCTCGGAATCGCCGCGGTCAACGCGTACCGCAGGCGCTTCCTGACGGCGGCCAGGATCGCGGCCTACTCCCTCGTGCCGCTCGGCCTGGTGATGACGGGCGTGATCGACTGGCTCGCCGACACGGCCTTCAGTCCCACGGCGTGGGCCGGCTTCGGTGTGCTCGGCCTGGCCTGGGTGCTCTTCGCGACGACCCGGGCGGTCGAGCGCCGCCGCGGCGGCACCCGCAAGGAGCGCCGGGCGGCCGCCGCCGCACAGCGCGACGCCGTCGCCCCGCAGGCCACCGCCCCCTCCCTGGGCCCGAGCACGCGCGGCGCGTCCAAGCCGCGGAGCGCGCCCCGCGGTGACGGGGAGGACTTCAGCGACATCGAGGCGATCCTGAAGAAGCACGGCATATGACCGCCGGGTGAGCCCGGCACACCATCGGAACGCCACCGCGCCGCAGCCCGCGGAGAGGTGGAGACGCGCCTATCCCAAGCCATCGGCCTTCGTCACAGTTTCCGGCGAACTACCGCCTGATCCGGGCGTGTTGAGCGTGTCAAGGGTGCCGTTTGCGTCATCATCACCCGCGAGATGCTGGACACGACACAGAGCGATGCCGCGCCGCCGAAGGACGAGCCCCGCGGATGCCTCTTCGCCCTTTCCCAGCCACCGCTGATGATCTTCCTTGCGGTGATCGGGAGCCTTCTGCTCATGGCCGCGCTGCACGACCTGCTGCTGCTGTGATCCGTACCCGCGGTCCCCGGCGCCACCCGCTGGGGACCGCGTCACCCTCCGGGGGCCGTGCGGCCGACCCGGAAACCTCCGGGACGAGACCGGCAGCCCTCGGGACGACGTACGGTCCGTGTCCGAAAAGCGACGGGCTCAGCCCGCGGCCTCCTTGCGGCGGGCCCGGTAGGCGGCCACGTGCAGGCGGTTGCCGCAGGTGCGGCTGTCGCAGTAGCGCCGCGAGCGGTTGCGGGAGAGATCCACGAAGGCGCGCCGGCAGTCCGGGGCCTCGCAGCGCCGCAGCCGCTCCTGCTCCCCGGCCACGACGAAGAAGGCCAGCGCCATGCCGCAGTCGGCGGCGAGATGATCGGCGAGGGAGGCACCGGGCGCGAAGTAGTGCACATGCCAGTCATAGCCGTCGTGGTCGGTCAGCCGGGGCGTGGTGCCCGCGGCCGCGACCAGCTCGTTGATCAGTACGGCGGCCGAGCGGGCGTCGGGAGCCGAGAAGATCGACGCGAACCGCCCGCGGATCTTGCGTACGGCGGCGAGGTCGAAGGCGGAGAGCGTCCCGATGTCACTGACCTTGTGGCCGCGCACGAAATCCTCGAGGGCCGCCACGTCGGAGAGCGCCTCGGGGGTCGACTCGTCCTCCGGTGCGGTGTTCACCAGATCCACCACAGTGTCGAGTGCGCACCGGGTGTCGTGGGTGATCAGCACGTTTCGCTCTCCCTGGCCTGGGGTCGGGCGGGCGCCCGCCGATGCTGGCCGATGGTAGTGGCTCCCGGCCGCATCGAAAGGGGCACCGCCCCCGCTCGCGATGTCCTTACAACGCGTGACGCCCCTCGGTCGTTCCCGGAACCCCGGCACGGCTCGGGCGGTCGGCCGTGGGAAAGCAGGACCGGCGTCGTCGCCGCGGTGGTTCCGCGGCGACGACGCCGGTGTGTGCCGTATGCGGTTGTCCTGGCCCGAGCCGTCTCCCCGAGTGGACGGCGCCGGGCGGTCTGTGAGGTGCTCGCTCAGCTCTCCGCCAGGATGTGCGACAGCTCCTGGTCCAGGTCGAAGTGCCGATGTTCCGTGCCGGGCGGCACGGCCGCGTCCGTTCGCTTCAGGAAGGACTCCAGGGCCCGCGCCGGGGCCTCGAGCAACGCCTCGCCTTCCGGAGAGCTCAGGGCGATGCACACGACGCCCTGACCATGACTGCGCGACGGCCAGACTCGGACGTCGCCGGTTCCCGTGGGCCGGTGCAGGCCCTCGGCGAGGAGGTCGCGGGCGAACACCCACTCGACGGTCTCCTCGGCTCCGGTGTGGAAGGTGGCGTGCACGGCGTAGGGGTCGGCCGTGTCGTACCGCAGGCCTGCGGGGACAGGCAGGGAGGACTCGCTCGACACAACGAGGCGCAGGTGCAGCTCGCAGCTGACCGTGGTGTTCATAAGCGCCAGGGCCTTTCGCTCAGTGTGCGCTCGGGGATTCGCACGTCGGCGAAATCGACATGCCACCTACGGTGCCGTTGTAAACCCCTCTGCGTGTTTTGCATGTCTTTACGTAACTCTTCCGGCCGAGGGTGGCATCGGCGGGTACGACCATTACGGTGACCGGATTCGGTCCGGTAGGGTTTGGCTGTATGAATACGGGGAGTGACAAGCCGGGCGAGGCAGTGGCCATGGCGACGGACGGTGCGAAGGCGGACGGGGCGCAGGGCGATCGCGCGCTCGGATCGAGGGCGCCGGCGTTCATCAAGGCGCGCCGTGCGCTGCACGTGAGCTGGCAGGTCGGCGTCTTCATCGTCGGTCTGGCGGTCGTCGGGGCCGGCGTCATCATGCTGCCGCTGCCGGGTCCCGGCTGGGTGGTGATCTTCGGCGGTATGGCGATCTGGGCGACCGAGTTCGTCTGGGCCCAGCTGGTGCTCCGCTGGACCAAGCGCAAGGTGACCGAAGCGGCCCAGCGCGCCCTCGACCCCAAGGTCCGTCGCCGCAACATCGTCATCACGTCCATCGGCCTGGTGATCGTGATCGCCCTCGTCGGCTTCTACCTGTGGAAGTTCGGCATCGTCATGCCCTGGAAGATCAAGGACCAGTGATCCCCGGCGGGCGCGGGACCGCCTCCGGCTGGTCACAGCCACCCCCTGACATGGGGTAATGTTCTTCCTGCGCCCGGGCGATTAGCTCAGTGGGAGAGCGCTTCGTTCACACCGAAGAGGTCACTGGTTCGAACCCAGTATCGCCCACCCGGAACATCGGCCCGTCTGCTTCGGCAGACGGGCCGATGTCGTTCCCGGCGACCCGGAGAGCCTCGCCGGGCCTGGCCCGGTGACCTGCCTCGACAGGACGTGGTGTGCCTGGCGACCACGGGGGTCCCCATCCTCGCCCCGTCACCTCCCGGCGACGCCTCGACGGTCCCGACGCCCCCCATGACCGCCCCGCCCCTCCGGCTTCCCGGTCGCGGCACGGACCGCCCTCGGCCGGCCCAGCCTCGATGGGGCTGCCCCGGATCCTTGCGGTCAGGGTGAGAGCCCCGCCCGGTTCCTCCGCCTGAGACGCATACCGCCTCGAGCTTCCCGAAAGCCCGGGGCCGTCAGCCGCCCTTGAGGGGCGCGAGGAACGGCACGACCAGCCACGCACGACCCGCAGTCAAGCGACACAGCCGACACCCCCGCCCTCAAGGGGCGCGGGGAACCGCGCAAACAACCGCACGAGACCCGCAGGGAACTCGCGGGGAACTGCGCGAACGGCCACACAGCCCGCACCCGAACGACACCCCCACGACCAAGCCCCCGCGGACAGCTCGGTGACGATCCGTTACTCCTGGTGAGGTGCCGAGGAACGGGCCGAGCGGATCAACGAATCCATCAGACTCTCCGAGAAGAAGTACCCGAAGATCAGGGTCGAGGCGGACTTCCGGGACCGCCTCTGTTACTGGGAGAAGTTCCAGACCCGGGCCGCCGACGGAAATCCCCCGGACGTTTTCCAGAACACCGTCGGATTTCTTGGGAAGTACGACAAGCGCGGCATCCTTCTCGGCCTCAAGTCGCAGATAGACGCGGGCAATCTCCGCATCGGCGACTTCCCGGGCCGGCGTCACCTCCGTCGGTGAGGTGGACGGAAAGCAGTTCGGCATTCCGGTCGGCTCCCACACCAGGGCCCTGGTGATCGACAAGAAGGTCCGTCAGAAGGCAAGCGTGGCAAAGGGGTCGGGCCGGCCCGGCGGTCCACGACCCCGAGGTGGGGACGGCCACGGGATACGAGGTGGTGGGGCTACTGCATGCTCTGGAGGCGGTGGCGTAGGGCGTTGAGGTTGCGGAGGCGTTGTTCGTACGTCGCGCCGAGGGTGAGCAGGAGGAGGCCGGCGAGGGCGGGTGGGGCCCAGCGGGGGAGGGTGTCGGCGAGCTGGACGAGATAGGGGGACAGCTCGTGGAGGGCGTCCAGCGCGAGGACCGCGCCGCCGAGTAGCAGCGGGGCCTGGAGGTTGTGGCCGGCCCCCAGCAGGGTCACGGCCAGGGCGCCCAGGCCCAGCAGCAGCGGTCGCTCCCAGTGCGGATCGGCCCACGCGGCCACCAGACTCGGCAGCAGAGTGACGGCGAGGCCCGGGCCGTACGCCGTCCAGGAGGAGACCTCGGGGTCCCGGCGCCGGCGCAGGTGCCCGACCAGCAGGGCGGGAATCGTCACCGGCAGCGTGTACGCCTCCGGGTCGGTGACCTCCCAGGCCGCCAGCCGCACCCAGGAGGCCAGCACGAACAGGGCCATGGCCGCGTAGCCCACCTCGCGCCGCTCAGGACGTACGGCCGTGCCCGCGGTGATCACACCGGCGAGAGCCAGTACCAGCGACAGCATGGCCGGGTCCGGCAGTGCCAGGCCGACGGCGACCAGGCCGGACGCCGCCCCGGTCACCTCCACCGCGACACGGGCCGTGCCCTCGGCGCGGGGCGCGTACAGGGCCGCCGCCGCGGGCACCGTCAGCACCAGCAGGGCCGTGTGCTCCGGCGCCCAGCCCAGCGAGGCACCCACGGCGCAGGCCAGCGCGGTCGCGTACACCGTCGCCGCCACCGCGGGCAGCGCCCGCCTGGCCAGTGCCGCACAGCCCGCGGTGAGCAGGGCCAGCACCGTCAGTGTGGCCGCCTCGGAGGCCAGCGACAGCAGCGCCAGGTCCACCGAGGTGACCAGGGCCAGGATCGCCGGCACCAGGCGGCGCGGGAACATCAGCCCGGCCGTGAGCAGCCCGAGCAGCACCAGGCCCGCGACATAAGGCAGTTCCAGCGTCGCGGGCAGCACCAGCGCCGCCGCCCAGCCCAGACCCAGGGCCGCGTCGAGCGCCCTCGGCCGCCACACACCGTCCCTGACGGCGAGGGCCAGCACCCCGGCGACCACACCCAGTACCACCGGCACCAGGGCGGAGTCCTGCGGCCACGGCACCTCACCCGCCACCGCCGCGCGCACGTCCCCGGGCGCCCCGGACCACACCCGCGTCACCCAGCTCACCGGGCCCAGCGCCGCCGGCACCACGGCGGGCAGCGTCCACACCAGCGCCAGTGCCTGCACGGACCCCGACGCCCAGAGCGCGCCGTCACGCACCGCCAGCGGCGCACGGGGGACCCGCACGACCGCCAACAGGGCCACACCCAGGGCGAGATGGGCCGCCACCGTCCACATGCCCGGCAGCACCGCACGCGGCACTCCGCCCAGCGCGGCCACCGTCAGCAGACCCGCCGCCACGGCCGTACCCAGCGCCACGGCCCGCAGCGGGGCCCGCCAGGCCGCGCCCAGCGCGATCAGGGCGGCAAGAAGGAGAAGCGCCGACGCCCGCGCGGCGGCACCCGGACCGGACGCCGTCAGCGACAGCCAGCCGGCCCCCAGGACACCCCAGGCGCCCATGCCGAACGCACCGGCCGCCGCCACCCGACGCACGGCTCCGGCCCCTGGGCGCAGCGCCAGCAGCGTGTCGCAGGCCGCCGTCACCAGCAGGGCCGCCGATATGCCGTACGGGCCCATGTCCAACGCCATGGCGCCCAGCAGCAGCGGGAGTTGGGCCACCGCCAGCGCGGCCGGGACCGGCAGCCGCAGCGCCGGGCCGGACCGGCGGGCGACCCCCAGGCCGTACCCCGCCCACACCGCCGCCAGGACCGCCGACGCCACCGCCGCGTACCCCGTGCCGTCCTCGTCCGCCAGTGCCACGCGGTGCAGCGCGTACGCGTCCAGCACGGTCAGCGCCAGGCCCAGGCCCGCCACCGACTCCGCCGTGGCGCCCAGAGCACGCCGCAGCAGCGGAAGCGGCGCCGTCAGCGCGGCCGCCGTCAGCACACCCAGCACCAGCGCGCGCCCGCCGATCCCGAGATGCCCCCAGCTCACCACCGTGAACGCGGTCGCGGCGATGGTCAGCAGCACACCGCCCAGCACCAGCAGCACGTTCTGCACCCCCGGCGCGGAGGTCTCCGGGCGCGGCGGCACGACGCCGGGCAGCGGGCGTACGGGCGTCAGCTGGGAGACCAGCCAGGCACGGCGGGCCAGCAACTGGGAGCGGCGGGCGTCCAGCCGGAACAACTCGGCGTCCAGGAGCCGCAACTCCTCGGACGGCGGCGGAAGGTGCGTCATACCAGGCAGTGTGGTCCCCGTCACCGCGCACGGCATGAGCACGCGTACTCAGAGAACGTACTCAGAACCGCGCCCGCCGACCGGCACACTGCTCCCATGGACTGGAACCGGTACCGCTTCCTGAGTCGGTGGTCCCTGCCCGCGCCCCCGGCCGCCGTCTACGCGGCACTCGAACGCGCCGACGACTATCCCCGCTGGTGGCCCCAGGTCCGCGCGGTCGAGCGCCTGGACGAGGTGACCGGCGTGATCCGGGCCCGCTCCCTGCTGCCCTACGACCTGACCTTCACCGCGCGCGAGGTGCGCCGCGACCCTGCCGCCGGGGTGCTGGAGATCGCCATGACCGGCGACCTGGAGGGCTGGGCCCGCTGGACGATCAGCCCCCACGGCACCGGCACCCTCGCCCGCTACGACCAGGAGGTCGAGGTCACCAAGCCGCTGCTGCGCAGACTCGCCGTGCCGGGACGGCCCTTCTTCCGCGTCAACCACGCCCTGATGATGCGCTCCGGCCGACGCGGACTGCGGGCCTACCTCGAAGCGGTTTGAAGGAGACGCGCTGGAACCTGTATTGTTCAGTGCGTTCCCGGGCGATTAGCTCAGTGGGAGAGCGCTTCGTTCACACCGAAGAGGTCACTGGTTCGAACCCAGTATCGCCCACCGGGAAAAGGCCGGTCCGCCAGTGCGGGCCGGCCTTTCGCGTACCTCCGCCCGTCGGGCCGCCGCACGCGTCTCCGGACGCACTTCAGGCCGCCGCACGCATCCCCGGACGCACCCTTCAGGCGGCGGCCCGCATCTCCGGCCGCAGCGGCCACGCCGGGTCCACCTGCTCCTCACTGCCGCTGCGCGCGAACCACGCCTGCAGCCCACGCGCCTGTGCCGCGTGCCACACCGCCTGGAGCGTGTGCAGCTCCGCGGGGGAGAGGCGCTCCAGCCGCGCCGCGAACCTGCGCCCCACCGCACGCACCACCTCCAGCGCGGCCAGCGCGTCCGCGGCCGCGTCGTGCGCCTCGTCCAGCGCCACCTCGTAGTGCGCGCAGAGATCGGTCAGCGTGCGCCGGCCCTTGCGATAGCGGTCCAGATGCTTGTCCAGCACCCTCGGGTCCAGCACCAGCAGGGGCGCCGACTCGAACCAGCGGCCCAGCGACGACGCCCGGTGCCTGCGCAGCTCACGGTCCAGCAGCGTCAGATCGAACGGCGCGTTCATCACCACCAGCGGGCGCCCCACCACCGCCTGATCGTGCAGGCCGGCGGCTATCTCGTGCATCACCGGCGCGGGCCAGCGGCCGTTGCGCACCAGGTGATCCTCCGTCAGTCCGTGCACCGCGGTCGCCGACTCCGGCACCGGCACACCCGGATTCACCAGCCACCGGATCACCCTCGGCCGGCTGCCCGGCGCGTCCTGGACGACGAGGGCGGCCGACACGATCCGGTCGGTCTCGACGTCCACACCCGTAGTCTCCGTGTCGAATGCCGCCAGCGGCCCCTCGTACCAGGTTTTCATGGCCCCACAACTCCTCGTTCACCCAGGGCAGCTGACGTACCGTCTTCTGCCTGTTTGGTGATACCCGGGCTGTTTGCGCACTACGCCGCCAGGAGACAACAGGAGTACGGGTCTTTGCAGTTCAGCGGCCCGGCACCGGGAAAGCACCTGCCTGGAAGGCTGTTGGACATGGTGATAGCGCAGCCCGAGCGGGGCGGGCTGCTGCCCGAGCGCACGGGCGCTCACCGCGGCACACTCGCCACCACCGCCTGCATGGAGACCCTGCAGGTGGGATATCTGCACGCCGTCGCCGCCGCGGCCGGCTGCTCGCTGTCCCAGCCCTTCCCGGACAACGGCATCGACTGGCACGTCAGCCACAGCGCGCCCGGCCACACGGTCGACGACGAGGTCACCATCAAGGTCCAGCTCAAGGCGACCTACCAGATCCCGCCCGGCCCTCCCGGCCGCTCCTTCTCCTTCACCCTCGACAACGAGCACCTCAGGAAGCTCGCCCGCACCCCGGTCTCGGTCCACAAGATCCTCGTCGTGATGCTCGTGCCGCGCTCCCAGGACGACTGGCTGCGCGCCGGCCACGACCGCCTCGACCTGCGGCACTGCTGCTACTGGGTCAACCTCGCCGGCCACGCCGTCACCGGCCGGCACCGCACCACCGTGCGCATCCCGACCGCACGGATCTTCGACGACCGGGCCCTGTGCGAGATCATGACGCGGGTCGGGACGGGAGGCAGACCATGACCCACCGCCCCTACGACGAACCCCTCAGGCCGGTGCGCCCCCACCCCGAGGACACCCCGTGGAACCGTCCCCCCGAGCCCGGCGACGTCGACCCCGCCGTGCTCGGCGCCCTGCTGCACCGGCACGGCTGGCAGCGGCGCGGTGGCGCCCCAGGCCGCTACGGCCGCTGGACCCCGCCCGGACCGGCCGCCGCGGGCACCAGCCTGCTCGTCCCCGAGAGCCGCGCCTTCCCCGACAGCGACGACCTGCTCGGCGAGGCCCTCGACGCCCTCGCCCGCAGCGCCACGCCCTCGGCCCGCGAGGTCCTCGTCGGCCTCAGCGTGCCCAGCGACGAGATCCGCTGGTCGCGCGACATCCCCGCGGGGCCCGCCGGAGCCGCCCCCTGGACCGTCGAGGAACAGCTGCGCGCCGCCGCCCGCCAGACGCTGCTCGCCGGGGCCCTCGCCATCCGGGCCCGCGCCGGGTACCACGGCGCCCGGCACCGCAGACCCGCCGCCGCCCTGCTGGAGACCGTCCTCGTCGGACCCGCCGGCGGCGGCGACAGCCTCACCGCCTTCGTGCCCGTCACCGGCGGCCGCCCCCTCGCCGTACGCCTCCACCAGGCGCTGTACGCCGCCCGCGAGGCCATCGACTACCAGCGCGCCACCGGCGGCATGGACGCCTTCGACGGCGCGATCGAGGCGGGCGTGAGCCGCGAGCTCACCGAGGCACTGATCAACCTGGTCCGCGGCAGCGAGGGCGCCCGGATCGCCGTCGACTGGGCACCCGCCGCCGGAGTGCCCGACGGCTGCGGCGCCGAGCCCGTGGAGTTCTCGCCCGGCGACCTGGCCGTACTGCGCGAGGCGGGCGCCCGCTATCTGCGCGGCGAACCCTCCGTGCCCGTGCGCCTCACCGGCGCCGTCGTACGGATGCGCAGGTCCGGACCGCGCGGCGAGGGCAGCGTCCGGCTGCGTGTCCTCGCGGGCGCCGAGATCCCGCATGTCCGGGTCGTCCTCGACGAGGAGGACTACCGCATCGCCGGCCAGGCCCACCTCGTCGGACTGCCCGTGCGGGTGCAGGGCCGCCTGGAGAGCCGGGGCGGCTTCCGGCGGCTCACCGGCGCCTGCGGCGTGGCACCCGTACAGGTCGACGAGGCGGAGCGGGACCGGCTGATGAAGTCCCTCCAGGAGAACCTCGACTTCTTCGAGGAGGCCTGCGGCGGGGATTGATTTCGCGGAGAGGGGTGCCGGGTCGGTACGATCCGGAGTCAATGCGTGCGCTCCGGTATGGCGCCGCGCCCCCCTTCAGTCAGGAGAGACCGGTGTCAGACGTCCGTGTGATCATCCAACGCGATTCCGAGCGGGAAGAGCGCACGGTGACGACGGGCACTACGGCGGCCGACCTCTTCGCCGGCGAGCGCTCGATCATCGCCGCGCGGGTGGGCGGTGAGCTGAAGGACCTCACCTACGTGCTGCTCGACGGCGAGACCGTCGAGGGCGTCGAGATCACCTCCGAGGACGGCCTCGGCATCCTGCGCCACTCCACCGCGCATGTGCTGGCCCAGGCCGTGCAGGAGCTGTTCCCCGAGGCCAAGCTGGGCATCGGCCCGCCGGTCAAGGACGGCTTCTACTACGACTTCGACGTCGAGAAGCCGTTCACGCCCGAGGATCTCAAGGCCATCGAGAAGAAGATGCAGGAGATCCAGAAGCGCGGGCAGAAGTTCGCCCGCCGAGTCGTCACCGACGAGGCCGCCCGCGAGGAGCTCGCGGACGAGCCCTACAAGCTGGAGCTGATCGGCCTCAAAGGCTCCGCCTCCAGCGACGACGGCGCGGACGTCGAGGTCGGCGCCGGCGAGCTGACGATCTACGACAACCTGGACGCCAAGACCGGCGAACTGTGCTGGAAGGATCTGTGTCGCGGCCCGCACCTGCCGTCGACGCGCCTCATCCCGGCGTTCAAGCTGATGCGCAACGCGGCCGCCTACTGGCGCGGCAGTGAGCGCAACCCGATGCTCCAGCGCATCTACGGCACCGCCTGGCCGTCCAAGGACGAGCTGAAGGCGTACCTCGACTTCCTCGCCGAGGCCGAGAAGCGCGACCACCGCAAGCTGGGCAACGAGCTGGACCTGTTCTCCGTCCCGGAGCAGATCGGCTCCGGCCTCGCCGTCTTCCACCCCAAGGGCGGCATCGTCCGCCGGGTGATGGAGGACTACTCGCGCCGCCGGCACGAGGAGGAGGGCTACGAGTTCGTCTACACCCCGCACGCCACGAAGGGGAAGCTCTTCGAGACGTCCGGGCACCTCGACTGGTACGCCGAGGGCATGTACCCGCCCATGCAGCTCGACGAGGGCGTGGACTACTACCTCAAGCCCATGAACTGCCCGATGCACAACCTGATCTTCGACGCGCGCGGGCGTTCCTACCGTGAACTGCCGCTGCGGCTCTTCGAGTTCGGGACCGTGTACCGGTACGAGAAGTCGGGCGTCGTGCACGGTCTGACCCGTGCCCGCGGTTTCACCCAGGACGACGCGCACATCTACTGCACCCGTGAGCAGATGTCGGAGGAGCTCGACAGGACGCTCACCTTCGTCCTCGGGCTGCTGCGCGACTACGGTCTGACCGACTTCTACCTGGAGCTGTCCACCAAGGACCCGGAGAAGTTCGTCGGCTCGGACGAGGTCTGGGAGGAGGCGACCGAGACCCTGCGCGAGGTCGCCGAGAAGCAGGGTCTGCCGCTGGTCCCGGACCCGGGTGGCGCCGCCTTCTACGGGCCGAAGATCTCCGTGCAGGCTCGCGACGCCATCGGCCGTACCTGGCAGATGTCGACGATCCAGCTGGACTTCAACCTGCCGGAGCGGTTCGACCTGGAGTACACGTCGGCGGACGGCTCGAAGCAGCGGCCGGTGATGATCCACAGGGCGTTGTTCGGAAGCATCGAGCGGTTCTTCGCGGTGCTGCTCGAGCACTACGCGGGCGCCTTCCCTGCCTGGCTCGCGCCCGTCCAGGCGGTCGGCATCCCGATCGGCGACGCGCATGTGGAGTACCTCCAGCAGTTCGCCGCCGACGCGAAGGGGAAGGGCCTTCGCGTCGAGGTGGACTCCTCCTCCGACCGGATGCAGAAGAAGATCAGGAACGCGCAGAAGCAGAAGACGCCTTTCATGATCATCGTCGGTGACGAGGACATGAACGCGGGCACGGTGTCGTTCCGCTACCGGGACGGCTCGCAGGAGAACGGCATCCCGCGTGACGAAGCGCTGGCGAAGCTCGTCGATGCCGTGGAGCGTCGCGTTCAGGTGTGATGTCGTCCCCGC
This sequence comes from Streptomyces sp. NPDC005017, assembly GCF_042873115.1. Lineage (NCBI taxonomy): Bacteria > Bacillati > Actinomycetota > Actinomycetes > Kitasatosporales > Streptomycetaceae > Streptomyces > Streptomyces sp. NPDC005017. The sequence continues at coordinate 66,691 of NZ_JBIALD010000007.1, read as the reverse complement.
GTGAGCGGGGGTGTTCCGAACCGCTCGATCGAGCCCAACAGCGCTCGCCGGCTCTCTCCGCCCACGCGGAGGTCAGGCCCCCGGAAGGCTCAGCTCTCCGGGGGCCTCCTGTCGCTCTCGCGGGAGAAGACCTGCAGCAGCCACGACGAGAACGATCCCGTCACCGCGCCGAGCAGGGCCAGCCCGCCCGCCATCATCGCCATCGCGATCGCCCGGCCACCCGTGGTCACCGGCGTGATGTCGCCGTAGCCGACCGTGCTGAGGGTCTCGGCGGCCCACCACAGGGCGTCCCCGAACGTCTTCATGGTCGCCCCGGGCGCGCCGCGTTCCTGCTGGAAGACGGCGAGGGCGCCGGCGAAGCCGAGGAGCAGCGTCGACAGACTGGCGTAGGAGATCACGCGTGCGTGCAGGGAGAGCCGGGGCTCGCCCTGCCGGCGCTGGATGACGTCGTAGAGCGGCACGATCCGCAGGGGGCGCAGCAGGGGCAGGAGAACCACGACCGTGTGCAGGAAGTGTGTTCTGACGAAACGGGGGAAGCGTTGTCCGCTGAGGCGCCAGCGCATCACGTAGTCGAGGGCGAACAGCACCCAGAGCGCGAGCATCGTGTACGCGCACACGTCCTTCCAGAACGACGGCATGCTGACCGCGAGAACGCGAGCGGCGTAGGCGGCCAGGAAGAGCAGTGAGGCCAGGAACAGAGGGATCTCGGTGCGCTGCTCCCAGCGGGTGTAGGGGCTGTCGTCGTCCACGGGCCAAGCTTGGCCGCTGTAGGCCCTGACGCCGCCCCGGCGACACGCCCCGAACGGGCGAAGCCATATGCTGCATGGCATGACGAGTGAGCCGGAACAGCAGATCGGAGTGGGGACCCAGGATGCCTTCCAGCGCCTGTGGACGCCCCATCGGATGGCCTACATCCAGGGTGAGAACAAGCCGACCGGCCCCGGGGCCGACGACGGCTGTCCCTTCTGCTCCATACCGGCCAAGTCGGACGAGGACGGGCTGATCGTCAGGCGGGGTGAGCACGTGTACGCGGTGCTGAACCTGTACCCGTACAACGGCGGTCATCTGATGACGGTGCCCTACCGGCATGTCGCCGACTACACCGATCTCACCGACGCGGAGACCGTGGAGCTCGCGGCGCTGACCAAGCAGGCGATGGCGGCCCTGCGGGTGGCTTCGGGTGCGCACGGTTTCAACATCGGCATGAACCAGGGGACGGTGGCGGGCGCCGGTATCGCCGCGCATCTGCACCAGCACATCGTGCCGCGGTGGGGCGGGGACACCAATTTCATGCCGGTCGTCGGTCACACCAAGGTGCTGCCGCAGCTGCTGGGGGACACCCGCAAGATGCTGGCGGACGCCTGGCCCGCCTGAGCGGCGGGCCGGCGTGGTCCTGGGGGCTCCTCTTCGGAGGGGCCCCTTCCCTCATGCGTCGTAGAGGTCGGCCTTGCGCGGTGAGGCGTCCTGGACGGCGGTGCTGAGGAAGGACGAGCGCGTGCCGAACTTCTCGGTGTCCACGCCGTTCTCGGCGAGGACCTTGATGGCCGCCGAGTGGACGACGCGCAGTACGGGGGTGGCGGCGCGCAGGGCGTCGTCGGCCATGAAGCGGTGCCGCCAGGGCTGGTCGGCCCAGGCGTGGCGCAGGCCGAAGGGCTCGGGGAGGCCGATGGAGCCGCCGAGCCAGTTCAGCAGCGGCGGGTACCAGGTGAGCGGCGCGCGGACGGCGAGGCGTACGACCTCGTTGGTGGTGACGAGCGGCAGGTTGACCGTGCGGCTCTCCCAGGGCTTGAAGGACTTGGCGACCTCCTTGGTGGGGGCTTCCGGCTTGGCGGTGAACAGGGGGTTCACGGGGCCGAGGGCGTGTCCGGTGACCTCGATGCGCAGGGTGGCGTGCAGCACGGTGACGGTGATCAGCATGGTGATGACGAGCTGGCCGTCCCAGAGGGTCCACTGGACGCCGAGGTAGTGGCGGTCGCCGGCGCCGAACTGCTGCTTGTTGCAGATGTCCTGTATGGCGTGCGACTTGACCTGGTAGGCCTCGACGTCGGTGCCCTCGGGGCGGGAGACCGCCTTGGCGTTCTCACCGACGGGGCTGACGATCCAGTGCTTTATGGAGGGGGCGGGGAAGCCGCCGGTGTTGAGCGGGCCGCGTTCCAGCATGCGCAGCTGGTCGTGGATGGAGCGCACGACGTCCCAGCTGCGGAACGGGTGGATCTCGCGGTCGGCGTCGGCGGGGACGAGTTCCTCGGCGAGCTGCCAGGCGCCCCAGCGGGTGCCCATGCCGAGGACGCCCTTGGGGCCGGCGTAGAAGACGGAGTTGGACTGCTGTTCGGCGCTGAGCCGGGCCAGGGACTGGCGCAGTTCCTCTGCGGCGGTCTCGCGGGGGCTGCTGGGGACGGCTTCGGGGACCTTGGCGCCGACGCTGCTGCCGGAGAGCAGGCTGTCCCAGCGTCCGCGCAGGTCGCGGGCGGTGGACTCACAGATCCGGCGGGCGAAGAACCAGCCGACCACCGGCATGATCACGGCCGCGCGCGCGTACCAGGCCCAGAAGCCGTCGAAGGGCAGGCGGAGCACGGCGATCACGGCGACGGCGCCGACGCCGACGAGGAGGGCGGTGGCGAGCGCGGAGGCGCGTTTGTCGTCGCGTTTGTCGATGGTGGCGCGCAGCTGGAAGACCAGCAGCCACATCAGGAAGCCGGGCAGGAAGAGGAGTCCGCACACGACGCTGAGGGTGGTGAGGCGGTTGTCGCGCTCGCGGCGGATGCGGTTGGCGGCCAGGCAGTGCTCGACGACCACCTGGGGCTCGGTGCCGAAGGACTGGATCAACGGTGCCCTGCCGCTGCCGAGCATGCGGGCGACGACCGCGCCCGAGAAGGCCTCGCCGAGGTTGGGCCGGAAGATCGCGGCCCAGGAGCGGCCGTCCTTGACGGCGGACTGGTGCCAGTCGTTGTCGGCTTTCTTGATCTCCTCCATCGGGCCGTCGCGGTAGGCCGCGGAGGCCAGTGCGAAGGTCGCCGTCTGGCCCTCGTCGCCCGTGCGCGGCACCTGTGGTCCGAAGAAGTCCGCGTAACCGCTGCCAACGGTCATTCCCGCCCCCCAATGCCGCCCGTGCTTCGCTTCTGCGGCCTTCCCGACTTCTGTGCCGCGCACACCTGTTGATCAGGTGATCAGCGTATCCGCAGGCGGTGACGTCGTGTCGGCGGACGGCCGAAAGCCGGCCACCGACACGGCGCAAATCCTCTCTGCCGGGGTCACTTGGCGGTGCGGCACTCCAACTACGAGGCCTCCTTCTCGAGTTGGCGCAGGCGTTCGGCGACCTGCGGGGGCATGGGTTCGTGGCGGGCGTAGACGCGGTCGAAGCGGGCGGTGCCGTGGGAGAGGGAGCGCAGGTCGACGGAGTAGCGGCCGATCTCGATCTCGGGCACCTCGGCGCGGACGACGGTGCGGCCGCCGCTGGTCTGCTCGGTGCCGAGGACGCGGCCGCGGCGGCCTGACAGGTCGCTCATGACGGCGCCCACGTACTCGTCGCCGACCAGGACGCTCACCTCGGCGACCGGTTCCAGCAGGTGGATCCTTGCCTCGGCCGCGGCCTCGCGCAGGGCGAGCGCGCCGGCGGTCTGGAACGCGGCGTCGGAGGAGTCCACCGAGTGGGCCTTGCCGTCGAGCAGGGTGATCCGCACGTCGACCAGGGGGTGGCCGGAGGCGAGGCCGCGGGCGGCCTGGGCGCGTACGCCCTTCTCCACAGAGGGGATGAACTGCCGGGGCACGGCGCCGCCGACGACCTTGTCGACGAACTCGACGCCGGAGCCGCCGGGCAGGGGTTCGACCTCGATCTCGCAGATGGCGTACTGGCCGTGGCCGCCGGACTGTTTGACGTGCCGGCCGCGGCCGGCGGACTTGGTGGCGAAGGTCTCGCGCAGCGGCACCCGGTGCGCGACCACGTCGACCTGGACGCCGTAGCGGCTGCGCAGCCGTTCCAGGGCGACGTCGGCGTGGGCCTCGCCCAGGCACCACAGGACGACCTGGTGGGTGTCCTGGTTCTGTTCGAGGCGCATGGTGGGGTCCTCGGCGGCGAGCCGGGACAGGCCCTGGGACAGCTTGTCCTCGTCCGGTTTGCTGTGTGCCTGGATGGCGACGGGCAGCAGCGGGTCGGGCATCTGCCAGGGTTCCATCAGCAGCGGGTCGTCCTTGGCGGAGAGGGTGTCGCCGGTCTCCGCGCGGTTGAGCTTGGCGACGCAGGCGAGGTCGCCGGCGACGGCGTGGCCGACGGGGCGCTGCTGTTTGCCGAAGGGGGTGGTGAGGGCGCCGACGCGTTCGTCGACGTCGTGGTCCTCGTGCCCTCGGTCGGCGAGGCCGTGTCCGGAGACGTGCACGGTCTCGTCGGGGCGCAGGGTGCCGGAGAAGACGCGGACCAGGGAGACGCGGCCGACGTAGGGGTCGGAGGCGGTCTTGACGACCTCGGCGACGAGGGGGCCGGAGGGGTCGCAGCCGGTGAGGTCGCGGGGCGTGCCGTCGGGCGTGGTGACGGAGGGCGCCTGGCGTTCCAGGGGGGTCGGGAAGCCGCGGGTGATCAGTTCCAGCAGTTCGACCGTGCCGAGGCCCTGGCGGGAGCCGTCGCCGGCGGGGGCGGCGGCGAGGACGGGGAAGAAGGTGCCGCGGGCGACGGCCCGTTCCAGGTCCTCGATGAGTGTCTTGACGTCGATGGTCTCGCCGCCGACGTAGCGGTCCATGAGGGTCTCGTCCTCGCTCTCGGCGATGATGCCCTCGATGAGCCGGTTGCGGGCCTCCTCGATCAGCGGCAGTTCATGCTCGCCGGGTTCGGTTTCGGCCCGTGCGCCGCCGGAGTAGTCGAAGAGCTTCTGCGACAGCAGTCCGATCAGGCCGGTGACGGGCGCGTGTCCGTCCGGGGCCTGCGGTCCGTGCAGCGGCAGGTAGAGCGGCAGTACGGCGTCGGGGTCGTCGCCGCCGAAGGCCTCGGCGCAGACCCGGGTCATCTCCTCCAGGTCCGCGCGTGCGGCTTCCAGGTGGGTGACGACGATGGCGCGGGGCATGCCGACGGCCGCGCACTCCTCCCACACCATGCGGGTCGAGCCGTCCACGCCGTCGGAGGCCGAGACGACGAAAAGGGCCGCGTCCGCCGCCCGCAGACCGGCCCGCAGTTCCCCGACGAAGTCGGCGTATCCGGGGGTGTCCAGTAGGTTGATCTTGATGCCGTCCCATTCGACGGGCACCAGGGAGAGCTGTACCGAGCGTTGTTGCCGGTGTTCGATGTCGTCGTAGTCGGAGACGGTGCCGCCGTCCTCCACACGGCCCGCCCGGTTCACCGCCCCGGCGGTCAGTGCGAGGGCTTCGACCAGTGTGGTCTTGCCCGAGCCGGAGTGGCCGACCAGCACCACATTCCGTACGGACGCGGGGTGGTCGGCCGCCACTGCCCTGCCGGCGGCCCCGGGGTGTGTGTGCGCTTTGTCGCCCATGGACTTGCCTCCCGTGCACGGTGAGGTCGTCGGGGGTCGTGGAAGGCACCGACACGCGGACCGCGTGCACTGGCGGCTCCGGCGACGCCCGCGGTCCTTCGAGCTTTCCACTCCCGTCACGGTGCGTCCATACGAACGACGCGAACCGGCGGCCTCCGGTAGGTTGCGGGCCATCCGCCGGATCCGGCGCAGGGCCGAGGGTGCCCGTGGGTCGTCCGCGCGGGCGCGTGACTACGATGGGCCAGCCGGTGGCCAGCAGGGGCCGCGGCGACAGCGACCCTCGGGAAGGCCATGCTGAACAAGTACGCGCGTGCATTCTTCACGCGTGTCCTCACACCGTTCGCCGCGTTTCTGATCCGCAGGGGCGTCAGCCCGGACGCGGTCACGCTGATCGGCACCGCCGGCGTGGTCGTGGGCGCGCTGGTCTTCTTCCCCCGGGGCGAGTTCTTCTGGGGCACGATCGTGATCACCGCGTTCGTGTTCTCCGACCTCGTCGACGGCAACATGGCGCGCCAGCTCGGCCGCTCCAGCCGCTGGGGCGCCTTCCTGGACTCCACCCTGGACCGGGTCGCGGACAGCGCGATCTTCGGCGGGTTCGCCCTCTGGTACGCGGGCGGCGGCGACGACAACGCCCTGTGCGCGGTGTCGATCTTCTGTCTGGCCAGCGGTCAGGTGGTGTCGTACACCAAGGCGCGGGGCGAGTCGATCGGGCTGCCGGTGGCCGTCAACGGGCTGGTCGAGCGCGCCGAGCGGCTGGTGATCTCCCTGGTCGCGGCCGGGCTCGCGGGCCTGCACGCGTTCGGTGTGCCGGGTATCGACGTCCTGCTGCCGATCGCCCTGTGGGTGGTCGCGGTGGGCAGCCTGGTCACGCTGATCCAGCGCGTGGTGACCGTACGCCGGGAATCCGCCGAGGTGGAGGCGGCGGCCGCGCGGGAGAACGCCGAGAATGCCTCTCAGGGGAGTGAGGCGGCGAAGTGAGCGCTTCCGAGCGTCTGACCGACGCGCTGTACGGGATCGGCTGGAGCACGGTCAAGAAGCTCCCCGAGCCGGTCGCCGTGCGCCTCGGCAACGCCGTCGCCGACCTGGCCTGGAAGCGCCGCGGCAAGGGTGTGCTGCGGCTGGAGAGCAACTACGCGCGCGTGGTGCCGGACGCGTCCCCCGAGCGGCTGGCCGAGCTGTCCCGCGCGGGCATGCGCTCCTATCTGCGCTACTGGATGGAGTCGTTCCGGCTGCCCGCGTGGAGCGCCGACCGGGTCAGGAACGGCTTCGACCCCAAGGACGTGCATCACCTCACCGACGGTCTCGCCTCCGGGCGGGGCGTCGTCCTCGCGCTGCCGCACCTCGGCAACTGGGACCTGGCGGGCGCCTGGGTCACCACCAAGCTGGAGACGCCTTTCACGACCGTCGCCGAGCGGCTGAAGCCCGAGTCGCTGTACGACCGCTTCGTCGCCTACCGCGAGGGCCTCGGCATGGAGGTCCTGCCGCACAGCGGCGGCTCCGCCTTCGGCGCCCTGGCCCGGCGGCTGCGCGACGGCGGTCTGGTCTGCCTGGTCGCGGACCGTGACCTGTCGGCCTCCGGCGTCGAGGTGGACTTCTTCGGCGAGACCGCCCGGATGCCCGCGGGGCCCGCCCTGCTCGCCCAGCAGACGGGCGCGCTGCTGCTGCCCGTGACGCTCTGGTACGACGACTCGCCGGTGCTGCGGGGCCGGGTGCATCCGCCGGTGGAGGTGCCGGAGTCAGGTACGCGGCCCGAGAAGACGTCTGTCATGACACAGGCCCTGGCCGACGCCTTCGCCACGGGCATCGCGGACCACCCGGAGGACTGGCACATGCTGCAACGGCTGTGGCTCGCCGACCTGGACCCGGCGGCCGGCCCGGGCGCCGACGCGTCGAACCCGGTGAAGGGGCCGCTGTGAGGATCGGCATCGTCTGCCCGTACTCCTGGGACGTCCCCGGCGGCGTCCAGTTCCACATCCGCGACCTCGCCGAGTACTTCATCCGCACCGGCCACGAGGTGTCCGTCCTGGCGCCCGCCGACGACGACACCCCGTTGCCGCCGTACGTCGTGTCCGCGGGCCGCGCGGTCCCGGTGCCCTACAACGGCTCGGTGGCCCGGCTGAACTTCGGCTTCCTGTCGGCCGCCAGGGTCCGCCGCTGGCTGCACGACGGCGCGTTCGACGTGGTGCACATCCACGAGCCGACCTCGCCCTCGCTGGGCCTGCTGACCTGCTGGGCCGCACAGGGGCCCATGGTGGCCACCTTCCACACCTCCAACCCGCGCTCCAAGGCGATGATCGCCGCGTACTCGATCCTCCAGGCCGCCCTGGAGAAGATCAGCGCCCGGATCGCGGTCAGCGAGTACGCCCGTCGCACCCTGGTCGAGCACCTGGGCGGCGACGCGGTGGTCATCCCCAACGGCGTCGACGTCGACTTCTTCGCGAAGGCCGAGCCGAAGCCGGAGTGGCAGGGGGAGACGATCGGCTTCATGGGCCGTATCGACGAGCCCCGCAAGGGCCTGCCCGTGCTGATGAAGGCCCTGCCGCGGATCTTCGCCGAGCACCCGAAGGCCCGGCTGCTGATCGCCGGGCGCGGCGACGAGGAGGCGGCCCTCGCCCAGCTGCCGTCCGAGCTGCACGCGCGCGTGGAGTTCCTCGGCATGATCAGCGACGAGGACAAGGCGCGCTTCCTGCGCAGCGTCGACCTGTACGTCGCGCCCAACACCGGCGGCGAGAGCTTCGGCATCATCCTGGTCGAGGCGATGTCCGCGGGCGCCCCCGTCCTCGCCTCCGACCTGGACGCCTTCGCGCAGGTCCTCGACCGGGGCGCGGCCGGGGAGCTGTTCGCCAACGAGGACGCCGACGCCCTCGCCGAGGCGGCCGTACGGCTGCTGGCCGACCCGGAGCGCCGCGAGACGCTGCGCAAGCGGGGCAGCGCGCACGTGCGGCGCTTTGACTGGTCGACGGTCGCCGCGGACATCCTGTCCGTCTACGAGACGGTGACGGCAGGCGCGGCCGCGGTGGCGGCAGCAGACGACAAGGACCCAGGCCCGGGCCTGAGAGCCAGATTCGGCCTGGCCAGAGACTGACCCCCGCCAGATAACGCGAGGACGGCCTAGGGGCGCGGGGAACGGCGCGGCGAGCCACTTCGGGGCCTGCGGCGAAGAACGGCACACCGGCTACCCCGGGGGGCGTGGGGAACGGCGCGACGGGCCATCCCGGGCCCGCGGCGAAGAACGGCACACCGGCTACCCCGGGGGGCGCGGGGAACGGCGCGGCGAGCCACCCCCGGGCCCGCGGCGAAGAACCGCACACCGGCTACCCCGGGGGCGCGGGGAACGGCGCGGCGAGCCATCCCGGGCCCGCGGCCAAGAACGGCACACCGGCTACCCCGGGGGGCGCGGGGAACGGCGCACCCCCCACGCAAGGCCCGCACGCAACCGCGCCCGCACCCCAGCGGCCAGAGCGCCACGCTAGCCTTGCGGCCCGTGACACCAACGCTCATCTGGATCCTCGTAGCCCTCGTGGCCATCGGCCTGTACCTGAGCTGGACGGCCGGACGGCTGGACCGCCTGCACTCCCGCATCGACGCCGCCCGCGCCGCCCTGGACGCGCAACTGCTGCGCCGCGCCTCCGTGGCCCAGGAACTGGCCACCGCGGGCGTCCTCGACCCCGCCGCCTCGATGGTGCTGTACGAGGCCGCGCACGGGGCCCGGCAGGCCGAGGAGGAACAGCGGGAGGTTGCCGAGAGCGAGCTGAGCCAGGCACTGCGGGCGGTGTTCGCGGAGTCGGCGCAGGTGGAGGCCGTACGGGCGGCGCCCGGGGGAGAGGCGGCGGCGCGTGAGCTGACGGAGGCGGTGCGCCGGGTCCCGATGGCCCGCCGCTTCCACAACGACGCCGTCGGCGCGGCCCGCCGGCTGCGCCAGCACCGCAAAGTCCGCTGGTTCCGGCTCGCCGGTCACGCGCCGTTCCCGATGTCCTTCGAGATGGACGACGAGCCACCGACGGCCCTGCTGGAACGGGTGGCCTGACCAGGGCGTTCCGGCCCACCGCCCCCGTTCCGCAGGCGAAAACGATCCACCGGCTTCCCATTGGCCCTTGCTGTGGCCCGTCCGGTTCACGTTTCCTCGGTGCAGCAGAAAACCGCTTTTCCCTTCAGTGAGGTCGAAACCCGTGTCCATCACCGAGAACCAGGCTCCCGCCACCGGCACCGCCCGCGTCAAGCGCGGTATGGCCGAGCAGCTCAAGGGCGGCGTCATCATGGACGTCGTCACGCCGGAGCAGGCGAAGATCGCCGAGGACGCGGGCGCCGTCGCCGTCATGGCGCTGGAGCGGGTCCCGGCCGACATCCGCAAGGACGGCGGCGTGGCCCGGATGTCCGACCCGGACATGATCGAGGGCATCATCGACGCGGTCTCCATCCCGGTGATGGCCAAGTCCCGCATCGGCCACTTCGTCGAGGCCCAGGTCCTGCAGTCCCTCGGCGTGGACTACATCGACGAGTCCGAGGTCCTCACCCCGGCCGACGAGGTCAACCACTCCGACAAGTGGGCCTTCACCACCCCCTTCGTCTGCGGTGCCACCAACCTGGGCGAGGCCCTGCGCCGCATCGCCGAGGGCGCCGCGATGATCCGCTCCAAGGGCGAGGCGGGCACCGGCAACGTCGTCGAGGCCGTGCGCCACCTGCGCCAGATCAAGAACGAGATCGCCAAGCTGCGCGGCTTCGACAACAACGAGCTGTACGCCGCCGCCAAGGAGCTGCGCGCCCCGTACGAGCTGGTCGCCGAGGTCGCCGAGCTGGGCAAGCTCCCGGTCGTGCTGTTCTCCGCCGGTGGCGTGGCCACCCCGGCCGACGCCGCGCTGATGCGTCAGCTCGGTGCCGAGGGCGTCTTCGTCGGCTCCGGCATCTTCAAGTCCGGCGACCCGGCCAAGCGCGCCGCCGCCATCGTGAAGGCCACCACCTTCTACGACGACCCGAAGATCATCGCGGACGCGTCCCGCAACCTCGGCGAGGCCATGGTCGGCATCAACTGCGACACCCTCCCCGAGACCGAGCGCTACGCCAACCGCGGCTGGTAACCACATGAGCACTCCTGTCATCGGTGTCCTGGCCCTCCAGGGCGACGTACGGGAGCACCTCATCGCCCTGGCCGCGGCGGACGCCGTGGCCAGGCCGGTGCGGCGGCCCGAGGAGCTCGCCGAGGTCGACGGCCTGGTCATACCCGGCGGCGAGTCCACCACCATCTCCAAGCTGGCCGTCCTCTTCGGAGTGATGGAGCCGCTGCGCGCGCGGGTCCGCGAGGGCCTGCCCGTCTACGGCACCTGCGCGGGCATGATCATGCTCGCCGACAAGATCCTCGACCCGCGTTCGGGCCAGGAGACCGTCGGCGGCATCGACATGATCGTGCGCCGCAACGCCTTCGGGCGGCAGAACGAGTCCTTCGAGGCCGCGGTGGCCGTCGCCGGCGTCCCGGGTGACCCCGTCGAGGGCGTCTTCATCCGCGCGCCCTGGGTCGAGTCCGTCGGCGCGTCGGTAGAGGTGCTCGCCGAGCACGACGGCCACATCGTGGCGGTCCGCCAGGGCAACGCGCTGGCCACCTCGTTCCACCCCGAACTCACCGGCGACCACCGTGTTCACTCGCTGTTCGTCGACATGGTGCGCGCCGACGGGACGGCCGAGTCCTTGTAGGATCTCTGGCGTTCGTTATGTGGATGGTTACGCGAAGGAGACAGGCAGATGTCCGGCCACTCTAAATGGGCTACGACGAAGCACAAGAAGGCCGTGATCGACGCCAAGCGCGGCAAGCTCTTCGCGAAGCTGATCAAGAACATCGAGGTCGCGGCCCGCATGGGCGGCGTCGACATCGAGGGCAACCCGACCCTTTACGACGCCATCCAGAAGGCCAAGAAGCAGTCCGTCCCGAACAAGAACATCGACTCCGCGGTCAAGCGCGGCGGCGGTCTCGAGGCCGGCGGCGCCGACTACGAGACGATCATGTACGAGGGCTACGGCCCGAACGGTGTCGCGGTGCTCATCGAGTGCCTCACCGACAACCGCAACCGTGCCGCCTCCGACGTCCGCGTCGCCATGACCCGCAACGGCGGCAACATGGCCGACCCGGGCTCCGTGTCGTACATGTTCAGCCGCAAGGGCGTCATCATCGTCCCCAAGGGCGAGCTGAGCGAGGACGACGTCCTCGGTGCCGTCCTGGACGCGGGTGCCGAGGAGGTCAACGACCTCGGTGAGACCTTCGAGGTCATCAGCGAGGCCACCGACCTGGTCGGGGTCCGTACCGCCCTCCAGGAGGCCGGGATCGACTACGACTCCGCCGAGTCCAGCTTCGTGCCCTCCGTCCAGGTCGAACTGGACGAGGACGGCGCCCGGAAGATCTTCAAGCTGATCGACGCGCTGGAGGACAGCGACGACGTGCAGAACGTCTTCGCCAACTTCGACGTCAGCGACGAGGTCATGGAGAAGGTCGACGCGTAACCCCGCCGCGGGCCGAGCGGATTCCGGCGGGCCGGTGGGACGCATCCCACCGGCCCGCCGCCGTTGTCAGTGGCACCGACTAGCCTGGCCCCGTCAATGGATCAACGGCGGCGGACCGCAGCCGTGGATCGGGGAACCACGCCGACGGTCAGCCAGGTCCGCGAGAGCGGCGGCGGTTCAGCCGTGGAGGAGGGGTGCAGGGTGCGTGTACTCGGGGTGGACCCCGGACTGACCCGGTGCGGGGTCGGTGTGGTCGAAGGCGTCGCCGGGCGCCCGCTGACCATGGTCGGCGTCGGAGTCGTCCGGACGCCCGCGGACGCCGAGCTCAGCCTCCGCCTCCTGGCCGTCGAGCGGGGTATCGAGGCCTGGCTGGACGAGTACCGGCCCGATTTCGTCGCCGTGGAGCGCGTCTTCAGCCAGCACAACGTCCGTACGGTGATGGGCACCGCCCAGGCCAGCGCGGTCGCCATGCTGTGCGCCGCCCGTCGCGGCATCCCGGTCGCCCTGCACACCCCCAGCGAGGTCAAGGCCGCCGTCACCGGCAGCGGCCGCGCCGACAAGGCACAGGTCGGAGCCATGGTCACCCGGCTCCTGCGGCTGGACGCCCCGCCCAAGCCGGCCGACGCCGCCGACGCCCTCGCGCTCGCCATCTGCCACATCTGGCGCGCCCCCGCCCAGAATCGACTCCAGCAGGCCGTGGCCCTGCACGCAGCCAAAGCACCGAAAGGCCGTACGACATGATCGCCTTCGTCAGCGGCACAGTGGCCGCACTCGCTCCGGACGCCGCGGTCGTCGAGGTCGGCGGAGTCGGGATGGCCGTGCAGTGCACGCCGAACACGCTGTCCACCCTGCGCCTCGGACAGCCCGCCAAGCTGCACACCTCCCTGGTCGTCCGCGAGGACTCGCTCACCCTGTACGGCTTCGGTGACGACGACGAGCGGCAGGTCTTCGTGCTGCTCCAGACCGCGAGCGGCGTCGGACCGCGCCTCGCCCAGGCGATGCTCGCCGTGCACGCGCCCGACGCCCTGCGCAGAGCCGTGGCCACGGGCGACGAGAAGGCCCTCACCGCCGTGCCCGGCATCGGCAAGAAGGGCGCCCAGAAGCTGCTGCTGGAGCTGAAGGACCGCCTCGGCGAGCCGGTCGGCGCCCCCGTGGTCGGCGCCCCGGTCACCCAGGGCTGGCGCGACCAGTTGCACGCCGCCCTGATCGGCCTCGGCTACGCCACCCGGGAGGCCGACGAGGCGGTGACCGCCGTGGCCCCGCAGGCCGAGGCCGCCGGCGGCACCCCGCAGGTCGGCCAGCTGCTGAAGGCCGCGCTCCAGACCCTCAACCGCGCCCGCTGACCCGGCGCGGGCGCCGGCTCTCCCGGCCCGCGCCCGCCCCGCACCCCGGGCCGGCCCGACCGACCCCGCCGACCCGCCCCGCGCCCGCCGACCCACACCCCTTGAGGCACATCGATGAACTGGGACGACACGACCGACACCCCCGCCGAGGAGCGGCTCGTGGGCTCCGTCGCCGACCGCGAGGACCAGGCCGTGGAAGCCGCCCTGCGCCCCAAGGACCTCGGCGAGTTCATCGGCCAGGAGAAGGTCCGCGAGCAGCTCGACCTCGTGCTGCGCGCCGCCCGCGCGCGTGGCGCCACCGCCGACCACGTCCTGCTCTCCGGCGCCCCCGGTCTCGGCAAGACCACTCTGTCGATGATCATCGCGGCCGAGATGGGCGCCCCGATCCGCATCACCTCCGGGCCCGCCATCCAGCACGCCGGTGACCTCGCCGCGATCCTGTCCTCCCTGCAAGAGGGCGAGGTCCTCTTCCTCGACGAGATCCACCGCATGTCCCGGCCCGCCGAGGAGATGCTGTACATGGCGATGGAGGACTTCCGGGTCGACGTCATCGTCGGCAAGGGCCCCGGCGCCACCGCCATCCCCCTGGAGCTGCCGCCCTTCACCCTGGTCGGCGCCACCACCCGGGCCGGTCTGCTGCCGCCCCCGCTGCGCGACCGCTTCGGCTTCACCGCGCACATGGAGTTCTACGAGCCCGCCGAGCTCCAGCGCGTCGTGCACCGCTCCGCGCATCTGCTCGACGTCGAGATCGACACCGCGGGCGCCGCCGAGATCGCGGGCCGCTCCCGCGGCACCCCCCGGATCGCCAACCGCCTGCTGCGCCGGGTGCGCGACTACGCCCAGGTCAAGGCCGACGGCGTGATCACCAAGGAGATCTCCGCGGCGGCCCTCGCCGTCTACGAGGTCGACGCGCGCGGCCTCGACCGGCTCGACCGTGCCGTCCTGGAAGCCCTGCTGAAGCTGTTCGGCGGCGGCCCGGTCGGCCTGTCCACGCTCGCCGTCGCCGTGGGGGAGGAGCGCGAGACCGTCGAGGAGGTCGCCGAACCCTTCCTCGTAAGAGAGGGACTGCTCGCCCGCACCCCCCGCGGCCGGGTCGCGACCCCTGCCGCGTGGGCGCATCTCGGCCTCACTCCGCCCCGCGCCGCGGGCACGGGAAACGGACAACAAGACCTGTTCGGGGCGTGACGGCAGGGGTTCGACGCACGATCGACGCGGAATCGGTGGCGCCTCGCCGACCGATTGGCAGGGGATTGGCCACGTCAGGAACCCAGGTGCCATGCTGAGCGTTGTTCCATGCACGCGGACTCGCTTAGACTCCGCCGATGCCGCTCCAGTCGGACGGCATGCATACCCCCATCCATCAGGCCGCACACCATCGCGGTCGTGCGAAGGAAGTTCCGACCCGTGAGTCTCGTGACCCTCCTCCCGTTCATCGTGCTCATCGGGGCCATGATCCTGATGACCCGGTCGGCCAAGAAGAAGCAGCAGGCCGCCGTCGACATGCGGAACCAGATGCAGCCCGGTTCCGGTGTGCGCACCATCGGGGGCATGTACGCGACGGTCAAGGAGGTCAACGAGGACACCGTCCTCCTCGACGCCGGACCCGGCGTCGACCTCCTGTTCGCGAAGAACGCCATCGGTGCCGTCCTGACGGACGACGAGTACAACCGCATCGTCCACGGCGTCGAGCACGACCTGAAGTCCGACATCGTCCCGGACGACGCCTCCTCCCTCACCGAGACCGACGACGCCGCCGGCTCCGCCGCCGCCTCCGACGAGTCGTCCGTCGACCTCGGCAAGAAGGACGCGGACGAGAAGCCGTCCGACGACGAGGCCGTCGAGGCCAAGGCAGAAGAGCCGAAGAAGACCGACGGCGACTCCGACGCGAAGTAACCCTGTCCCGGGGCGTGCGGGCCATGCCCGGCCGCCCCGGCACACGTGTCTCTCGCAGGGGATCCCGACACCATGTCATGGCCGCCAGCCGACCCGGCGCGAGGCGGCCCGAGAGGGAGTACGAGAAGGTGGCAGCACCTAAAAAGGGCCGTAAGGCGAGCGCCCAGAGCAAGCCGGGGCGCTCGCTGGCCCTGATCCTGATCGCCATCGTGGCGCTGACCGGCGGCATGTTCGCGACCGGTCACACGACCCCGCGACTCGGTATCGATCTCGCCGGTGGCACCAGCATCACGCTCGAGGCGCGGAGCGGCCAAGAGTCCGCGATCAACAAGACCAACATGAACACCGCGGTCGACATCATGAACCGCCGTGTCAACGGTCTGGGTGTGTCCGAGGCGGAGGTGCAGACCCAGGGCGACCGCAACATCATCGTCAACATCCCCAAGGGCACCAACTCCAAGCAGGCCCGGGATCAGGTCGGCACCACGGCCAAGCTCTACTTCCGCCCCGTGCTCCAGAGCGCGCCCTCCGGCGGCGCGCCCGCCCCGAGCCCGAGCCCGAGCGGCAGTGCGTCGCCCAAGCCCAGCGGCAGCGCCAGCGCCTCCCCGAGCGCGTCGGCCTCCCCCAGCGGCGACGCCGACGGCGACGAGGCCACCCCGTCGGCCTCCGCCACCACGCAGGGCCGTGCCGTCGGCGAGGCCCTGAAGGCCGACCCCTCGCCCTCCGCGAGCACCGCGCCCGCCGCCACGCCGAGCGCCTCCGCCCCGGCGGACGCCGCCACCGACGACAGCAAGCTCCAGGCCCAGTTCGCGGCCCTGGACTGCAGCGACGTCAAGCAGCGCGACGCGGCCGGCAAGAACGCCAAGGCCGGCGCGGCGACCGTCGCCTGCGGCCAGGACGGCGAGCAGTGGATGAAGTTCGTGCTCGGCCCGGTCGCCGTGGACGGCACCGACGTCGACAAGGCGCAGGCCCTCCTCGACACCCAGAGCGGTGCCGGCTGGAAGGTCACGATGGACTTCACCGGCGCAGGCGGCAAGAAGTTCGCGCAGATCACCGGTGACCTCGCCACCAAGCAGTCCCCGCAGAACGAGTTCGCCATCGTCCTGGACGACAAGGTCATCTCGCACCCCTACGTCCGCCAGGCCATCAGCGGCGGCAACGCGGAGATCTCCGGCAACTTCACGCAGCAGGAGGCGCAGGACCTCTCCAACATGCTGTCGTACGGTGCGCTCCCCCTGACCTTCAAGGAAGCCAGCGTCACCACCGTCACGGCCGCGCTGGGCACCGAGCAGCTGCACGCCGGTCTGCTGGCCGGCGCCATCGGCCTCGCCCTGGTCGTGATCTACCTGGTCCTGTACTACCGGGGCCTGTCCCTGATCGCCGTCGCCTCCCTGCTGGTGTCCGCCGCGCTCACCTACGTGATCATGTCGCTGCTCGGCCCGGCCATCGGCTTCGCGCTGAACCTGCCCGCGGTCTGTGGTGCCATCGTCGCGATCGGTATCACAGCGGACTCGTTCATCGTGTACTTCGAACGCATCCGGGACGAGATCCGCGAGGGCCGCTCGCTGCGCCCCGCCGTCGAGCGCGCCTGGCCGCGGGCCCGGCGCACCATCCTGGTCTCCGACTTCGTGTCGTTCCTGGCCGCTGCGGTGCTGTTCATCGTCACCGTCGGCAAGGTCCAGGGCTTCGCGTTCACGCTCGGTCTGACGACCGTGCTCGACGTCGTCGTGGTCTTCTTCTTCACCAAGCCGCTGATGACGATCCTCGCCCGCACCAAGTTCTTCGGCGGCGGCCACAAGTGGTCCGGTCTCGACCCGAAGAGCCTGGGCGCCCAGCCGCCGCTGCGCCGCACCCGCCGTCCCGTCGCCCCCGTCGACCCGAAGGAGGCGTGAGATGTCGAAGCTCGGCAACCTCGGCGCCCGACTGCACCGCGGTGAGGTCAGCTACGACTTCATCGGCCACCGCAAGCTGTGGTACGGCATCTCGATCCTGATCACCATCACGGCCATCCTCGGCCTGACGGTGCGCGGCCTGAACATGGGCATCGACTTCCAGGGCGGCGCCGTCTTCACCACTCCGAAGACCAGCGTCTCGGTCGCCGAGGCCGAGGACTTCGCCGAGGAGGCGTCCGGCCACACGGCGGTCGTGCAGAAGCTCGGCAACGGCACCCTGCGCATCCAGATCGCCGGCATGGACACCCAGCAGTCCGACCAGATCAAGGACAAGCTGGCGGAGGACTTCAAGGTCGACAGCGAGAAGATCGCCGCCGACCTCGTCGGCCCGAGCTGGGGCGACCAGATCGCCAACAAGGCCTGGCAGGGCCTGGCGATCTTCATGGTCCTCGTCGTGATCTATCTGGCGATCGCGTTCGAATGGCGTATGGCCATCGCCGCGCTCATCGCCCTGATCCACGACATCACCATCACCGTCGGCATCTACGCCCTGGTGGGCTTCGAGGTCACGCCGGGCACGGTGATCGGTCTGCTCACGATCCTCGGTTACTCGCTCTACGACACGGTCGTCGTCTTCGACAGCCTCAAGGAGCAGACGAAGGACATCACCAAGCAGACCCGCTTCACCTACAGCGACATCGCCAACCAGTCGATCAACGGCACCCTGGTGCGTTCCATCAACACCACGGTGGTCGCGCTGCTGCCGGTCGCGGGCCTGCTGTTCATCGGTGGCGGTGTCCTCGGGGCGGGCACGCTCAACGACATCTCGCTGTCGCTGTTCGTCGGCCTCGCCGCCGGTGCGTACTCCTCGATCTTCATCGCCACGCCGCTCGTCGCCGACCTCAAGGAGCTCGAGCCGCAGATGAAGGCGCTGCGCAAGCGCGTCCTCGCCAAGCGCGCCCAGGGCGAACAGGGCGACCCGTTGCCCGCCACCGCCGAGGGGGCGTACGAGGACGAGGACGAGGCCGCCCCCGCGGTCGTCGGCCCGCGTGCCCAGGCCGCCCGCGGCCGCGGCACCCGGGGCCGTCCCTCCGGGAAGCGCCGATGACCGAGATCCGGGAGCTGCTCCTCAGCCGTATCCGTGAGGTGGCCGACTACCCGGAGCCGGGCGTGATGTTCAAGGACATCACCCCGCTGCTCGCGGACCCGGCGGCCTTCACGGCGCTGACCGACGCGTTCGCGGAGATCGCCCGGCGCACCGGGGCCACCAAGGTCGTCGGCCTGGAGGCCCGCGGCTTCATCCTCGGTGCCCCGGTCGCCGTACGCGCGGGCGTCGGCTTCATCCCCGTGCGCAAGGCGGGCAAGCTCCCCGGAGCGACCCTCAGCCAGGCGTACGACCTGGAGTACGGCTCGGCCGAGATCGAGGTGCACGCCGAGGACCTGTCGGCCGTCGACCGGGTCCTGGTCGTCGACGACGTCCTGGCCACCGGGGGGACGGCGGAGGCGTCGATCCAGCTGATCCAGCGCGCGGGCGCCGAGGTCGCCGGGGTCGCCGTACTGATGGAGCTCGGTTTCCTCGCGGGCCGCACCCGACTGGAGACGGCCCTCGCCGGGGCGCCCCTGGAGGCGCTGCTCACCATCTGAGCGGAACTGCGCAGTATCGGTGCACGGGCGTCCGCGGCTTCGGCCGCGGGCGCCCGTTCCCTTACGAAACAGCAGGTCACACAGGGATACGGCGGGCCCGGAGGAATCCGGAGCCCGCCCTCGCTGTTTGTCGGTGTACAGGCGACCGCCGGGCCTGAAGGCGATCCTGCGGCCCAGCATCGCTACCATGGGGGCTCCGGAGCCTGACCGGGGGACCCGGAAAGCGCACGAGGAGCCCTCTTGCCAGACGAGGCCCAGCACCTGACCGCCGCCAAGCCCGAGCGCGCCTCGGAGCCCGCGGCCCCGCCCGCGTCGCACGCGAAGGACGACAACGGCGGGACGGTCGAGCACGCCCAGTCCGCGCCGGTCGAACGGCCGGCCGAGGCAGCGCGCCCCAAACCGGTTCCCGCCGAGCGCCCCGCGCCCACGCCCCCGATCCGCCCCGCGGCCGCCCAGCCGCAGGCCCGCTCCGGCTCCTCCAACCGGGTCCGCGCCCGCCTCGCCCGGCTCGGCGTCCAGCGCGCCAACCCCTACAACCCGGTCCTGGAACCGCTGCTGCGGATAGTCCGCAGCAACGACCCCAAGATCGAGACGTCGACGCTGCGCCAGATCGAGAAGGCGTATCAGGTCGCCGAGCGCTGGCACCGGGGCCAGAAGCGCAAGAGCGGCGACCCGTACATCACGCACCCGCTCGCCGTGACCACGATCCTCGCCGAGCTGGGCATGGATCCGGCCACCCTCATGGCGGGCCTGCTGCACGACACCGTCGAGGACACCGAGTACGGCCTGGAGGACCTGCGCCGCGACTTCGGCGACGTCGTCACCCTGCTCGTCGACGGCGTCACCAAGCTGGACAAGGTCAAGTTCGGCGAGGCCGCACAGGCCGAGACCGTGCGCAAGATGGTCGTGGCGATGGCCAAGGACCCCCGCGTACTGGTCATCAAGCTCGCCGACCGCCTGCACAACATGCGCACCATGCGCTACCTCAAGCGCGAGAAGCAGGAGAAGAAGGCGCGCGAGACCCTGGAGATCTACGCGCCCCTCGCCCACCGCCTGGGCATGAACACCATCAAATGGGAGCTGGAGGACCTCGCGTTCGCGATCCTCTACCCCAAGATGTACGACGAGATCGTCCGGCTGGTGGCCGAAAGGGCACCCAAGCGTGACGAGTACCTGGCCATAGTGACCGACGAGGTCCAGCAGGACCTGCGCGCGGCCCGCATCAAGGCCACCGTCACCGGCCGGCCCAAGCACTACTACAGCGTCTACCAGAAGATGATCGTCCGCGGCCGTGACTTCGCGGAGATCTACGACCTGGTCGGCATCCGCGTCCTCGTGGACACCGTCCGCGACTGCTACGCGGCCCTCGGCACCGTGCACGCGCGCTGGAACCCGGTCCCCGGCCGGTTCAAGGACTACATCGCGATGCCGAAGTTCAACATGTACCAGTCGCTGCACACGACGGTCATCGGCCCCAACGGCAAGCCCGTCGAGCTCCAGATCCGCACGTTCGACATGCACCGCCGCGCCGAGTACGGCATCGCCGCGCACTGGAAGTACAAGCAGGAGGCCGTCGCGGGCGCCTCCAAGGTCCGCACCGACGCGCCCAAGTCGTCCGGCAAGGACAAGGACGCCATCAACGACATGGCGTGGCTGCGGCAGCTGCTGGACTGGCAGAAGGAGACCGAGGACCCGGGCGAGTTCCTGGAGTCCCTGCGCTTCGACCTCTCCCGCAACGAGGTCTTCGTCTTCACCCCCAAGGGCGACGTCATAGCGCTCCCCGCGGGCGCCACCCCGGTCGACTTCGCCTACGCCGTCCACACCGAGGTCGGCCACCGCACGATAGGAGCACGGGTCAACGGCCGCCTGGTCCCGCTGGAGTCCACCCTGGACAACGGCGACCTGGTGGAGGTCTTCACCTCCAAGGCCGCGGGCGCCGGCCCCTCCCGCGACTGGCTGGGCTTCGTCAAGTCGCCCCGGGCGCGCAACAAGATCCGCGCCTGGTTCTCCAAGGAGCGCCGCGACGAGGCCATCGAGCATGGCAAGGACGCCATCGTCCGCGCGATGCGCAAGCAGAACCTGCCGATCCAGCGCATCCTCACCGGCGACTCCCTCGTCACCCTCGCGCACGAGATGCGCTACTCGGACATCTCCGCGCTGTACGCGGCGATCGGCGAGGGCCACGTCTCCGCGCAGCACATCGTGCAGAAGCTCGTCCAGGCCTTCGGCGGGGAGGAGGCGGCCACCGAGGAGATCGACGAGAGCGTGCCGCCCGCCCGCGGGCGCAGCCGCAAGCGCCGCTCCAGCGCCGACCCAGGCGTGGTCGTCAAGGGCGTCGACGACGTGTGGGTCAAGCTGGCCCGCTGCTGTACGCCCGTGCCCGGCGACCCGATCATCGGCTTCGTCACCCGCGGTAGTGGCGTATCGGTTCACCGCACCGACTGCGTCAACGTGGAGTCACTGTCCCGCGAGCCCGAGCGCATCCTCGAGGTGGAGTGGGCGCCGACGCAGTCCTCGGTGTTCCTGGTCGCCATCCAGGTCGAGGCCCTGGACCGGTCCCGGCTGCTGTCGGACGTCACCCGGGTTCTCTCCGACCAGCACGTCAACATCCTCTCCGCGGCCGTCCAGACGTCCCGCGACCGGGTGGCCACCTCCCGCTTCACCTTCGAGATGGGCGACCCCAAGCACCTCGGCCACGTCCTGAAGGCGGTACGCGGCGTGGAGGGCGTCTACGACGTCTACCGGGTGACCTCGGCCCGCAGCCGGTCGTAACGCCTCCACGGCAACGCCTCCACGGCACGGGAAAGGGGCTCCCCGCGGGGAGCCCCTTCCACGTGGTCCATCCGGAGGGCGGCGTCAGCCGCCGAACTCCTGAAGACCCTTCAGAGCCTGGTCCAGCAGCGCCTGGCGGCCCTCCAGCTCACGCTCCAGCTTGTCGGCCTTGGCGTTGTTGCCCTGGGCACGCGCCTGGTCGATCTGACCGCGCAGCTTGTCCACGGCGGCCTGGAGCTGCCCGGTCAGACCCGCGGCACGCGCGCGTGCCTCCGGGTTCGTCCGGCGCCACTCGGCCTCCTCGGCCTCCTGGATCGCCCGCTCGACCGCGTGCATCCGGCCCTCGACCTTCGGCCGGGCGTCACGCGGGACATGACCGATGGCCTCCCAGCGCTCGTTGACCGACCGGAACGCGGCACGCGCCGCCTTCAGGTCCGTCACGGGGAGGATCTTCTCGGCCTCCTCGGCCAGCTCCTCCTTGAGCTTGAGGTTCTCCGACTGCTCCGCGTCCCGCTCGGCGAACACCGAGCCCCGCGCCGCGAAGAACACGTCCTGGGCGCCGCGGAAGCGGTTCCACAGGTCGTCCTCGTGCTCGCGCTGCGCCCGGCCAGCCGCCTTCCACTCGGTCATCAGATCGCGGTACCGCGCGGCCGTCGGACCCCAGTCCGTGGAGTTCGACAGGGCCTCGGCCTCCGCGACCAGCCGCTCCTTGGTCCGGCGGGCCTCCTCGCGCTGCGCGTCCAGCTGCGCGAAGTGCCCCTTGCGCCGCTTGGAGAACGCGGAGCGCGCGTGCGAGAAGCGGTGCCACAGCTCGTCGTCCGACTTGCGGTCGAGACGCGGCAGCCCCTTCCAGGTGTCCACCAGCGCGCGCAGCCGCTCTCCGGCCGCCCGCCACTGGTCGGACTGCGCCAGCTCCTCGGCCTCGACGACCAGCGCCTCCTTGGCGTGGCGGGCCTCGTCCGTCTGCTTGGCCCGCTGCGCCTTGCGCTCCTCGCGACGCGACTCGACCGTGCCCCCGAGCTTGTCCAGCCGGACCCGCAGCGCGTCCAGATCGCCGACCGCGTGGTGCGCCTCCACCTGCTCGCGCAAATGGTCGATGGCGGTCTGGGCGTCCTTCGCCGACAGGTCGGTGGTCTTCACCCGCTTCTCGAGGAGGCCGATCTCGACAACCAAGCCCTCGTACTTGCGCTCGAAGTAGGCCAGCGCCTCCTCAGGAGTGCCGGCCTGCCAGGAACCGACGACCTGCTCGCCCTCGGCCGTACGCACGTACACGGTCCCCGTCTCGTCGACGCGGCCCCACGGGTCGCTGCTCACAGCGCCTCCTCCACATGATGCCTGCGAGGGGCCTCGAGCCCCCGGGCATCGTCCACAGTTTCGTCACGGCCAACATAGGCGACCGGCGGGGCGCCTGTCCGCATCCCGCGCGACCGAAGTTCCGCAGTTGGCGGTCAGGATCTGGCGACCGTCGCCTTGTCGATCACCACGGTCGCGTTCGGTGCGCCGTCCCCGGCGCCCGTGTTCTCGCCCGCCGCGGCGATCTTCTTCAGCACCGTCATGCCCGACTCGGAAACGGTACCGAACGGGGTGTAGCTGGGCGGCAGCTGGCTGTCCTGGTAGACGAGGAAGAACTGGCTTCCGCCGCTGTGCGCCTGCCCGGTGTTCGCCATCGCAACCGTGCCCGCCGGGTAGACCCCGCCCTTGAGGCTCTTGTCCTTCAGGTTCTCGTCCGGGATGGTGTAGCCCGGACCGCCGCTGCCGCTGCCCGTCGGGTCGCCGCACTGGAGCACGAAGATGCCGTTGGTGGTGAGCCGGTGGCACTTGGTGTGGTCGAAGTAGCCCTTGCCGGCCAGGAAGTCGAACGAGTTCACGGTGTGCGGGGCCGCCGACGCGTTCAGCGCGATGTCTATGTCACCGCACGTCGTGGCGAGCTTCATCGTGTACTTCGCCGACTTGTCGACGGCGACCGCCGGCTCCTTCTTCCACGTCTGCGTCTTGACCGCGCCCTCGGCGGGCTTCTCGCAGGGGTCCTTCGGCGCGCTCGGCGTCGGCTCCGCGCTCGCGCTCGCGTTGGCCTTGTCGTCCTTGTCGTCCTTCAGCACCCCGGTCGTGTACAGCGCGAGGCTGCCCACCAGGACCACGCCGAGCACCGATGCGACGACCGCGTTGCGGACCTTCGCCTTGCGCCGTGCGTCGGTGCGCCGCTGCTGCTGCCGCAAGAACTTCTCCCGGGCGAGCTGGCGCCGCCGCTGTTCCTGGGTGACCACGGGGTTGTCTCCTCGTACGTCCGTCTGTGTTGCCCCGTACCGTATATGGGTTCGCTGAGGAATCGGCAGCGCCGGTAGTCTCTGACCTCAGGCGTAGCCCAATCGCAAGCCACCCGAACCGACACAACGAAGGACGATCGTGCTCATTGCCGGGTTCCCCGCCGGGGCCTGGGGGACGAACTGCTACCTCGTCGCCCCCGCCGCCGGTGAGGAGTGCGTGATCATCGACCCGGGCCATCAGGCGGCCCCCGGAGTCGAGGAAGCACTGAAGAAGCATCGGCTCAAGCCCGTCGCCGTCGTCCTCACCCACGGCCACATCGACCATGTGGCCTCGGTCGTCCCGGTCTGCGGAGCGCACGACGTACCGGCCTGGATCCACCCCGAGGACCGGTACATGATGAGCGACCCGGAGAAGGCGCTCGGCCGCTCCATCGGCATGCCGCTGATGGGCGAGTTGACCGTGGGGGAGCCGGACGACGTCAAGGAGCTCACCGACGGCGCCAGGCTGGAGCTGGCCGGCATGGAGCTGACCGTGGCGCACGCGCCCGGCCATACCAAGGGGTCGGTGACCTTCGGCATGCCCGAGGCGGCGGACATCCCGCCGATCCTGTTCTCGGGCGATCTGCTGTTCGCCGGCTCCATCGGACGCACCGACCTGCCCGGCGGTGACATGGCCGAGATGCTCGACTCGCTGGCCCGCGTGTGCCTGCCGCTCGAGGACTCGACCGTGGTGCTGTCCGGCCACGGCCCCCAGACGACCATCGGCCGGGAGCGCGCCACCAACCCGTATCTGCGGCAGGTGGCGGCCGGCCAGGGAGCGACCGAGGCTCCCCGACGAGGAATGTGACGAGAGACTTTCCGTGAGCACCTTCAAGGCCCCCAAGGGCACGTACGACCTGATCCCGCCGGACAGCGCCAAGTACCTCGCCGTCCGCGAGGCCATCGCCGCCCCCCTGCGCAACTCCGGCTACGGCTACATCGAGACGCCCGGCTTCGAGAACGTCGAGCTGTTCGCGCGCGGTGTCGGCGAGTCCACCGACATCGTCACCAAGGAGATGTACGCCTTCGAGACCAAGGGCGGCGACCGGCTCGCCCTGCGTCCCGAGGGCACCGCGTCCGTGCTGCGCGCCGCCCTGGAGGCCAGCCTGCACAAGGCGGGCAACCTCCCGGTCAAGCTCTGGTACTCCGGCTCGTACTACCGCTACGAGCGCCCCCAGAAGGGCCGTTACCGCCACTTCTCCCAGGTCGGCGCCGAGGCGATCGGAGCCGAGGACCCGGCCCTGGACGCCGAGCTGATCATCCTGGCCGACCAGGCGTACCGCTCGCTGGGCCTCAGCAACTTCCGCATCCTGCTCAACAGCCTCGGCGACAAGGAGTGCCGTCCCGTCTACCGGGCCGCCCTCCAGGACTTCCTGCGCGGTCTCGACCTCGACGAGGACACCCTGCGCCGCGCGGACATCAACCCGCTGCGCGTCCTCGACGACAAGCGCCCGGACGTCCAGAAGCAGCTCACCGACGCGCCCCTGCTGCGCGACTACCTGTGCGACGCCTGCAAGGCCTACCACGAGGAGGTCCGCGAGCTGATCACGGCCGCCGGGGTCGCCTTCGAGGACGACGCCAAGCTGGTGCGCGGCCTGGACTACTACACCCGTACGACCTTCGAGTTCGTCCACGACGGCCTGGGCTCCCAGTCCGCGGTGGGCGGCGGCGGCCGCTACGACGGTCTGTCCGAGATGATCGGCGGCCCCGCGCTGCCCTCCGTCGGCTGGGCCCTCGGCGTCGACCGCACGGTCCTCGCACTGGAGGCCGAGGGCGTCGAGCTCGAACTGCCCGCATCCACCAGCGTGTTCGCCGTCCCGCTCGGCGAGGAGGCCCGCCGGGTGCTGTTCGCCAAGGTCACCGAGCTGCGCAGGGCCGGGATCGCGGCGGACTTCTCCTACGGCGCCAAGGGCCTGAAAGGCGCCATGAAGAACGCCAACCGCTCGGGCGCCCGCTACACGGTCGTGGCCGGTGAGCGCGACCTCGCCGAGGGCGTCGTCCAGCTCAAGGACATGGAGTCCGGCGAGCAGTCGGCGGTCGGCGTGAACGAGATCGTCGCCGAACTCGCGGCGCGGCTCGGCTGAGCACGCGCGCGTGACGTGAGAAGGGCGCCCGGGGCCGGACGGCACCGGGCGCCCTTTCGCATGCCTGTCCGGACACGCACCCGCGAGGTGCGCCGGGTGTCCGGACACCAGTCCAGAGCCGAACGCTCCCGGCTGAACGGACGTACTTCCTTATGCGGAGCGAACGGTGCGCACACAGGCGAGTGCGGCACAATGACCCTGCCCGAAGATGTTCCACCTCTCCAGTGACGGAATCGGCGTGATGAGCAAGACGACACTCCAGGACGTCTCGACGGAGCCCGAGCCCCGGTCCGCCGTCGTGGAGCCACGCACGGCCGGCGGCAGCCGCGCCTTCGCCCTGCTGCTCGTGATCACGGGCGCGCTGGGCCTGCTGGCCGCCTGGGTCATCACGATCGACAAGTTCAAGCTGCTGGAGGCGAAGGCCGAGGGCAAGACCTTCACGCCCGGGTGCAGTCTCAACCCGGTGGTCTCCTGCGGCAGCGTGATGGAGAGCGACCAGGCCTCCGTCTTCGGCTTCCCCAACCCGATGCTCGGCCTCGTCGCCTACGGCATCGTGATCGGCGTCGGCGTCAGCCTGCTGGCCCGCGCCCGTTTCCCGCGCTGGTACTGGCTCACCTTCAACGCCGGAACCCTCTTCGGCGTCGGCTTCTGCGCCTGGCTGATGTTCCAGTCGCTGTACCGGATCAACGCCCTGTGCCTGTGGTGCTGCCTGGCCTGGGTCGCCACGATCCTCATGTTCTGGTACGTGACCTCGTTCAACATCCGCAACGGCTTCCTGCCCGCCCCGAACTGGCTCAAGAGCTTCTTCGGCGAGTTCACCTGGGTCATGCCCGTGCTGCACATCGGCATCATCGGCATGCTGATCCTGACCCGCTGGTGGGACTTCTGGACCAGCTGACAGCCCGGAGGGGATTGTCAGTGCGGTGATTTAGGGTTTCTCCCGTGGAGCCCGATCTGTTCACCGCCGCAGCCGAAGAACGCCAGGAGAAGGACCCGACGAGCAGTCCCCTGGCGGTCCGTATGCGCCCGCGCGGCCTCGACGAGGTCGTGGGCCAGCAGCACCTGCTCAAGCCGGGCTCCCCCTTGCGCAGACTCGTCGGCGAGGGCGCCGGGGGACCGGCAGGACCCTCCTCGGTGATCCTCTGGGGCCCGCCCGGCACCGGCAAGACCACCCTCGCCTACGTCGTCTCCAAGGCCACCGACAAGCGCTTCGTGGAGCTCTCCGCGATCACCGCGGGCGTCAAGGAGGTCCGCGCGGTCATCGACGGCGCCCGCCGCGCCACCGGTGGCTACGGCAAGGAGACCGTCCTCTTCCTCGACGAGATCCACCGCTTCAGCAAGGCCCAGCAGGACTCCCTCCTCCCGGCCGTGGAGAACCGCTGGGTGACCCTGATCGCGGCGACCACCGAGAACCCGTACTTCTCGGTGATCTCGCCCCTGCTGTCCCGCTCCCTGCTGCTCACCCTGGAACCCCTCACCGACGACGACGTCCGGGACCTGCTCAAGCGCGCCCTGACCGACGAGCGCGGTCTCAGGGACACGGTCGGCCTTCCCGACGAGGCCGCCGACCATCTGCTGCGCATCGCCGGGGGCGACGCGCGCCGGGCCCTGACCGCCCTGGAGGCCGCCGCCGGGGCCGCCCTGGACAAGGGCGAGGGGGAAATCTCCCTCACCACCCTGGAGGAGACCGTCGACCGCGCGGCCGTGAAGTACGACCGCGACGGCGACCAGCACTACGACGTGGCCAGCGCCCTGATCAAGTCGATCCGCGGCTCCGACGTCGACGCCGCCCTGCACTATCTGGCCCGGATGATCGAGGCCGGCGAGGACCCCCGCTTCATCGCCCGCCGCCTGATGATCTCCGCCAGCGAGGACATCGGCCTGGCCGACCCGAACGCACTGCCCATAGCCGTGGCGGCCGCCCAGGCCGTCGCGATGATCGGCTTCCCCGAAGCCGCCCTCACCCTCAGCCACGCCACGATCGCACTCGCCCTCGCGCCGAAGTCCAACGCCGCGACGACCGCGATCGGCGCCGCCCTGGACGACGTACGCAAGGGACTGGCCGGTCCCGTGCCGGCGCATCTGCGCGACGGGCACTACAAGGGCGCGGCGAAGCTGGGCCACGCGCAGGGGTATGTGTACCCGCACGACCTGCCCGAGGGCATCGCGGGCCAGCAGTACGCGCCGGACGCCCTGAAGGACCGCGAGTACTACACCCCGACCAGACACGGCGGCGAGGCCCGGTACGCGGACGCGGTGGAGTGGACCCGTCAGCACCTCGGTCGCAGGCGGTCGTGACCAGCCTGTAGACTGCTCCGAAGTGCCGAGTCCCGCGCAGTCAGAGCGGGACGACCGGCCGGAACCCCTCAGGGGTTCCAGGAGCGTCGCGCACCGTCGATCGGTGTCGCGGGCAGCCCACCACCACCCGGAGTCCCGGGAGCGGCCGGTGGGCCACTCGCGTGCTGCACGTATGTGCCCAGACCAGGGGAGCGGCTGCCCACCAGGCCCGGCAACGGACCGGCGGGTTTCCCCGGCTGCGGATGCGACCTCCCACAACTCTGACGAGCCGAACTAGGAAATGAGAAACAGTGGCGAACCAGTCCCGCCCCAAGGTCAAGAAGTCGCGTGCCCTCGGCATCGCGCTGACCCCCAAGGCCGTCAAGTACTTCGAGGCCCGTCCCTACCCGCCGGGTGAGCACGGCCGCGGCCGCAAGCAGAACTCGGACTACAAGGTCCGTCTGCTCGAGAAGCAGCGTCTGCGCGCGCAGTACGACGTGTCCGAGCGTCAGCTCGTCCGCGCCTACGAGCGTGCCTCCAAGGTCCAGGGCAAGACCGGTGAGGCCCTGATCATCGAGCTCGAGCGCCGTCTCGACGCGCTGGTCCTGCGTTCGGGCATCGCCCGCACGATCTACCAGGCCCGCCAGATGGTCGTCCACGGCCACATCGAGGTCAACGGCCAGAAGGTCGACAAGCCGTCCTTCCGCGTCCGTCCCGACGACGTCGTGATGGTCCGCGAGCGCAGCCGTGAGAAGACCCTCTTCTCCATCGCCCGTGAGGGCGGCTTCGCCCCCGAGGGTGAGACCCCGCGCTACCTCCAGGTGAACCTCAAGGCCCTGGCGTTCCGCCTGGACCGTGAGCCGAACCGCAAGGAGATCCCGGTGATCTGCGACGAGCAGCTCGTCGTCGAGTACTACGCCCGCTGATCCCAGCAGGCGCGGTACCACCACTCGCGGTACTCAGCCCGTCGCCTCCCCGCCCCTACGGGTGGGGGAGGCGGCGGGCTTCCGCGTGTCCGCGGCGCCCCGGGTCCGCCGTACCGGCCCGGCGCTCCCCGTCTCCTCAGGTGCCTCGGGCGGGCGGGGACCGGAGCGGCCGAGGGCCCGTGCCACCGCCGCGCGCCGGCCGAGCCGCCCGCCGAGCCGCACGCACTCCTCGTAGCGGGTGTCGCCCAGTTCCTCGCGGGCCGCGGCCTCGCACAGCTCGTGCGGCCGGTTGTAGTGGGCCGAGCCGAACAGCGGCAGCCCGACCGAGGGCCACATCCCCGCCGCCGCGCCCTGGAGCACCGCCGCCTCGGCCGGGTCGCCCTCGGCCACGGTCACCAGCGCCAGCAGTTCCACCACCAGCACCGAGCAGAGCAGGTCGTTGAAGCCGTCCGCGGCGGCCAGGCAGTCCGTGAGCAGCGACCTCGCGCGCCCCGGATCGCCGTCGCCCCAGGCCGCGTACGCCAGCACGAACAGCGCGTAGGAACGGGCCCAGCGCTCCCCGTGGTCCTCGCACACCCTGCGCACGTCCTCGCTCAGCCGCACCGCGCCGGACAGGTCGCCCCGGAAGGCGAGGGTCATGGCCAGCTCCACCTGGCCCATCAGTACGTTGCTGTTGAGCTCGCCGATCTCCTGGTAGCGCTCCAGCGCCGAGCGCAGCAGCGTCTCCGCGCGGGCCGTGTCGTCGGTGACCAGGGCCAGACAGCCGGTGCGGTGCTCGGCGTAGGCCGCCGCCGTCGCGCTGCCGAGCCGTTCGGCCTCCTCCCGGCACTCGTGCAGTGCCGCCAGCGCGGCCACCGCGTCGCCCTGGAGCACGGCGACATAGCCGAGCACCCACAGGGCCTTGAGCCGGGACTGCTCCTGGGCGGGCTCCTCGGGGGAGGGCAGTTGGACGCTGCGCTCCAGCCAGCGCCGGCCCTCTGGCAGCCGGCCGCAGCCGACCCAGCAGAACCAGAGCGCGCCCGCCAGGTACTGGCCCAGATGTGCCTCGTCCGGGTCGGAGAGGCTGTGCTCCAGGGCGAGCCGCAGATTCGGCAGTTCCGCCTCGACGCGGGCGGCGACCTCGTCCTGCCGGGGCGAGAACCAGTCGAGTTCGCACAGGGTGGCGAAGCCCAGGTACCAGTCGCGGTGTCTGCGCCGCAGCCGCTCGGCGTCGCCCGTCGCCTCCAGCCATGCGGTGCCGTAGGCGCGCACGGTGTCGAGCATGCGGTAGCGCGGCCCCGCCGGGGTGTCCTCGCGGGCCACCACGGACTGGGAGAGCAGCGCGCCGAGCACGTCGAGGGCGTCGGCGGCGGGCAGTCCGTCGCCGCTGCACACGTACTCCACGGCCTCCAGGTCGAACTGTCCGGCGAACACCGACAGCCGCGACCACAGCAGCCGCTCCTCGGGGGTGCACAGCTCGTGGCTCCAGCCGATCGCGGTGCGCAGCGTCTGGTGGCGGGGCAGGGCGTCGCGGCCGCCGCCGGTGAGCAGCCGGAACCGGTCGTCGAGCCGGTCCAGCATCTGGGCGGGGGAGAGGGCGCGCAGCCGGCCCGCGGCCAGTTCGACGGCGAGGGGGATGCCGTCCAGGCGCCGGCACAGTTCGCGTACCCGCCGGTCCGTGGCGCTCAGGCCGAGCCCTTGGGCGGCGGCGCGTTCCACCAGCAGTTCCACCGCGTCGTCCGTGCCCAGCGGGGTGAGCGGGAACAGCCGTTCGCCGGCCAGGGCGAGCGGGCGGCGTCCGACGGCCAGCACCCTCAGTCCCGGCAGTCGCCGCAGCAGTTCGCCCACGAGTTCGGCGGAGGACTCCACCAGATGCTCGAACCCGTCGAGGACCAGCAGGAGTTCGCGTCCCGCGAGCTGTTCCAGCAGGGTCTCGCGTGGCTGCCGGGTGGTCTGGTCGGTCAGCCGGAGGGCCTCCATCAGCGTGTACGCGATGAAGTCCGGGTCGCGTAACGCGGCCAGCTCCACCCGCCACACCCCGTGCGGGAGGCGGCGCCGCGCGGCCGCGTGGGCGGCGAGCCGTGACTTGCCGACCCCGCCGCCCCCGGTCACGGTCACCAGACGGGAGGCGTCCAGCGCGGCCGCCAGCCCGCCCAGCTCGGCCGTGCGGCCCACGAACGCGTCCAGCTCCGCGGGCAGATTGCCCCGGCCCGGCTCCCCGGCGCCCTGTTCCCCTCGCATAGGACACGGAGCGTACTGAACCGTAATCACTCCGTACAATCGCGCAGCGGTATTCCGCTTCGGCCCGGGCTCTAATCCGGTACGGTGCGCCATCCATGGCGCGATAGGCTCGGTGCACTGCTTTTTCAGGGTTCCGAAGTTCAGAGCACGTTTCAGGGAGCGGGTGCGCAAGGTGTCCGGTGGAGAGGTGGCCGGGATCCTGGTGGCCGTCTTCTGGGCGATCCTGGTGTCCTTCCTCGCGGTGGCACTCGCGAGGCTGGCCCAGACGCTCAGGGCGACCACCAAGTTGGTCGCGGACGTGACGGACCAGGCCGTACCGCTGCTGGCCGACGCCTCGGCGGCGGTGCGTTCCGCGCAGACCCAGATCGACCGGGTGGACGCGATCGCCTCCGACGTCCAGGAGGTCACGTCGAACGCCTCCGCGCTCT
Source organism: Streptomyces sp. NPDC005017 (assembly GCF_042873115.1). Classification (NCBI taxonomy): domain Bacteria; kingdom Bacillati; phylum Actinomycetota; class Actinomycetes; order Kitasatosporales; family Streptomycetaceae; genus Streptomyces; species Streptomyces sp. NPDC005017. The sequence goes on along the minus strand of NZ_JBIALD010000007.1, from coordinate 34,949 downwards.
CCACGACCGTCGCCTCCACCTTCGGCGGCCCCCTGGTCAAGATCGCCGCGTTCGGGTACGGCGTGCGCCGGGCCCTGGGCGGCCGGGGTGACGAAGTGCCCGCGCAGGCGCCCCGGCGTACCGTGATCGTGGGCCGTACGGTCGGGGGCACCCGGCGGGAAAAGCGAGAAACCCGCAGGAAGAGGAGCTGACACCGACCGATGTTCCGCCGCAGCTTCTGGTTCACCACGGGCGTCGCCGCCGGTGTGTGGGCCACCACCAAGGTCAACCGCAAGCTCAAGCAGCTGACCCCCGAGCATCTCGCCGTCACCGCCACCAACAAGGCGATCGAGACCGGTCAGCGACTGAAGGACCGTGCGGTGGGCTTCGCCCTGGACGTCCGCGACAACATGGCCCAGCGGGAGGCCGAGCTCGAGGAGGCACTCGGCATCGACGAGCGCCCCGGACTTCCCGCGCCCCGGCGGCACTCCGCCATCGAGAACCGCAGCAACCCGAAGTACATCGAGTCCACGGTGTACCGGAACAGCACGAACAACCGGAATGAGGACCACTGATGGAGTCGGCTGAGATCCGCCGCCGCTGGCTGAGCTTCTTCGAGGAGCGCGGGCACACCGTCGTCCCTTCGGCGTCGCTCATCGCGGACGACCCGACTCTGCTCCTGGTCCCCGCCGGCATGGTGCCCTTCAAGCCCTACTTCCTGGGTGAGGTCAAGCCCCCGTTCGACCGTGCCACCAGCGTGCAGAAGTGCGTGCGCACACCGGACATCGAAGAGGTCGGCAAGACCACCCGGCACGGCACGTTCTTCCAGATGTGCGGCAACTTCTCCTTCGGCGACTACTTCAAGGAAGGCGCCATCAAGTACGCCTGGGAGCTGCTCACCAGCCCCCAGGACAAGGGCGGTTACGGCCTGGAGCCGGAGAAGCTCTGGATCACCGTCTACAAGGACGACGACGAGGCCGAGCGCATCTGGCACGAGGTCGTCGGGGTGCCCAAGGAGCGCATCCAGCGTCTGGGCATGAAGGACAACTACTGGTCCATGGGCGTGCCCGGCCCGTGCGGCCCCTGTTCCGAGATCAACTACGACCGCGGCCCCGAGTTCGGCGTCGAGGGCGGCCCCGCCGTCAACGACGAGCGGTACGTGGAGATCTGGAACCTCGTCTTCATGCAGTACGAGCGCGGCGAGGGCATCGGCAAGGACAACTTCGAGATCCTCGGCGAGCTGCCCAGCAAGAACATCGACACGGGCCTCGGCCTGGAACGCCTCGCCATGATTCTGCAGGGCGTGCAGAACATGTACGAGATCGACACCTCCATGGCCGTCATCGGCAAGGCCACCGAGCTGACCGGTGTCCGCTACGGCGCCGCCCACGCCTCGGACGTGTCCCTGCGCGTGGTCACCGACCACATGCGCACCGCCACGATGCTCATCGGCGACGGCGTCACCCCGGGCAACGAGGGCCGTGGCTACGTGCTGCGCCGCATCATGCGCCGCGCCATCCGCAACATGCGGCTGCTCGGCGCCACCGGTCCGGTCGTCAAGGACCTGATCGACACCGTGATCGGCATGATGGGCCAGCAGTACCCGGAGCTGATCACCGACCGCGAGCGCATCGAGAAGGTCGCCCTCGCGGAGGAGAACGCCTTCCTCAAGACGCTGAAGGCCGGCACCAACATCCTCGACACCGCCGTCACCGAGACCAAGGCCGCCGGCAGCGCGGTCCTCGCCGGTGACAAGGCCTTCCTGCTCCACGACACCTGGGGCTTCCCGATCGACCTCACCCTGGAGATGGCCGCCGAGCAGGGGCTGTCCGTGGACGAGGACGGCTTCCGTCGCCTGATGAAGGAGCAGCGGGAGCGCGCCAAGGCCGACGCCCAGGCCAAGAAGACCGGCCACGCCGGCACCGGTGCGTACCGGGAGATCGCCGACAAGGTCGGCGAGACCGAGTTCATCGGCTACGGCGACACCGAGGGCGAGTCGACGATCGTCGGCATCCTCGTCGACGGGGCCTCCTCCCCGGCCGCCACCGAGGGCGACGAGGTCGAGATCGTCCTGGACCGCACCCCGTTCTACGCCGAGGGCGGCGGCCAGATCGGTGACACCGGCCGGATCAAGGTCGACTCCGGTGCCGTCATCGAGATCCGCGACTGCCAGAAGCCGGTGCCCGGGGTGTACGTCCACAAGGGCGTCGTCCAGTTCGGCGAGGTCACCGTCGGTGCCAAGGCCCACGCCTCCATCGACTCCCGTCGCCGTACGGCCATCGCCCGTGCCCACTCGGCGACCCACCTCACCCACCAGGCCCTGCGCGACGCCCTCGGCCCGACGGCCGCCCAGGCCGGTTCGGAGAACCAGCCCGGCCGTTTCCGCTTCGACTTCGGTTCGCCGTCCGCCGTTCCCACGGCCGTGATGACCGACGTCGAGCAGAAGATCAACGAGGTGCTCGCCCGCGACCTGGACGTGCACGCCGAGGTCATGGGCATCGACGAGGCCAGGAAGCAGGGCGCCATCGCCGAGTTCGGCGAGAAGTACGGCGAGCGCGTCCGCGTGGTCACCATCGGCGACTTCTCCAAGGAGCTGTGCGGCGGCACCCACGTCCACAACACCAGCCAGCTCGGCCTGGTCAAGCTGCTCGGCGAGTCGTCGATCGGCTCCGGTGTCCGCCGTATCGAGGCCCTCGTCGGCGTGGACGCCTACAACTTCCTCGCCCGTGAGCACACGGTCGTCGCCCAGCTCCAGGAGCTGATCAAGGGCCGTCCGGAGGAGCTGCCGGAGAAGGTCTCCGCGATGCTCGGCAAGCTGAAGGACGCCGAGAAGGAGATCGAGAAGTTCCGCGCGGAGAAGGTGCTCCAGGCCGCCGCGGGTCTCGCCGGTTCCGCCAAGGACGTCCACGGCGTCGCCCTGGTCACCGGTCAGGTCCCGGACGGCACCACGCCGGACGACCTGCGCAAGCTGGTCCTGGACGTGCGTGGCCGCATCCAGGGCGGCCGGGCTGTGGTGGTGGCCCTGTTCACCGTCAGCAACGGCAAGCCGCTGACCGTCATCGCCACCAACGAGGCCGCCCGTGAGCGCGGTCTGAAGGCCGGTGAGCTGGTGCGTACCGCCGCCAAGACCCTCGGCGGCGGCGGTGGCGGCAAGCCGGACGTCGCCCAGGGCGGCGGCCAGAACCCGGCCGCCGTCGGCGAGGCCGTGGACGCCGTCGAGCGCCTGGTCGCGGAGACGGCCAAGTAATGCGCAGAGGACGTCGGCTCGCCATCGACGTCGGGGACGCCCGTATCGGGGTCGCCTCGTGCGACCCCGACGGGATCCTCGCCACCCCGGTGGAGACCGTCCCCGGCCGGGACATCCCCGCGGCGCAGCGCCGGCTGAGGCAACTGGCCGAGGAGTACGAGCCGATCGAGGTCGTCGTCGGTCTCCCTCGCTCCCTCAAGGGGGGCGAGGGCCCCGCCGCCCTGAAGGTCCGCGGCTTCGCCCAGGAATTCGCACGCATGATCGCGCCGATTCCGGTGAGGCTCGTGGACGAGCGGATGACAACCGTCACAGCCAGTCAGGGGCTGCGCGCCTCGGGCGTGAAGTCCAAGAAGGGCCGTTCCGTCATCGACCAGGCAGCCGCCGTGATCATCCTCCAGCAGGCGCTGGAATCCGAACGGGTGTCAGGTAAAGCTCCGGGCGAGGGCGTCGAAGTGGTCATCTGATCGCGATACGGTAACGTTCCGCGCGATGTGGCGGCGTTCGAACAGCCACCGCACAAGAAGAGGCGGAACGGAACCGGGCTCCCCACGGCCCATCGGCTCCACCTCGCGGCTCTAGGGGATCGATGACTGAGTATGGCCGGGGCCAAGGCTCCGAACCGTGGCATCCGCAGGACCCGTTGTACGGGGACGGCGGATGGGAAGGACAGCAGGCCCAGCAGGGTCATCAGTCTGCCTACGGCGGCCAGCAGCAGCACCCGCAGCAGCAGTACGACCAGTGGGGCAACCCGGTCGACCCCTACGGCCGGCCCCAGCAGCAGTACCCCCAGCACTACGGTCAGCAGCCCCAGCAGCAGTACGACAACAGCGGCTGGGGCACGGGCAGCCACCCGCAGGCCCCCTATCCGGGTGACCCCGTCGACCCCTACGGGCAGCAGGCCCAGGCCTACGGTGACCAGCGGCCCGACTTCTACCAGACCCCCGACGCGTACCCGCCGCCCGAGCCGCCCTCCCGCCGCCGTCCCGAACCCGAGCCCGAGCCCGAGTGGGATCCGGGCCCCGACCAGGGCGAGAGCGACTTCTTCGCGGGTGGGAACGACGACGAGGACGACTTCGACGACGACCCGGGCGACCGGCGCGGCCGCGGAGACCGCCGGGGCCGCGGTGGCAAAGACGCCAAGGGTGGCAAGGGCGCCAGGAACAAGAAGAGCCGCAGCGGCTGCGCCTGCCTGGTCGTCGCCCTGGTCTTCGCCGGCGGCGTCGCCGGCGTCGGCTACTTCGGCTACCAGTTCTACCAGGATCGTTTCGGCTCGGCCCCGGACTTCGCGGGCGGCGGCAACGGCGAGCAGGTCACCGTCACCATCCCCAAGGGCGCGACGGGCGCCGTCATCGGTCAGGAGCTGAAGCGGGCCGGTGTGGTCAAGAGCGTCGACGCCTTCGTCGCCGCCCAGCAGCAGAACCCCGACGGCAAGAGCATCCAGGACGGCGTCTACACGCTCCAGCAGGAGATGTCGGCCGAAAGCGCTGTCGAACTGATGCTCAGTGACGAGAGCCGCAGCAACCTGATCATCGCCGAGGGCTGGCGCAACGCCAAGGTCTACGAGGTCATCGACACGCGCCTGGAGCTCGACAAGGGCACCACGGCCAAGATCGCCAAGGAGGACTGGGCGAGCCTCGGCCTGCCCGAGTGGGCGCAGAACCACGAGAACGTCAAGGACCCGCTCGAAGGTTTCCTCTACCCCTCCAGCTACGCGGTCGCCAAGGGCCAGAAGCCCAAGGACGTCCTGAAACAGATGGTGGCCCGGGCCACCGAGACGTACGAGGACATGGGCGTCGAGAAGAAGGCCGAGAGCCTCGGACTCGAGGACCCCTGGCAGCTGATCACCGTCGCGAGCCTGGTCCAGGCCGAGGGCACCAGCCACGACGACTTCCGCAAGATGGCCGAGGTCGTCTACAACCGCAGGAAGTCCGGCAACCCGCAGACGTACGGGAAGCTGGAGTTCGACTCCACGTACAACTACATCAAGAACCAGAGCAAGATCGACCTCACGCTCGAAGAGCTGCGGAACTACGACAACCCGTACAACACGTACTACTACCGGGGCCTGCCGCCCGGACCCATCAGCAACCCGGGCGAGGACGCGCTCAAGGGCGCGCTGAAGCCGACGGACGACGGCTGGTACTACTTCATCTCGCTCGACGGCAAGACCAGTAAGTTCACCAAGACGAACGCCGAGCACCAGAGGCTCGTCGAAGAGTTCAACGCCTCCAGGAACAGCTGATGACCGCCGCCGCGCCTCGCAGGGCAGCCGTGCTCGGCTCCCCGATCGACCACTCCCTCTCCCCGGTGCTGCACCGCGCCGCGTACGAGGAACTGGGGCTCACGCACTGGTCGTACGACCGGTTCGAGGTGGACGAGGCGGCGCTGCCCGGCTTCGTCGAGGGGCTCGGCCCGGAGTGGGCCGGGCTGTCGCTGACCATGCCGCTCAAGCGGGCGGTCATGCCGCTGCTGGACTCCGTCAGCGAGACCGCCGCCTCCGTGGACGCCGTGAACACCGTGGTGTTCGGCGCGGACGGCACCCGCCGCGGGGACAACACCGACATCCCCGGCATCGTGGCCGCCCTGCGCGAGCACGGCATCGACAAGGTCGACGCGGCCGCGATCCTCGGCGCGGGCGCCACCGCCTCCTCCGCGCTGGCCGCCCTCGCCCGCGTCTGCACCGGAGAGATCTCGGTCTACGTCCGCAGCGAGGCCCGGGCCGCCGAGATGCGGCAGTGGGCCGAGCGACTGGACGTCGAGGTACGCATCGCCGACTGGGCGGACGCCGAGCAGGCGCTGCGCGCGCCCCTGGTCGTCGCGACCACCCCCGCCGGTGCCACCGACGCCCTCGCCCCCCACCTCCCCGAGCGCCCCGCCGCCCTCTTCGACGTGCTCTACGACCCCTGGCCCACCCAGCTCGCCGCCCGCTGGTCGGCGTACGGCGGCGCCGTCGTGAGCGGCCTGGACCTACTGGTCCACCAGGCCGTCCTCCAGGTCGAGCAGATGACGGGCCGCGCCCCGGCGCCGCTGGACGCCATGCGCAGGGCGGGTGAGCGGGCGCTCACCGAACGGCGCTAAGATCCGGTCGGTCCCGCAGGGGGCGGGGCCGGAAGGGGGACAGCATCTGATGGATTCCGGTGTGCAGCTCGCGTCCGGGAAGAGCGAGATCTTCGAGGCGCTGCTGAAGTTCATGCCCGAGTGGGTGCAGATCACCGTGCTGGCGCTGGTCGTGCTGATCGTCGTCATCGCGTGGGGCGTCTCGCTCAAGGGGAAGATCGACCAGCGCCGGGCCCGGCGCTCCGGGGTGCCTGTCATGGCGCCGTCGCAGGGCAGCGGGGCCGACCATCTGGGCCCGTACGCGCCGCAGGCCGCTCCGGCTCAGCCGAGCGGCGCCGACTTCCTGGGCCCGTACGCGCCGCAGGCGCAGACCCAGGCTCAGGCCCAGGGGACCGGTGCTCCGGCGCAGCCCAGCGGGGCCGACTTCCTCGGGGCCTACGCGCCCGCTCAGCCGCGCCGGGACGGCTCGGTCTGACGAAGTCCTGTCAGGTTCTGTGTCAGGTCCCGTCCGTCTGATGGACCGAAGGCCGGGACCGGGGCACGGACGTGGGAGGATCGGTGATGGCGGGCCCAGGGCCGCGCACCTGGTCTCGCCGTCGCCGTACGCGCCGAGACGCGTACGCAGGCAGTGACCGGGGCGCGAGCATTGAGGAGCACCGTTGAGCAGGTTGCGCTGGCTGACCGCGGGGGAGTCGCACGGCCCCGCACTCGTGGCGACGCTGGAGGGCCTTCCGGCCGGCGTGCCGATCACCACGGAGATGGTGGCGGACCACCTGGCCCGGCGCCGGCTCGGTTACGGACGCGGTGCCCGGATGAAGTTCGAGCAGGACGAGGTCACCTTCCTCGGTGGCGTCCGGCACGGTCTCAGCCTCGGTTCTCCCATCGCGGTCATGGTGGGCAACACCGAGTGGCCCAAGTGGGAGCAGGTCATGTCGGCCGACCCGGTGGACCCGGCCGAGCTCGCCCAGATGGCCCGCAACGCGCCGCTCACCCGTCCCCGCCCCGGCCACGCCGACCTCGCGGGGATGCAGAAGTACGGCTTCGACGAGGCCCGTCCGATCCTGGAGCGCGCCTCCGCCCGTGAGACCGCGGCCCGGGTCGCGCTCGGCGCGGTCGCCCGCTCCTACCTGAAGGAGACGGCCGGCATCGAGATCGTCTCGCACGTCGTGGAGCTGTGCTCCGTGAAGGCCCCGCAGGGCGTGTACCCGACCCCGGCCGACGTCGAGAGGCTGGACGCCGACCCGCTGCGCTGCCTCGACGCCGACGCCTCCAAGGCGATGGTGGCCGAGGTCGACCAGGCCCACAAGGACGGCGACACCCTGGGCGGTGTCGTCGAGGTGCTGGCGTACGGCGTTCCCGTGGGCCTCGGTTCGCATGTGCACTGGGACCGCAAGCTGGACGCCCGGCTGGCGGGCGCCCTGATGGGCATCCAGGCGATCAAGGGCGTCGAGATCGGTGACGGCTTCGAACTGGCGCGGGTGCCCGGCTCCCAGGCCCACGACGAGATCGTGAACACGCCCGAGGGCATCAAGCGGGCCTCCGGCCGGGCCGGCGGCACCGAGGGCGGCCTGTCCACCGGCGAGCTGCTGCGGGTGCGTGCCGCGATGAAGCCCATCGCGACCGTGCCGCGCGCGCTCCAGACGGTGGACGTCAGCACGGGCGAGGCCGCCCAGGCGCACCACCAGCGCTCCGACGTCTCCGCGGTCCCGGCCGCCGGCATCGTCGCGGAGGCGATGGTCGCGCTGGTGCTGGCCGACGCGGTGGCGGAGAAGTTCGGCGGCGACAGCGTCGTGGAGACCCGGCGCAACGTGACGTCGTACCTCGACAACCTGCACATCCGATGAGCGGACCGCTGGTCGTCCTGGTCGGCCCGATGGGCGTGGGCAAGTCCACCGTCGGGCAGCTGCTGGCCGAGCGGCTCGGCGTGGCCTACCGGGACACCGACGCGGACATCGTCGCCGCCGAGGGCCGGGAGATCTCCGACATCTTCGTCGAGGAGGGCGAGCCCGCCTTCCGCGCCCTGGAGAAGCAGGCGGTCGCCGACGCCCTGGCCGAGCACGGGGGCGTCCTCGCGCTGGGCGGCGGCGCCGTGCTCGACGCGGACACCCGCGCGCTGCTGGCCGGCCGCCCCGTCGTCTACCTCTCCATGGACGTCGAGGAGGCGGTCCGGCGCACCGGACTGAACGTGGCCCGGCCGCTGCTCACGGTGAACCCGCGCAAGCAGTGGCGGGAACTGATGGAGGCCCGGCGGCACCTGTACGAGGAGGTCGCCACGGCGGTCGTCGCGACCGACGGCCGTACGCCCGAGGAGGTCACCCGGGCCGCCCTGGACGCACTGGAGTTGAAGGAAGCATGAGCGAGACGGTGACGACGATCCACGTCGGCGGCAACGACCCGTACGACGTGCTGGTGGGCCGTCAGCTCCTGGGCGAGCTGGCCGGTCTGATCGGCCCGAGGGCCAAGCGGGTCGCGGTCATCCACCCCGAGGCGCTGGCCGAGACCGGTGACGCGCTGCGCGCCGATCTGGCCGGGCAGGGCTACGAGGCCGTCGCGATCCAGGTGCCCAACGCCGAGGAGGCCAAGACCGCCGAGGTCGCGGCCTACTGCTGGAAGGCGCTGGGCCAGTCCGGCTTCACCCGCACCGACGTCGTCGTCGGCGTCGGCGGCGGGGCGACCACGGACCTCGCGGGCTTCGTGGCCGCGACCTGGCTGCGGGGCGTGCGCTGGATCGCCGTCCCCACCACGGTCCTGGCCATGGTCGACGCGGCCGTCGGCGGCAAGACCGGCATCAACACGGCCGAGGGCAAGAACCTGGTCGGCGCCTTCCACCCGCCGGCCGGTGTGCTCTGCGACCTGGCCGCGCTGGACTCCCTCCCGGTCAACGACTACGTCTCCGGGCTCGCCGAGATCATCAAGGCCGGCTTCATCGCCGACCCGGTGATCCTGGAGCTCATCGAGTCCGACACCGAGGCGGCCCGTACGCCCGCGGGTCCGCACACCGCGGAGCTGATCGAGCGCTCGATCCGGGTCAAGGCGGAGGTGGTCTCCGCGGACCTGAAGGAGTCGGGCCTGCGGGAGATCCTCAACTACGGTCACACCCTCGGCCACGCCATCGAGAAGAACGAGCGCTACAAGTGGCGCCACGGTGCCGCGGTCGCGGTCGGCATGCACTTCGCCGCCGAACTGGGCCGCGTGGCGGGCCGCCTGGACGACGCCACGGCGGACCGGCACCGCGCCATCCTCGAGGCGGTCGGCCTGCCCCTGCACTACCGGTACGACCAGTGGCCCAAGCTTCTGGAGGCCATGAAGGTCGACAAGAAGTCCCGCGGTGACCTGCTGCGCTTCATCGTCCTGGACGGTCTGGCCAAGCCGACGGTCCTGGAGGGTCCCGATCCGGCCGTACTGCTCGCGGCGTACGGCGAAGTGGGGCAGTAAGTCCGCTCCGCCCGATTCGCCCGCCCTGCCGGGCACTTGTGGCCGCCCCCCGCCGTTCACCAAAGGACGGCCGGGGGCGGTACCGTTCGGTAGGGAGCGGGTCCGCCCCGCCGCCACCGCCCATTGCCTGTACGAGACGGAGTGGCACCGGATGCAGCACGCAGTGGGGTCTCCGCTGCCGCCGCCCCACCAGCCGGGGCACGGACCGGCCGCGAGCTGGCCGTCGGCCGCGCAGCAGCAGGGTCAGCACCACCCGGTCCCGCCACCGCCGCCCGCGCACGGCTTCACCGCGCCGCCGCCGGGGCCGCCCGCCGACTCCACCGGGCATGTCCCGCTGCCGCCCGGCGGGCCGGTCGGGGTGCCGAGCGCGCCCCCGGCCGCGATGGGGCCCGACCCGCAGACCACCACGCTGGCCGTGCTGCTCATAGGGCCCGCGGGGGCCGGCAAGACCAGCGTCGCGAAGCACTGGGCCGGCCGGCGCCGGGTGCCGACGGCCCACATCAGCCTGGACGACGTCCGCGAGTGGGTGCGCTCGGGGTTCGCCGACCCGCAGTCCGGGTGGAACGACCACTCCGAGGCGCAGTACCGGCTCGCCCGCCGGACCTGCGGTTTCGCCGCGCGCAACTTCCTCGCCAACGGGATCTCCTGCATTCTCGACGACGCCGTGTTCCCCGACCGGCCCGTGGTGGGGCTCGGCGGGTGGAAGCGGCATGTGGGGCCCGGGCTGCTTCCGGTCGTGCTGCTGCCGGGGCTGGAGATCGTCCTGGAGCGGAACGCGGAGCGCTCGGGGAACCGGCGGCTGTCCGACGAGGAGGTCGCCCGTATCCACGGCAGGATGGCCGGGTGGTACGGGTCGGGGCTGCCCATCATCGACAACTCCCAGCTGGATGTCCCGGGGACGGCGCGGGTGCTGGACGAGGTGCTGGCCAGGGCGGTGGCGAGTCCGCCGAAGTGGTGACTTCGCCGCTTCGAGGCCTTCCCCCGCCCACGCACCGCCGGTGACTGTTTCCCGGGATGCCCGGCCCTTCCTTCTGCGGCTGGGCGCCGTCGGCGGCTTGCCCTCGCTCCGTGGTCCTGTGGCTGGGCGCCCATGGCGGCGTTCGCGCCACGGATGGCTTTCTCGACCGGCGACATCCGGCCACCCCTCGTACGCTCGGTTCATGTCAGAGGTGCACGCATCCCGCCGAACGCGGCTACGAGAGCGCTGCAACGCGGCCGGCAGCGCGGCGGCGCTGATCTCCCGCCCCGCCAATGTGCGGTACCTCGCGGGCGCGGCCCCGCTGGGCGCCGTACTGCTTCTCGGTAAGCACGAGGACCTCCTCGTGTGCACCGGCCCCCCGGACGACCCGGTCGTCGAGGGCCGGGCCGACGAGGCGCTGCGTCAGCACACGCTGCCCCGCGCTGGCGGTGATCCGGCCGTCGCGGCCGCCGATCTCGCGCAGGCCCAGGGCGCGGACTCCCTCGCGGTCGAGGAGCACCACCTCACGGTGGCCCGGCACCGGGCCCTGGGCGACGTCGCCCCGGCCCTGCGCCTCGGTGACGTGGGCGGCGCCGTCGAGCAGCTCCGGGTGGTCAAGGACGAGGAGGAGATCTCCTGTCTGCGCATCGGCGCCGAGATCGCCGACCAGGCGCTGGGAGAGCTGCTCGAATCCATCCTGGTCGGCCGCACCGAGCGCCACCTCGCGCTGGAGCTGGAGCGGCGGCTCGTCGACCACGGCGCGGACGGCCCGGCCTTCCCCACCTCCGTCGCCACCGGCCCCAACGCCGGACGCCGCGCCCACCGCCCCACCGACCGCCGGGTGGAGGAGGGCGACTTCCTCTCCGTGTGCCTCGGCGCGAACTACCGCGGCTACCGCTGCGAGATCGGGCGTACCTTCGTCATCGGGACCACGCCGGCGGACTGGCAGATCGAGTTGTACGACCTCGTCTTCGCGGCGCAGCGGGCCGGCCGGGAGTCGCTCGTGCCGGGCGCGACGTACCGGGACGTTGACCGCGCCGCACGTCAGGTACTGGACTCCGCGGGCTATGCGGAGGGCCTCGCACCGCTCACCGGTCACGGGGTCGGACTCGAAATCGACGAGGACCCTCAGTTGACCCCCGCGGCAATGGGTAAACTGGACGCTTGCGTGCCGGTCACCGTCGAACCGGGGGTTCACCTCCCGGGCCGGGGTGGTGTCCGGATCGATGACACGCTCGTCGTACGCCCCGAGGCGGACGGCGGACCCGAGCTACTCACCATCACGACCAAGGAGCTGCTCGCCCTCTAGCGAGGCGCGTGCCCCGGGGTCGTACGTCAGTCCAGGAGATTCCGCAACCGTGGCTTCCACGAACGACCTCAAGAACGGCATGGTGCTCAAGCTCGATGGCGGCCAGCTGTGGTCCGTCGTCGAGTTCCAGCACGTCAAGCCCGGCAAGGGCCCGGCCTTCGTGCGCACCAAGCTCAAGAACGTGCTCTCCGGCAAGGTCGTCGACAAGACCTTCAACGCCGGCGTCAAGGTCGAGACGGCCACTGTCGACAAGCGCGACATGCAGTTCTCGTACATGGACGGCGAGTACTTCGTGTTCATGGACATGGACACCTACGACCAGCTGCACATCGACCGGAAGACCGTCGGCGACGCCGCGAACTTCCTGATCGAGGGCTTCACGGCCGTTGTCGCCCAGCACGAGGGCGAGGTGCTCTTCGTCGAGCTGCCGGCCGCCGTCGAGCTGGTCATCGCCGAGACCGAGCCGGGCGTCCAGGGCGACCGCTCCACCGGTGGCACCAAGCCCGCCACCCTGGAGACCGGCCACCAGATCCAGGTTCCGCTCTTCATCACCACCGGTGAGAAGATCAAGGTCGACACCCGTACCAGCGACTACCTCGGCCGGGTGAACAGCTAACCGTGGCTGCTCGCAACACGGCCCGCAAGCGCGCCTTCCAGATCCTCTTCGAGGGCGACCAGCGCGGCGTCGACGTCCTGACGGTCCTCGCGGACTGGATCCGGCTCTCCCGGGCCGACACCCGGCAGCCGCCGGTCAGCGAGTACACGATGCAGCTGGTCGAGGGCTACGCCGAGTACGAGCGGCGGATCGACGAGCTGATCTCGCAGTACTCGGTCGGCTGGACGCTCGACCGGATGCCGGTCGTCGACCGCAACATCCTGCGCCTCGGCGCGTACGAGCTGATCTGGGTCGACGAGACGCCCGACGCGGTCGTGCTGGACGAGATGGTCCAGCTGGCGAAGGAGTTCTCCACGGACGACTCGCCCGCCTTCGTCAACGGCCTGCTGGGGCGTCTGAAGGAGCTCAAGCCGACGCTGCGGCGCGCGTAGCGAGACGGAGCGCCAGGGGCGCGGGGAACAGGGACCGGTGGGCGGCCGCGAGCCGTCCGTGGCCGGTCCCTGTTGCCCGCGCCCCTTCCGTGCGTCTCCGTGCCTCGCGGCCCGCGCGTCGGGCAGCGCTCAGCGGCCACGCAAAACGCCGGGGTGGCGGGAACCGAACGGTTCCCGCCACCCCGGCGTTACGTTTCTGCTCAACCGGCGCAGCGGTCAGTTGTCCTCGTGGGAGACCGCGCGGCGCGCGTCGGCGTCCAGGACGCCCCAGCTGATGAGCTGCTCGGTCAGGACCGAGGGCGACTGGTCGTAGATGACGGCGAGGGTGCGCAGGTCGTCCTGGCGGATCGAGAGCACCTTGCCGTTGTAGTCCCCGCGCTGGGACTGGATGGTGGCCGCGTAACGCTGGAGGGGGCCCGCCTTCTCGGGCGGAACCGTGGCCAGCCGCTCCAGGTCCAGGACCAGCTTCGGCGGGGGCTCGGCGGCGCCGCCCGGGGTGGTGCCCGGCAGCAGTTCCTGCACCGGCACGCCGTAGAAGTCCGCCAACTCGGCGAGACGCTGCACGGTCACGGCGCGGTCACCGCGCTCGTAGGAACCGACCACGACGGCCTTCCAGCGCCCCTGGGACTTCTCCTCGACACCGTGGAGGGAAAGGCCCTGCTGGGTGCGGATGGCCCGGAGCTTGGCCCCGAGCTGTTTGGCGTATTCGCTGGACATATAGCTCCCCGGCACTGGGTCGACGCGGCCGGCTTGGTTTCCGTGCCGCGCGGCTGGTAACTCACTGTGAGGTTACGCAGCGTTACACTCTCACGTCAAGCCGAACGGTCCGCGCCGACTGTTCCCCGACGGCCGGGGCCGGTTGGGCCAAGGGGGTGAGGTGGGGCGCCCGAGGGGTGCCTGTTAGTGTGGATGGCGCAATCCCGACGTCCTTTAAGGTCCGTCCCGTGAGGCGGAGAAGGAGGTCCGTTTCGTATGGACAAGCAGCAGGACGCGCAAGCGTCGGATGCGCGGCCCGTTCTCGAGGGCCCCGACATCGCACGGGTACTGACCCGCATCGCCCACGAGATCGTCGAGCGCGCCAAGGGCGCCGACGACGTGGTGCTCCTGGGCATCCCGACCCGGGGCGTCTTCCTCGCCCAGCGGCTCGCCGTCAAGCTCGAGGAAATCACCGAGCGCAAGGTGCCGTGCGGCTCACTGGACATCACCATGTACCGCGACGATCTCCGGCTGCACCCGCCGCGGGCGCTGGCCCGCACCGAGATCCCCGGTGACGGCATCGACGGCCGGCTCGTCGTCCTCGTCGACGACGTGCTCTTCTCCGGCCGCACCATCCGCGCCGCGCTCGACGCCCTGAACGACATCGGGCGGCCGCGCGCGGTGCAGCTCGCGGTCCTCGTCGACCGCGGACACCGCGAACTGCCGATCCGCGCCGACTACGTCGGCAAGAACCTCCCCACGTCGCTGCGGGAGACGGTCAAGGTCCTGCTCGCCGAGGAGGACGGTCGCGACACCGTGCTGCTCGGTGTTCGGCCGGCCGCCCCGGGCGAGCAGGAGTAGCCCGCGGGGCGTACGCCGCTGTCGTGCGTCCCGCCGCCGCGCCCACGCCTGCCCGCTGGCGCCCTTCGGGCCCCGCCACGAGCGCCTGCCGCCGCGGGCCCCGCCTCACCCGCTGAACTTCCCTACGGAGCCTGACAGATGAAGCGTCACCTCATCTCGGCCGCCGACCTGACCCGCGACGACGCCGTCCTGATCCTCGACACCGCCGAGGAGATGGCCCGGGTCGCGGACCGGCCGATCAAGAAACTCCCGACCCTGCGCGGTCGCACCATCTGCAACCTCTTCTTCGAGGACTCGACCCGGACCCGGATCTCGTTCGAGGCCGCCGAGAAGCGACTGTCCGCCGACGTGATCAACTTCGCGGCGAAGGGATCGAGCGTCTCCAAGGGCGAGTCCCTGAAGGACACCGCCCAGACGCTGGAGGCGATGGGCGTGGACGCCGTCGTCATACGGCACAGCGCCTCCGGCGCCCCCTACCGTCTGGCCACCTCCGGCTGGATCGACGCCCCGGTCATCAACGCCGGCGACGGCACCCACCAGCACCCCACCCAGGCCCTGCTGGACGCCTTCACCATGCGCCGCCGGCTGGTCGGCCGCGACGCCGGGCTCGGCCAGGACCTGACGGGCAGGCGCATCACGCTCGTCGGCGACGTCCTGCACAGCCGGGTCGCCCGCTCCAACGTCGACCTGCTGCACACCCTCGGCGCCGAGGTCACCCTGGTCGCGCCGCCCACCCTGGTGCCGGTCGGCGTCGAGACCTGGCCCTGCGAGGTGTCCTACGACCTGGACTCCACGCTGCCCAAGTCCGACGCGGTGATGATGCTGAGGGTGCAGCGCGAGCGCATGAACGCCGCCTTCTTCCCCACCGAGCGCGAGTACTCCCGCCGCTACGGCCTGGACGGCGAGCGCATGGCGCGGCTGCCCGAGCACGCCATCGTGATGCACCCCGGCCCGATGGTGCGCGGCATGGAGATCACCGCCGAGGTCGCCGACTCCGACCGCTGCACGGTCGTCGAGCAGGTCGCCAACGGCGTGTCGATCCGGATGGCCGTCCTCTACCTGCTGCTCGGTGGCAACGAGCCCGCCGTCACCCACACCCGTACCGAGGAGAAGTAAGAGCATGAGCAAGATCCTGATCCGTGGTGCGAAGGTGCTCGGCGGCGAGCCGCAGGACGTCCTGATCGACGGCGAGACCATCGCCGAGGTCGGGCAGAACCTGTCGGCCGAGGGCGCCGAGGTCGTCGAGGCGGCCGGCAAGGTGCTGCTGCCGGGCCTGGTCGACCTGCACACCCATCTGCGCGAGCCGGGCCGCGAGGACTCCGAGACCGTGCTGACCGGCACCCGCGCGGCCGCCTCCGGCGGCTACACCGCAGTGTTCGCCATGGCCAACACCTTCCCCGTCGCCGACACCGCCGGTGTGGTCGAGCAGGTCTACCGGCTCGGCCAGGAGCACGGCTACTGCGACGTGCAGCCGATCGGCGCCGTCACCGTCGGCCTGGAGGGCAAGAAGCTCGCCGAACTGGGCGCCATGCACGAGTCCGCCGCCGGGGTCACCGTCTTCTCCGACGACGGCAAGTGCGTCGACGACGCCGTGATCATGCGCCGCGCCCTGGAGTACGTGAAGGCCTTCGGCGGTGTCGTCGCCCAGCACGCGCAGGAGCCGCGGCTGACCGAGGGCGCCCAGATGAACGAGGGCGTCGTCTCCGCCGAGCTGGGCCTGGGCGGCTGGCCCGCCGTCGCCGAGGAGTCGATCATCGCCCGTGACGTGCTGCTCGCCGAGCACGTCGGCTCCCGGGTGCACATCTGCCACCTCTCGACCGCCGGCTCCGTCGAGATCGTCCGCTGGGCCAAGTCCCGCGGCATCGACGTCACCGCCGAGGTCACCCCGCACCACCTCCTCCTGACGGACGAGATGGTGCGCACCTACAACCCCGTCTACAAGGTCAACCCGCCGCTGCGCACCGAGCGTGACGTGCTGGCGCTGCGCGAGGCCCTCGCCGACGGCACCATCGACATCGTGGCCACCGACCACGCCCCCCACCCGCACGAGGACAAGGACTGCGAGTGGGCCGCCGCCGCCATGGGCATGGTGGGCCTGGAGACCGCGCTGTCGGTGGTCCACGAGACGATGGTGGCCACGGGTCTGCTGGACTGGGCGGGGGTCGCCGACCGCATGTCCTTCAAGCCCGCCGAGATCGGGCAGGCCAAGGGGCACGGGCGTCCCGTCTCGGCCGGTGAACCCGCCAACCTCACGCTCGTCGACACGGCATACCGTGGGCAGGTGGACCCCGAGGGCTTCGCCTCGCGCAGCCGCAACACCCCGTACGAGGGACGTGAGCTGCCGGGCCGTGTCACGCACACCTGGCTCCGGGGCAAGGCCACCCTCGTCGACGGGAAGCTCACGTGACACCTTTCATCCTGCTGGCCGCCGAGAAGAAATCGGCAGAGGTCACCGACTGGGCCGCCCGGCTGGGCTGGGTTCTCGGACTCGTCCTGTTCGTGGCGCTCGTCTACTGGCTGATGCGCGAGGGCTGGAAGTGGCGCGGCACGCTCCAGGGCGACCTGCCGGAGCTGCCCAGCGCGCCGACCGAGCCCGGCGAGGCCAGACTGACGATGAGCGGCCGTTACCACGGCTCGACCACCGCCGGGCAGTGGCTGGACCGCATCGTGGCGCACGGCCTCGGCACCCGCAGCCGGGCCGAGCTCACCCTGACGGACGCGGGACTGGACGTCGTACGCCCCGGAGCGGCCGACTTCTTCGTCCCGCGCGAGGCGCTGCGTGAGGCCCGGCTCGACAAGGGCATCGCCGGCAAGGTCCTCACCGAGGGCGGGCTGCTCGTGGTGACCTGGGAACACGGCGACAGACTGCTCGACTCCGGCTTCCGCTCCGACCGTGCCGCCGAGCACGGCGAGTGGGTGGCCGCCATCAACTCCATGATCGAAACCAACAGCACGGAAGGCGCCGAACGATGACGACCTCCAACCAGGGAGCCGCCTCGCAGAGGCACAAGGCGGCTCCCGCCGTACTCGTCCTGGAGGACGGCCGTACGTTCCGCGGCCGCGCCTACGGGGCCGTGGGGGTGACCTTCGGCGAGGCCGTGTTCTCCACCGGCATGACCGGCTACCAGGAGACCCTCACCGACCCGTCGTACCACCGCCAGGTCGTCGTGATGACCGCCCCGCACGTCGGCAACACCGGCGTCAACGACGAGGACCCCGAGTCCCGGCGGATCTGGGTCTCCGGCTACGTCGTGCGCGACCCCGCGCGCGTGCCGTCCAACTGGCGCGCCAAGCGCTCGCTGGACGAGGAGCTGCGCCACCAGGGCGTCGTCGGCATCTCCGGCATCGACACCCGCGCCCTCACCCGCCACCTGCGCGAGCGCGGCGCCATGCGCGTCGGCATCTTCTCCGGCAACGCGCTGCCCGACGAGGGCACCATGCTCGCCGAGGTCCGCCAGGCCCCCGAGATGGCGGGCGCGGACCTCGCCGCCGAGGTCGCCACCGAGGAGACGTACGTCGTCCCCGCGATCGGTGAGAAGAAGTACACCGTCGCCGCCGTCGACCTCGGCATCAAGGGCATGACCCCGCACCGCATGGCCGAGCGCGGCATCGAGGTGCACGTGCTGCCCGCCACCGCCACCGCCGAGGACGTCTACGCCGTCAACCCCGACGGGGTGTTCTTCTCCAACGGCCCCGGCGACCCGTCCACCGCCGACCACCCGGTCTCCGTCATGCGGGCGGTCCTGGAGCGCGGCACGCCGCTGTTCGGCATCTGCTTCGGCAACCAGATCCTCGGCCGCGCCCTCGGCTTCGGCACCTACAAGCTGAAGTACGGCCACCGCGGCATCAACCAGCCGGTGCAGGACCGCACGACCGGCAAGGTCGAGGTCACCGCGCACAACCACGGCTTCGCCGTCGACGCCCCGCTCGACAAGGTGTCCGACACCCCCTACGGCCGCGTCGAGGTCTCCCACGTCTGCCTCAACGACAACGTGGTGGAGGGCCTCCAGCTGCTCGACCAGCCGGCCTTCAGCGTCCAGTACCACCCCGAAGCGGCGGCCGGCCCGCACGACGCCGCCTACCTGTTCGACCGCTTCGTCTCCCTGATGGAGGGCCAGCGTGCCTAAGCGCACCGATATCCAGTCCGTCCTGGTCATCGGCTCCGGCCCGATCGTCATCGGCCAGGCCGCCGAGTTCGACTACTCCGGCACCCAGGCGTGCCGGGTGCTGAAGTCCGAGGGCCTGCGGGTCATCCTCGTGAACTCCAACCCGGCGACGATCATGACCGACCCCGAGATCGCCGACGCCACCTACGTCGAGCCGATCACCCCGGGCTTCGTCGAGAAGATCATCGCCAAGGAGCGCCCCGACGCGCTGCTGCCCACCCTGGGCGGCCAGACGGCCCTGAACACCGCCATCGCGCTCTCCGAGAACGGCGTCCTCGACAAGTACGGCGTCGAACTGATCGGCGCCAACGTCGAGGCGATCCACAAGGGCGAGGACCGCGACCAGTTCAAGCTGGTCGTCGAGGCGGTCAACACCAAGATCGGCCACGGCGAGTCCGCCCGCTCGGTCATCTGCCACACCATGGACGACGTCCTCGAGGGCGTCGACACCCTCGGCGGCTACCCCGTCGTCGTCCGCCCGTCCTTCACCATGGGCGGCGCCGGCTCCGGCTTCGCCCACGACGAGGACGAGCTGCGCCGCATCGCCGGCCAGGGCCTCACGCTCTCCCCGACCACCGAGGTGCTCCTGGAGGAGTCCATCCTCGGCTGGAAGGAGTACGAGCTGGAGCTGATGCGCGACAAGAACGACAACGTCGTGGTCGTCTGCTCCATCGAGAACTTCGACCCCATGGGCGTGCACACCGGCGACTCCATCACCGTCGCCCCGGCGATGACGCTGACCGACCGCGAGTACCAGGTGCTGCGCGACGTCGGCATCGCGATCATCCGCGAGGTCGGCGTCGACACCGGCGGCTGCAACATCCAGTTCGCGGTGAACCCCGAGGACGGCCGCGTGATCGTCATCGAGATGAACCCGCGCGTGTCGCGTTCCTCGGCGCTCGCCTCCAAGGCCACCGGCTTCCCGATCGCCAAGATCGCCGCCAAGCTCGCCGTCGGCTACACCCTCGACGAGATCCCGAACGACATCACCCAGGAGACCCCGGCCTCCTTCGAGCCCACGCTCGACTACGTCGTCGTCAAGGCGCCCCGGTTCGCCTTCGAGAAGTTCCCGCAGGCCGACTCCTCGCTGACCACCACCATGAAGTCGGTCGGCGAGGCCATGGCCATCGGCCGCAACTTCACCGAGGCCTTCCAGAAGGCACTGCGCTCCCTGGAGAAGAAGGGCAGCCAGTTCACCTTCGTCGGCGAGCCCGGCGACAAGGCCGCCCTGCTGGCCGAGTCCGTCCGCCCCACCGACGGCCGGATCAACACCGTCATGCAGGCCATCCGCGCGGGCGCCACCCAGGAGGAGGTCTTCGAGTACACGAAGATCGACCCCTGGTTCGTCGACCAGCTCTTCCTGATCAAGGAGATCGCGGACGAGCTCGCCGAGGCCGACAAGCTCACCCCCGAGCTGCTCGCCGAGGCCAAGCGGCACGGCTTCTCCGACCACCAGATCGGCGAGATCCGCGGCCTGCGCGAGGACATCGTCCGCGAGGTCCGGCACGCCCTCGGGGTCCGCCCGGTCTACAAGACGGTCGACACCTGCGCCGCCGAGTTCGCCGCGCGCACGCCGTACTTCTACTCCTCCTACGACGAGGAGAACGAGGTCGCCCCGCGCGAGAAGCCGGCCGTCATCATCCTGGGCTCCGGCCCGAACCGCATCGGCCAGGGCATCGAGTTCGACTACTCCTGCGTCCACGCCTCCTTCGCGCTGTCCGACGCCGGGTTCGAGACCGTCATGGTCAACTGCAACCCGGAGACCGTCTCCACCGACTACGACACCTCCGACCGGCTCTACTTCGAGCCGCTCACCCTGGAGGACGTCCTGGAGATCGTCCACGCCGAGCAGCAGGCCGGGCCGGTCGCGGGCGTCGTCGTGCAGCTCGGCGGACAGACCCCGCTCGGCCTGTCGCAGGCGCTGAAGGACAACGGCGTGCCGATCGTCGGCACCTCCCCGGAGGCCATCCACGCCGCCGAGGACCGCGGCGCGTTCGGCCGGGTCCTCGCCGAGGCCGGACTGCCCGCCCCCAAGCACGGCACCGCCACCACCTTCGCCGGGGCCAAGGCCATCGCCGACGAGATCGGCTACCCGGTCCTCGTCCGTCCGTCGTACGTCCTCGGCGGCCGCGGCATGGAGATCGTCTACGACGAGACCCGGCTGGAGTCGTACATCGCCGAGTCGACCGAGATCAGCCCCACCCGGCCGGTCCTCGTCGACCGCTTCCTCGACGACGCCATCGAGATCGACGTCGACGCCCTCTACGACGGCGAGGAGCTCTACCTCGGCGGCGTCATGGAGCACATCGAGGAGGCCGGCATCCACTCCGGCGACTCCGCGTGCGCCCTGCCCCCGATCACGCTCGGCGGCTTCGACATCAAGCGTCTGCGCGCCTCCACCGAGGCCATCGCCAAGGGCGTCGGCGTGCGCGGCCTGATCAACATCCAGTTCGCGATGGCCGGCGACATCCTCTACGTCCTGGAGGCCAACCCGCGCGCCTCGCGCACGGTGCCCTTCACCTCCAAGGCGACCGCCGTGCCGCTGGCGAAGGCCGCCGCCCGTATCTCGCTGGGCGCCACCATCGCCGAGCTGCGCGCCGAGGGCCTGCTCCCGGCCACCGGCGACGGCGGCGAGCTGCCGCTGGACGCGCCGATCTCCGTCAAGGAGGCCGTCATGCCGTGGTCGCGCTTCCGCGACATCCACGGCCGCGGCGTGGACACCGTCCTCGGCCCGGAGATGCGCTCCACCGGCGAGGTCATGGGCATCGACTCGGTCTTCGGCACGGCGTACGCCAAGTCGCAGGCCGGCGCCTACGGCCCGCTGCCCACCAAGGGCCGCGCGTTCATCTCCGTCGCCAACCGCGACAAGCGCTCGATGATCTTCCCGGCCCGCGAGCTGGTCGCCCACGGCTTCGAGCTGATGGCCACCTCCGGCACCGCCGAGGTCCTCAAGCGCAACGGCATCCACGCCACGGTCGTGCGCAAGCAGTCCGAGGGCACCGGCCCCAACGGCGAGCGGACCATCGTCCAGCTCATCCACGACGGCGAGGTCGACCTCATCGTCAACACCCCGTACGGCACCGGCGGCCGCCTTGACGGCTACGAGATCCGCACGGCGGCCGTGGCCCGCTCGGTGCCGTGCCTGACGACGGTCCAGGCGCTCGCCGCCGCCGTCCAGGGCATCGACGCGCTCAACCACGGGGACGTGGGCGTCCGATCGCTCCAGGAACACGCCGAACACCTGACCGCGGCCCGCGACTAGCAGCCGAAGAGGGGGACACCGGAAACGGTGTCCCCCTCTGTATGAGGACGGAACATGTACAAGCTCTTCTTCCAGCTGGTCTTCAAGAGGTTGGACCCCGAGCAGGCCCACTATCTGGCCTTCCGCTGGATCCGCCTCGCGGCGCGCGTCCCGGTCCTGCGCACCTTCGTCGCCGCCGTGCTCGCGCCCCGCTACAAGGAACTGCGCACCGAGGCCCTCGGGCTGCGCATGCACGGCCCCTTCGGGCTCGCGGCCGGCTTCGACAAGAACGCGGTCGCGATCGACGGAATGTCGATGCTGGGCTTCGACCACGTCGAGATCGGCACGGTCACCGGCGAGCCGCAGCCCGGCAACCCCAGGCAGCGGCTGTTCCGCCTGGTCTCCGACCGGGCCCTGATCAACCGCATGGGCTTCAACAACGAGGGCTCCCTCGCCGTCGCCGCCCGCCTCGCCTCCCGCAACCCCGTCTTCGGGACGGTCGTCGGCGTCAACATCGGCAAGACCAAGGTCGTCCCCGAGGAGGAGGCCGCCGCCGACTACGTGAAGTCCGCCGAGCGCCTCGCCCCGTACGCCGACTACCTGGTCGTCAACGTCTCCTCACCGAACACCCCCGGTCTGCGCAACCTCCAGGCGACCGAGTCGCTGCGCCCGCTGCTGACCGCCGTCCGCGAGGCCGCCGACCGCGCGGTGACCGCGCGCCGGGTGCCGCTGCTGGTGAAGATCGCGCCGGACCTGGCCGACGAGGACATCGACGCCGTCGCCGACCTCGCGGTCGAGCTGGGTCTGGACGGCATCATCGCCACCAACACCACCATCGCCCGCGAGGGCCTCGGCCTGACCTCCACGCCCGCCCTGGTCCAGCAGACCGGCGGACTGTCCGGCGCCCCGCTCAAGGCCCGCTCCCTGGAGGTGCTGCGCCGCCTCTACGCGCGCGTGGGCGACCGCATCACCCTGGTCGGCGTCGGCGGCGTCGAGAACGCCGAGGACGCCTGGCAGCGCATCCTGGCCGGCGCCACGCTGGTCCAGGGCTACAGCGCCTTCATCTACGAGGGGCCCTTCTACAGCCGCGCGATCCACAAGGGCCTCGCCGCCCGGCTGCGCACCAGCCCCTACGCCACCCTCGCCGACGCGGTCGGCGCCGACGTGAGGAAGCCCGTATGAGCCTCGACCCCTTCGGTACCCGTCTGCGCCGGGCCATGGACGAGCGGGGGCCGCTGTGCGTGGGCATCGACCCGCACGCCTCCCTGCTCTCCGAGTGGGGCCTGAACGACGACGTGGCGGGCCTGGAGCGGTTCAGCCGCACGGTCGTGGAGGCCGCGGCCGACCGGATCGCCGTCCTGAAGCCGCAGATGGCGTTCTTCGAGCGCTTCGGCTCGCGCGGCGTCGCCGTGCTGGAGAGCGTCGTGGCGGAGGCCCGCGCGGCCGGCGCCCTGGTCGTGATGGACGCCAAGCGCGGCGACATCGGCTCGACCATGGCCGCCTACGCCGAGTCGTTCCTGCACAAGGACGCCCCGCTGTTCTCCGACGCGCTGACCGTCTCCCCGTACCTCGGCTACGGCTCGCTGAGCCCGGCCGTGGCGCTGGCCCGGGAGAGCGGCACCGGTCTGTTCGTGCTCGCGCTGACCTCCAACCCGGAAGGAGGCGAGGTCCAGCACGCGGTCCGCGCCGACGGGCGCACGGTCGGCGCGACGATGCTGACGCACCTGGCCGCCGAGAACGTGGGGGAGGAGCCCCTGGGTTCCTTCGGCGCGGTCGTCGGCGCCACCCTGCGCGATCTGTCGGAGTACGACCTCGACATCAACGGCCCCCTCCTTGCGCCCGGCATCGGCGCGCAGGGAGCCACCGCGGCGGACCTGCCCCGGGTCTTCGGGCCGGCCGTGCGCAACGTCGTGCCGAACGTCAGCCGGGGTGTGCTGCGGCACGGGCCCGACGTCAGCGCGCTGCGGGCGGCCGCGGACCGGTTCGCGGAGGAGATCCGGGAAGCGATGGCCGCCGCGTGACCGCGCCTGGACGCGCGTTCGAGTGTCCGGAGTGCGGACCGGGAGGGACTTGAGTCTGGATACATCCTCAAATCCGGGGCATTATGTCGTAAATGTCCCGTCCTGACAGAGGCTGACCAGGACTTTTCCTCTGTTCTCGCTGACTCTGGCGGTGTTGACCGCTAGTCTCCGACGAGTGGGGGCACCTCCCACGCCCCGCAAAGGCAGTGGGGGAGGGCAACCGTGTTGCTCGTGCCTCCCTGGTGTGGGGCGACTAGGTTCCTCACCGGTCCGTATCCGACAGTTCGACATCCGAGGTGACGTAGGCGTGGCTCTTCCGCCCCTTACCCCCGAACAGCGCGCAGCCGCGCTCGAAAAGGCCGCCGCGGCTCGCCGGGAGCGGGCCGAGGTCAAGAATCGACTCAAGCACTCCGGCGCCTCCCTGCACGAGGTCATCAAGCAGGGCCAGGAGAACGACGTCATCGGCAAGATGAAGGTCTCCGCCCTCCTTGAGTCCCTGCCCGGCGTCGGCAAGGTCCGCGCCAAGCAGATCATGGAGCGACTCGGCATCTCCGAGAGCCGCCGCGTGCGGGGCCTCGGTTCCAACCAGATCGCCTCCCTGGAGCGCGAGTTCGGCAGCACCGGTTCCTGACGAACGGGACTCCCCGGGACCGTGTCCCGGGCATCCCGCGATTGCTGGAATAATCGCTGCATGGCTGCAACATTCCGGGGGACGACCCCCGAGCCCCCGGACGTACGTCCGCGGCTGACCGTGCTCTCCGGCCCCTCCGGGGTCGGCAAGAGCACGGTCGTCGCCCATATGCGCAAGGAGCACCCCGAGGTCTGGCTGTCGGTCTCGGCGACGACCCGTCGGCCGCGGCCCGGTGAGCAGCACGGTGTCCACTATTTCTTCGTCACCGACGAGGAGATGGACAAGCTGATCGCCAACGGCGAGCTGCTGGAGTGGGCCGAGTTCGCGGGCAACCGCTACGGCACTCCGCGGGCCGCCGTCCTGGAGCGTCTGGAGGCGGGTGAGCCGGTGCTGCTGGAGATCGACCTCCAGGGCGCCCGGCAGGTCCGCGACTCGATGCCCGAGGCCCAGCTGGTGTTCCTGGCCCCTCCCTCCTGGGAGGAGCTGGTGCGCAGGCTGACCGGCCGGGGCACCGAGCCGCCCGAGGTGATCGAGCGCCGGCTGGACGCGGCGAAGGTCGAACTGGCGGCGGAGCCGGAGTTCGACGAGACGCTGGTCAACACCTCCGTCAAGGATGTGGCCCGTGAGCTGCTAGCCTTGATGGATGTTGTGTGATCGCACCGTGATCACAATCAATCTTCTCCCACCCATCGGAAGGTAGAGCGTGTCCTCTTCCATCTCCGCGCCCGAGGGCATCATCAACCCGCCGATCGACGAGCTCCTCGAGGCCACCGACTCGAAGTACAGCCTCGTGATCTACGCGGCGAAGCGCGCCCGTCAGATCAACGCGTACTACTCGCAGCTCGGCGAGGGCCTCCTCGAATACGTCGGTCCGCTCGTCGACACCCACGTGCACGAGAAGCCGCTCTCGATCGCCCTGCGCGAGATCAACGCGGGTCTGCTGACGTCCGAGGCCATCGAGGGTCCGGCGCAGTAACCCGTTCGGGTGAGCGGCCGTACGATCTGCTCACCGCTGGTTTTTCCACAGGCCCGGCAGTACGTCTGCCGGGCCTGTGGTGTGTCATTGGGTTGACGCGGTTGTACGTTTCCGAGAACCCGGGGAGAGACGGTGGACAAGCCGAAGGTCGTGCTGGGGGTCAGCGGCGGCATCGCCGCGTACAAGGCCTGCGAGCTGCTCAGAAGGCTGACGGAGTCCGGTCACGACGTACGGGTCGTGCCCACCGCCTCCGCCCTGCACTTCGTCGGCGAGGCGACCTGGTCGGCCCTGTCCGGCAACCCGGTCTCCACCGAGGTCTGGGACGCCGTGCACGAGGTCCCGCACGTCCGCATCGGCCAGCACGCCGACCTGGTCGTGGTGGCACCCGCCACCGCCGACATGCTCGCCAAGGCGGCCCACGGCCTCGCCGACGACCTGCTGACCAACACCCTGCTCACCGCGCGCTGTCCCGTCGTCTTCGCGCCCGCCATGCACACCGAGATGTGGGAGCACCCGGCCACCCAGGAGAACGTGGCCACGCTGCGCCGCCGCGGGGCCGTCGTGATCGAACCCGCCGTCGGCCGCCTCACCGGCGTCGACACCGGCAAGGGCCGGCTGCCGGACCCCGGCGAGATCTTCGAGGTCTGCCGCCGCGTCCTCGCCCGCGGGGCCGCCGAGCCCGACCTGCGGGGCCGCCATGTCGTGGTGAGCGCCGGCGGCACCCGCGAGCCCCTCGACCCCGTCCGCTTCCTCGGCAACCGCTCCTCCGGCAAGCAGGGCTACGCCCTGGCCCGCACGGCCGCCGCGCGCGGGGCCCGGGTCACCCTGGTCGCCGCGAACACGGTCGGTCTGCCGGACCCGGCGGGCGTCGACGTCGTACCGGTCGGCACGGCCGTCCAGCTGCGGGAGGCCGTTCTGAAGGCGGCCGCCGACGCCGACGCGGTGGTGATGGCCGCCGCCGTGGCCGATTTCCGCCCCGCCGCCTACGCCGCCGGGAAGATCAAGAAGAAGGACGGCCAGGAGCCCGAGCCCGTCGCGCTCGTGCGCAACCCGGACGTCCTCGCCGAGATCTCCGCCGAGCGCGCCCGCCCCGGACAGGTGATCGTCGGCTTCGCCGCCGAGACCGACGACGTCCTCGCCAACGGCCGCGCCAAACTGGAGCGCAAGGGCTGCGACCTGCTCGTCGTCAACGAGGTGGGGGAGCGCAAGACCTTCGGTTCGGAGGAGAACGAGGCCGTGGTGCTGGGCGCCGACGGCTCCGAGACCGCCGTACCCCGCGGGCCCAAGGAAGCCCTCGCCGACACGGTGTGGGATCTGGTCGTGGCCCGACTGGGTGAACGGTCTGGATGAACCGTGTGTTTCGTCTGGAGCCTGGCTCGATTCGGGTGTGGCGCCCCTGGTCAACCGTGTGCGACTTTGGGCAGAATGCCAGTGCCGCAGGTCACAGGGCTCCCGAGAGGCGAGACACCTGAGCCGGTGGCCTAGCGCGACCGATAAGCTGTTCTCGGACGACGCCGGGCGCAGCCCCCGTCCCGTCCGCCCATGATCAGCCAGCAGCCGCTGCAACCCCAGGGAGCGTTGTGTCCCGTCGCCTGTTCACCTCGGAGTCCGTGACCGAGGGTCACCCCGACAAGATCGCTGACCAGATCAGCGACACCATTCTCGACGCGCTGCTGCGCGAGGACCCCACGTCCCGCGTCGCCGTCGAGACCCTCATCACCACCGGCCTGGTCCACGTGGCCGGTGAGGTCACGACCAAGGCCTACGCGCCGATCCCGCAGCTGGTCCGGGACAAGATCCTGGAGATCGGCTACGACTCGTCCAAGAAGGGCTTCGACGGCGCCTCCTGCGGTGTCTCGGTGTCGATCGGCTCGCAGTCGCCGGACATCGCGCAGGGCGTCGACACGGCGTACGAGTCCCGGGTCGAGGGCGACGACGACGAGCTCGACAAGCAGGGCGCCGGCGACCAGGGCCTGATGTTCGGCTACGCGACCGACGAGACGCCCACCCTGATGCCGCTGCCCATCTTCCTCGCGCACCGCCTCTCCAAGCGGCTGTCCGAGGTCCGCAAGAACGGCACCATCCCCTACCTGCGTCCCGACGGCAAGACGCAGGTCACCATCGAGTACGACGGCGACAAGGCCGTCCGTCTCGACACCGTGGTCGTCTCCTCGCAGCACGCCTCGGACATCGACCTGGAGTCGCTGCTCGCTCCCGACATCCGCGAGTTCGTCGTGGAGCCGGAGCTGAAGGCGCTGCTCGACGAGGGCATCAAGCTCGACACCGAGGGCTACCGCCTGCTGGTCAACCCCACCGGCCGCTTCGAGATCGGCGGCCCGATGGGCGACGCAGGCCTCACCGGCCGCAAGATCATCATCGACACCTACGGCGGCTTCGCCCGCCACGGCGGCGGCGCCTTCTCCGGCAAGGACCCGTCCAAGGTCGACCGCTCCGCCGCCTACGCCATGCGCTGGGTCGCGAAGAACATCGTCGCCGCGGGTCTCGCCTCCCGCTGCGAGGTCCAGGTCGCGTACGCGATCGGCAAGGCCGAGCCCGTCGGCCTGTTCGTCGAGACCTTCGGCACCAACAAGGTCGAGACCGAGAAGATCGAGAAGGCCATCGACGAGGTCTTCGACCTGCGTCCGGCCGCGATCATCCGCGACCTCGACCTGCTGCGCCCGATCTACGCCCAGACCGCCGCGTACGGCCACTTCGGCCGTGAGCTGCCCGACTTCACCTGGGAGCGCACGGACCGCGTGGACGCGCTGCGCACGGCGGCCGGCCTGTAAGGCTCGCACGGCTCCGCCGAGGCCCGGCGCCCCCGTTCTCGGGGGTGCCGGGCCTCGGCCTTTCTGCGGCGGCGGGCCCCGGCGCGCAAACGGCCGACAGAGGCCCCGGACGATCTCCGGGCGCGCAAACGGCTGGCACCGGCCTCGGACGATCTCTACGCTGGGAGCCGTCTCCCGGTGCGCAGGCCGCGGTTGCTTCGGTGGAGCACGTCTCGTGCGTGCGGTGAAACTGGTGTCTCTTCTCCTCCGCTGCCATCCCGATCTCGGGGGACGACGCCGACGCGGCCCGGTGCGCGGGCCGCGGATCCTTCCGGGAAGCAATCCCTCGCAGGTTCGAATCCTGCTGCCGGTCCCCGACCGGTATGGCCGAGCGGTCCAAGGCAGACACGCCCCAGGGCGTGCGTGTTTCCGCGGCCGACCCGAACTCGGGCCGCGTCGGTGTCAGTGGCATTTGGTAAGAATGCAAGCGTGAGCGGGGAGAACGAGCCGGTGGAGGGCGGTGCCGAGGGGGCGCCGCCCGAGCAGCTCGCGCTCATTCGCGAGAGCGTCCGCCGCGCCAACGCCCCCCGGGCCAAACCACGGACCTGGCGCGGGGCCGCCCTCGCCAAGGAACTGCCCGTCGCCCGCGTCCTGGTCGACAAGGGCGTGCTGCACCTCGACCGGTACTTCGACTACGCCGTGCCGGAGGAGCTGGACGCCGACGCCCAGCCGGGTGTGCGCGTGCGCGTGCGGTTCGGGGCCGGGCGGCACCGGGTGCGCGAGGGGCGCCGCGAGGGCGGCGGCCTGATCGACGGGTTCCTGGTCGAACGGCGGGCCGAGTCCGACTACTCGGGGCCGCTGGCCGCGCTCGCCCAGGTCGTGTCCCCGGAGCCGGTGCTCGGCGAGGAACTGCTCTCACTCGCCCGGGCCGTCGCCGACCGGTACGCCGGCAGCCTCGCCGACGTGCTCCAGCTCGCCGTGCCGCCGCGCAGCGCGCGGGCCGAGCAGCGACCCTCGCCCGCGCCGCTGCCGCCCCCCGCCCGGCCCGAGCCGGGCCCCTGGACGCGCTACGAGCACGGTCCCGCCTTCCTGGAGTCGCTGGCCTCCGGAGGCTCCCCGCGGGCCGTGTGGAACGCGCTGCCGGGCCCGTACGGGAGCGAGGAGCTCGCCCGGGCGGTCGCCGCGACCCTCGCCTCCGGGCGGGGCGCGCTCGTCGTCGTGCCCGACGGACGGGTCGCCGCGCGGGTCGACGCCGCGCTGACCGCACTGCTGGGCGAGGGCCGGCACGCCCTGCTCACGGCGGACGCCGGGCCGGAGAAGCGGTACCAGGAGTGGCTGGCCGTACGGCGGGGGAGCGTGCGGGCGGTCGTCGGGACCCGGGCCGCCATGTTCGCGCCCGTCCAGGATCTCGGGCTCGTCGCCCTCTGGGACGACGGGGACGACAGCCACAGCGAACAGCACGCGCCGCAGCCCCACGCCCGCGAGGTGCTGCTCCTGCGGGCCGCGCAGGACCGGTGCGGCTTCCTGCTCGGCGGGCTCAGCTGCACCGTGGAGGCCGCACAGCTCGTGGAGAGCGGCTGGGCGCGGCCGCTGGTCGCCGGCCGGGAGCGGGTGCGGGCCCTCACCCCGCTGGTGCGCACGGTCGGGGACCAGGACCTGGCCCGTGACGAGGCCGCCCGCGCCGCCCGGCTGCCGACCCTGGCCTGGCAGGCCGTCCGGGAAGGGCTGCGGCACGGACCGGTGCTGGTGCAGGTGCCCCGGCGGGGGTACGTGCCGCGGATGGCGTGCGCCCAGTGCCGCGTGCCCGCCCGCTGCCGGCACTGCGCCGGACCGCTCCAGGGCAGCGAGGCGGGGGCGACGCGGTGCGAGTGGTGCGGCAAGGAGGAGAGCGCGTGGAACTGCCCCGAGTGCGGGTCCTTCCGGCTGCGCGCGCAGGTCGTCGGGGCCCGGCGCACCGCCGAGGAACTGGGGCGGGCCTTCCCCAAGGTCCCGGTGCGCACCTCCGGGCGCGAACACGTGCTGGACACCGTGCCGGGGACCCCGGCGCTCGTGGTGAGCACGCCCGGGGCCGAACCGGTCGCCGAGGGCGGCTACGCGGCGGCGCTGCTGCTGGACGGCTGGGCGATGCTCGGGCGCCCCGATCTGCGGGCCGGTGAGGACGCGCTCAGGCGCTGGATCGGCGCGGCCGCGCTCGTCCGGGAGCAGTCCGCGGGCGGCACGGTGGTCGTGCTCGCCGACCCCGCGCTGCGCCCGGTGCAGGCGCTCGTGCGCTGGGACCCCGTGGGACACGCGGTGCGCGAGCTCGCCGAGCGGGCCGAACTGGGCTTCCCGCCGGTCTCCCGGATGGCCGCGGTGTCCGGCCCGCCCGAAGTGGTCGCCGACTTCCTCGGCGCGGTCGACCTGCCCGCCGGGGCCGAGGTGCTGGGCCCGGTGCCGCTGCCGGTCACCCCGTCCGGCCGCCCGCGCCGCCCGGGGGCGCCACCGCCCGGCGAGCACTGGGACCGTGCGCTGGTCCGCGTCCCCACGGGGGGCGGGACGGCCCTGGCCGGGGCGCTGAAGGCCGCCCAGGCCGCGCGCATGGCCCGGGGGAGCGCGGAGGGGGTCCGGGTGCGGATCGACCCTCCGGACATCGGCTGAGGGCGGGCGGCGCCGTGACGGTGCCGCACCCCGACACGCCACTGCCCTCCCGGGCCGTCGTGCGGCGGGAGGGCAGTCGGCGGCGGGACGTCAGGCGTTGCGGGGGCCGGGGAGGGTGGTCGGCCGGGGTTCCTCGCGCAGGGACGGGCTGCCCGCGGTCGGCTGGGTGGGCATGGAACGGGCCGCGGGAACGGTCGGCACGGCGGGCAGTCCGGTGGGGACGTTGACCGTGCGGGGGCCCGTCGACTCCGCGGTCTCCTCCTCGGCGGCCGCCTGGGGCGTGACGCGGCGGGAACCGTAACGGCGGTGCACCGCCTGCTTGGTGACGCCGAGTGCGGAGCCCACCGCGTCCCAGGAGAAGCCGAGCGAGCGGTCGAAGTCCACCGCGGCGGTCACCAGGGTCTCGACACTGTCCCGCAGTTCCTGGGCGAGGCGGACCGTGGGGGCGGGGGCGCGTCCGTAGACGACGAAGCCCGTGGAGGGGCCGGTGCGGCGCGGACGGTAGACGTTGCCCAGCTGGGCGGTGAGTGTGCGCAGTGCGTCCACCTGCCGGCGGACCCGCTCGATGTCCCGCACCAGCAAGTGCAGGCTGGCCCGAGCCTGGGCGTCGTGGGTTGCGTGGTCGGCCATGAACAAGCCTCTCGAACCGGCGTTGAGGAGAAGGATTCGGGGCGGAGAACAGCCCCTTGTGGTCAACTCTTTCTTGACCAACGCTCCTGAGCCCCGCTGGTCACGGGGTGGGGGCGTGCGGGCATATGCGTACGCCGCCCTGCCGCCCGCGCACCCCCCGCCGCCGGCTCCTCCCGAGAGGGCGCCGGATCCCCGGCGGCATCGCCGCCTGCCGCGCCCGGGCCCGGGACCCTCTCATAGACTTGTGCGTTGCCCCGTCCGACCCCGCCCGAGAGGCCCCAGCCCACCCATGAAGCTTGTCTTCGCCGGTACCCCCGAGGTCGCCGTTCCCGCCCTGGACGCTCTCATCGCCTCCGGGCGGCACGAGGTGGCCGCCGTCGTCACCCGGCCCGACGCGCCGGCCGGGCGAGGACGCAGGCTCGTCGCGAGCCCCGTCGCCGAGCGGGCGGAGGAGGCCGGCATCGAGGTGCTCAAGCCGGTGAGGCCGCGCGACCCCGACTTCCTGGAGCGGCTGCGGGAGATCGCGCCCGACTGCTGCCCCGTCGTCGCCTACGGCGCCCTGCTGCCGCGCGTCGCCCTCGACATCCCCGCCCAGGGCTGGGTCAACCTGCACTTCTCGCTGCTGCCCGCCTGGCGCGGGGCCGCGCCCGTGCAGCACTCCCTCATGGCGGGCGACGAGATCACCGGCGCCTCCACCTTCCTGATCGAGGAGGGCCTGGACTCCGGCCCCCTCTACGGCACCGTCACCGAGGTGATCCGCCCCACCGACACCAGCGGCGACCTGCTCACCCGGCTCGCGTTCGCGGGCGCCGGGCTGCTCGCCGCGACCATGGACGGCATCGAGGACGGCGCCCTGAAGGCCGTACCGCAGCCCGCCGACGGCATCACGCTCGCGCCGAAGATCACCGTCGAGGACGCCCACATCGACTGGGCCGCGCCCGCCCTGCGGGTGGACCGGGTCGTGCGGGGCTGCACGCCCGCGCCCGGCGCCTGGACCACCTTCCGCGGCGAGCGCCTGAAGCTCATCCACGTCACCCCCGTGCCCGACCGCACCGACCTCGGGCCGGGCCGCCTCGCCGTCGGCAAGAACAGCGTCCACGTCGGCACCGGCTCCTACGCCGTCGAGCTGCTGTGGGTGCAGGCGCAGGGCAAGAAGCCGATGAAGGCCGCGGACTGGGCGCGTGGTGTGCGGATCGCGGAGGGGGAGACGGTCGGCTCCTGAGCCGCCCGGCCCCGGCCCCGCGCGTATCCGCCCCGCGGCCGCCGTGCAGGCCCGGGCGCGGCTCGGTTCCCGCGCTCGTGCATCCGTCCGGCGTCGGCTCGGTTCCCGCGCTCGCGCACCCGCTCGGCGGCCGACGTACGCTGGGCGCAGACCGTATACAGAAATCCGGAGCACCTTTTCGTGAGCGACACCCCCCGCCGGCCCCGTACGACCGGCAAGCCCTACCGGCGGCCCAAGAAGGACCCCGTCCGCATCCTCGCCTTCGACGCGCTGCGCGCGGTGGACGAGCGGGACGCGTACGCCAACCTCGTGCTGCCGCCGCTGCTGCGCAAGGCGCGGGAGAAGGAGGGCCCGGAGAACTTCGACGCGCGGGACGCGGCGCTGGCGACCGAGCTGGTCTACGGGACGCTGCGCCGGCAGGGGACGTACGACGCGATCATCGCGGAGTGCGTGGACCGGCCGCTGCGGGAGGTCGACCCGCCCGTCCTGGACGTGCTGAGCCTCGGGGCGCACCAGCTGCTCGGCACCCGTATCCCCACCCACGCGGCCGTGTCGGCCACCGTGGAGCTCGCACGGGTGGTACTCGGCGACGGCCGGGCGAAGTTCGTCAACGCCGTGCTGCGGAAGATCGCGCAGGACGACCTCGACGGCTGGCTGGCCCGGGTCGCCCCGTCGTACGACGAGGACCCGGAGGACCATCTGGCCGTGGTGCACTCGCACCCCCGCTGGGTCGTCTCGGCGCTGTGGGACTCGCTGGGCGGCGGCCGCGAGGGCATCGAGGAGCTGCTCGCCGCCGACAACGAGCGGCCCGAGGTCACCCTCGTCGCCCGGCCCGGCCGGGCCACGACCGAGGAACTCCTCGGCGAGGAGGCCGCGGTGGCCGGGCGCTGGTCGCCCTACGCCGTGCGGCTCACCGAGGGCGGCGAGCCCGGCGCGATCGAGGCCGTGCGGGAGGGCCGTGCGGGTGTCCAGGACGAGGGCAGCCAGCTCGTCGCGCTCGCCCTGGCCAACGCCCCGATCGACGGCCCCGACGAGAAGTGGCTGGACGGCTGCGCCGGGCCCGGCGGGAAGGCTGCCCTGCTGGGCGCCCTCGCCGCGCGGCGGGGTGCCGCGCTGCTGGCCAGCGAGAAGCAGCCGCACCGGGCCGGGCTGGTCGCCAAGGCCCTCGACGGCAACCCCGGGCCATACCAGGTGATCGCCGCCGACGGCACCCGGCCGCCGTGGCGGCCCGGTTCCTTCGACCGGGTGCTGATGGACGTGCCCTGCACCGGCCTCGGCGCCCTGCGCCGCCGTCCCGAGGCGCGCTGGCGGCGCCGCCCGGAGGATCTGGACGGCTTCGGGCCGCTCCAGCGGGGGCTGCTGCGCACGGCTCTGGAGTCCGTGCGGGTGGGTGGGGTCGTCGGCTATGCCACCTGTTCCCCGCATCTCGCCGAGACGCGGGCGGTGGTCGCCGATGTGCTCAAGCAGTTCCCGGGTGCGGAGCTGATCGATGCGCGGCCGTTGCTGGAGGGGGTGCCGGGGTTGGGGGACGGGCCCGATGTGCAGTTGTGGCCGCATGTGCACGGGACTGACGCGATGTATCTGGCGTTGATCCGGCGGGTCGGGGGGTGATCCGCGGGGCCCTGTGGGGCGGGGCGTAGGGGGACGGTGCTTGTCGGGGTGCGGGTGCGGGCGCGCTGGGTTTTCGCGCAGTTCCCCGCGCCCCTTGGACGGGGTCTCGGGCCGGTGTTGGGGTGCGGGTCCGTTGTGGTTTTCGCGCAGTTCCCCGCGCCTCTTTGGAGGGGGGGTTCGGGCCGCATTTCCGGTGCGGGTTCGGTGTTGTTCTGCGCAGTTCCCCGCCCCCCTTGAGGAGGGGGCGTAATGCCTGGCGCCCTTGAGCAGAGGTTTGCGCAGTTCCCCGCGCCCCCTGGCAAGGGGGTTGCGCAGTTCCTCGGGCCCCTGAGCGGAGCTGTGGCGCCGAGTGCTGCCGCGCTTAGGGACTGTGTGATGTTGTGATCAACCAGTCGTCTTCAGCAGGTCGTTGATCCAGATCATCGAGGCGCGGAGGTGGAGGCCGGCGAGGTAACTC